>NZ_JBTLQG010000009.1:0-191553 GCF_054461535.1 Flavitalea antarctica
ACTGGTTATTCTCTTTTGCCCTTCTGATTAATCCCGCACGTGCGGGACTCTAACCAACTGAGCTAAGGAGGAATATGTAATTGTGTTTTTAACTGGTTATTCTCTTTTGCCCTTCTGATTAATCCCGCACGTGCGGGACTCTAACCAACTGAGCTAAGGAGGAATATGATCTCCAATTGTTGACAACCTCAATCAATTGGGGTTGCAAAAATAAGGATTTTGAGTTCTTTACAAAATGAAAATTCAATTATTTACAGGATCGGCCTTGTTTTATTTAATCAACTCCAGTTTTGACCACTGCAGCTGGGCGGCTCTCCGGGTTTTATTGATGAATTTTCCATTCAACCTGCTGATCCTGAAGTTTGGAAGAATAATTCCCGGTCCCGCCAGCAATGTATCAGCAGATTCACCGACATATAATAACAACGGACGTTGCAAGCTGTCTATCGCAGATAATGTATCAATAGTGGAAACGGGAGCATCGATATAGAACTCCAAAGGATATGAGTGCTGTTTGTATTGCACCACTGGCACCCCCCGATATTGAGTGTTTGCGATAAATGCTGCTTCACTGCCTGATTGATATTTTAATAGATCGGGATATAAGATCCAAAACAGATAAAGGTTGATGCCGATAATGCCAACACTGGAGACGGCGATAATGCGCTGCCTGGTTCCAAAGCTATTGGCCCTCAATACCAGTATTAAGGCCACAATCGAAGCGGCAATTACCAACCAACCAATCCGGGAAGGCTGATAAAAGATCTGCAATGCCAGCGCTCCCAGAACCAGCATTATTATCAGGGTGGTCTGTAGCCTGAGTACACGCCTGATAGCAACTCCCGGGTCGAGTTTCAAAAGGTAATCGGCAGTCATGACTGCAAAAAAAGGAAACACGATATTAAGATAGTGAGGTAGTTGAAAACGCGACAAGGAAAAGAGTAAAAACGTCAGTATCGCCGCGAAAAAACTATACCATTCAAGGTCAGGTTTCCGAAATTTACTGAATCGCTTACCAACGGCTATGAACATGAGAATGCTCCAGGGAAGGAAAGCCCAGAGAGAGGTGTGAATAAAGAAGGAAGGATCACCTTTACCCTTGATTGGCCCGGTATTAAAGAATCGTCCGAACTGGCTATCCCAGAAGAAAAACCGCACCCCGGAAACACCGGTCCGGCCGAAAACGACTTTTTCAGGGTGCCGATCAAACTGAAGCCAGAGCGTGACCAACTCGGGAAGAACAAATATCGCGGTACAAATGATTGCGGCTAACCAAC
Organism: Flavitalea antarctica; assembly: GCF_054461535.1. Taxonomy (NCBI): domain Bacteria; kingdom Pseudomonadati; phylum Bacteroidota; class Chitinophagia; order Chitinophagales; family Chitinophagaceae; genus Flavitalea; species Flavitalea antarctica. The sequence goes on from NZ_JBTLQG010000009.1 coordinate 1,278, forward strand.
GTATTCGAAACAGCTGACGCAGGTTGCCGGTCACGGTCAGGTGACCAACAATGGCGCCGCCTATTGGCAGGAGCGCAAATATGCCTTTCGTCATCACCGCAAAACCGGCGAACAAACTTCCCAGCAAGAGGTCGCGGAGTCGGTAACGTTCCTGAAGGCAGACAAAATGATAAACAGAAGCAATGATCAATCCGGTCAGATATGGCTCAGCACGGACATCGTTACTGGAAAGAAGGATATGCTCCGCGGTCAGGAGAATCAAGGCCGACAGAAGACCGGTCTCTGTATTGTATAATTTTTTAGCGAAAAGATAGGTGTACCAGGCGCCCAACATCAAAAAAAGGATACCAGGAAGTTTATAGGACCAGCCATGAATACCGAAGATCTCAAAAAATAATGCTGTCACCCAAAATGGAAAGTGCGGCTTATCGAGCCAGTCGCGCCCTTCAGCGTACAGATTGACATAGTCGTTGTTAATCGCCATCGTCTTGGCGATGGACGCGTACAAGGTTCCGTCACCACCTATGATGGTAACAAATAAAGGTGCAAAGTTGGCAAACACCGCCACCGCAATAAGTACCTTAAGTAAAAGGGAGAACTGAACCTGGTCAGGCTGTTTGTCCATATGGGATGACTTTCTCCGGGCAAAGATCGTTAGTTCGATCTATAAGAAGCTCATTGTGCATCTGATAAGCATATTTCGTGTCCATAAGCTCATTTGATATCTCATGAGCTTTTTGCATCCATAAGCTCATTTGAAATCCCATAAATGCATTTCGCAGCTCATAGGTGCATTTCTTATTTCATAATTGAGAGGCTGTTAAGCGTATTTCCGGGTGTTGGCAAGATTAGTATCGCGGTTTGATGTGCTCCCTGAGCGGTGAGAGGTCCATTTGTCATAAATTCTGAAACATAACATACCGGTTATGAAACCCAGTAACGCACCTCCGGCAATATCAAGCGGATAATGTTTTCCAACGTAAATCTGCGCATAACAGATAATAAATGCCCAGAACCAGAGCCAGTACCATTTTTTGGCTGCCATCCGTTGAATTGCAAAAAACCAGAATGTAGCCAGCCCGAAATGATTTGATGCATGGGAAGAGGGAAATGAATATACACCACCACATCCGACCAGGCCCCGGATCTCATCTGCCAGCTCCGGGTCATGGCAGGGCCTTAATCGACCCAGCATGGGCTTAAAAATGCTGGCACTGGCGTAATCCGTAATTGCGAAACACAAAACCGTAATAACAATAAAAGGGAGAGCTTGTTTTTTACCGTACCGAATAATGAAATATAGGAGGAATGCATATAAAGGTATCCAGGTGTACTGGTGGCGGAGGAACTTCATAAATCCATCCAAAAACGTCACTGCACCCTCAACGTGAATAAGCGTAAACAACTCTTTGTCCACATTGATGATCCATTCCCAGATACCCATAGCAATTAATTTAATAATTTAATTATGGCAACCAGCGATCGTGAGCGTTTAACGGATTTGCAGAGGATACCCGAATTTAAGCACGATTGACTCCTGGAAAAAGCGCATCATCAAGCTTAACTTTCATTTAATGTCCGCCATAAGGTCCGCACTGACCGGTCATGTCCGGCTTCAGTTTGACTCAAGAATTTTAGTGAAGCAAACACTCTGTTCTCCAAATTGGAAGTTTAAGCTGTTGTCTGGACGATAAACACGCCTAATTAGTTGATTGTTCAGGATTCCCTAAACATTTAATGCTCAAGTAAAAAAGACACGCACAGATCAGCGAGCAATCCTCAACTAATGTGAGAATCCTCAACAGATGAGAATTCTTAACAGATGAGAATTCTTAACAGAAATGTGAATTTTTCTTACACTGGTGATTCTCAACTAAACAGGCCCGTCGACATGTAAACATACAATCCGTCAGATCGCTCTTCAACCGGGTAGGTTTTCAAATAATATCCTTCTCCACTGGTATTGCGACCGTTTTTTAGACTGAAACGGTACCGATGCACCGGGCAAACAATATTGCCCATTGCATCGAGGTGGCCATTTGCCATAATGCCACTCGCATGAGGACAGGTGTAAGCAAAACCATGCCACTGGTCGGCCTGTTTCACCAGGCAAATCTTTTTGCTGCGCAGCTCAATCACAGCAATGCCATTGGGACCGACGATGAGTTCGTCCGCAGACGCCACTGCTTTGAACCAGGCACTCATCGGGAGGATTGGGTTTTCCGGGAAGTAATCTTTTGCAAGGAAGCAGGATTGATATGCAAGATTTCAGGTTGTCTAAGAAATAAGGTGATAAGCAAGATATTAGATGATATATAATATGTTAGATGATATATCATAGGTTAGGGGATATAGATGTCAGAGCATGCGATGTCAGATCTTAGAAATGTCATGTGATACAAATGTCATGTGATACAGATGACAGGGCATATAGATGTCAGGTCAGAAAGACGTCAGATCATACAAATGTCATGTGATACAAATTTCACGTGACAGATGGGATGTGATACAGATGTCATGTGATACAGTTGTCATAACGCAGATGTCATAAGATACAGATGTCAGGTTATCTGATCACATTGAACAAATGATTCATTATTTCTTCTGATCAATATAAAAATTCTGTCTTATACGGATAGCGGATCTTATAGAGTTCTCTCACCTTTGACAAGATAGCATGGCGCAACTGGTCGATATTTGTTCTCTCTATGGCAGAGATGAAAACAGCATTGCCGTTGGTTTCACGCTGCCATTTTTCTTTCAGATCATTCAGTATCTCCTGCTTTACTTCGGGCTCAAGCCATTCGTCGAAAGTGTTTTTCTCGTACACGTCCATCTTGTTGAAGATGGTGATGGTTGGCTTGTCGAAGGCTTTGATGTCCTGAAGGGTGCTGTTTACAACCCCGAGCTGATCCTCGAATTGTTGATGAGAAATATCTACAACATGCAAAAGTATATCCGCCTCCCGGACTTCATCAAGAGTGCTCTTAAAGCTCTCAACCAGGTGATGCGGAAGTTTGCGGATGAATCCTACAGTATCGCTTAAGAGGAATGGGGTGGTCTCGTATACAATTTTCCGGGTAGTTGTATCCAGCGTTGCGAAGAGTTTGTTCTCGGCGAATACCTCGCTTTTGCTGAGAAGATTCATGATCGTCGACTTGCCGACGTTTGTATAACCAACCAGGGCAACCCGGATAAATTCACCACGTTCCTGTCTTTGCACAGCCGCTTGTTTGTCGATGACGCTGAGGCGTTTACGAAGCAGGCTGATTTTTTCTTTCACGATCCGCCTGTCAGTTTCAATTTCCGTTTCACCCGGTCCCCTGGTTCCGATACCCCCTCCTAAACGCTCAAGGTGGCTCCACATCCCCTTCAGCCTTGGCAATAGGTATTGATACTGGGCAAGTTCCACCTGGGTTTTCGCCTGTGCGGTTTGTGCGCGCCGGGCAAAAATATCAAGGATAAGATCTGATCGGTCGATCACCTTTGTGTCCAGGATCTTTTCAATATTCTGGATCTGGGAACCGGTCAGTTCATCATCAAAAATGACCAGCCCAATATCTTTCCCTTCAAGATATTGTTTGATCTCCTCCAACTTGCCTTTTCCGATAAACGTGCGACTGTCAGGATGAGGTAGTTTCTGGATGTATCTTTTCACTGTCGTGGCACCGGCCGTAAGAGCCAGGAACGCAAGCTCCTCAAGGTATTCCTTGACCTGCGCTTCCGTTTGAGTTCCATAAATAAGACCCACAAGTACCGCTTGTTCCTCTTTGTAAACTACTTTGTTATCTAGCAAAACTTAAATTATTTGTTGTGAAGGTACGTTTTGCAATAAAAAAGCCACATCATTAGATGCGGCTTTTTTGATATTGTGTGGTGAACCATTATAATCCGCTGATCGCAATTCCAACTTGCAGGGGTCTGATATCCGGGCCAAAACCTTCCTTGATAAATGCATTAACCTGGTAAACTGCAAAAAAACTAAAGATTCCATACCCGAGCCTGCCTGTAACCGCCAGTCGCGTACTATTGAAAAATCTTTTTGATTTTTCTTTATCGGTGTAGGCATTGATAGTTGCACCCGAACTGCTCTGCCAGGTCTTTCCTTTTGCAACAGCTCCAACCATTGTTCCGATCTTTGCGCCCAGCGCAAATTTCCACGCCTTATTATAATTTTCGGGATTAGAAGTAAACCTGAGTTCCAGCGGAACCTCGAGGTAGGTATTCATCACTTTGTATTTTTTAAAATGTGTTGTATCGGACACATCGTCAAAAGTGAGTTTATTAGCTTTACGACCTGTGATATCTACGATTACTTTATCAAAATAGGTATTATCGACGCCCACGCCAAGTCCAAGCGCCACGCTGAAACGTGGGTTGGTTTTAAAAGGCAGATCATACATCAGGTGAGCATTGAACGTACGGTTAAACCCCTTGATAGCAATTGAATCCGGAGCCTTTGTCCAGAAATTCATACCAAACTGAAGAATGAAATGATCACCGGTGCGGTTATCGATATTGACTTTGCTCCAGTCTTTTTTTTGCTTTTTTGGTTGTGTGTTGGCCTTGATGATGGAGTCCTGAACCTGGGTACCTGAAGTAGTAAGTGAATCCTGAGCTGACAATTGGGAAACGGAACCTGCCAGCAGGAACGCAATAAGTAATTTTTTCATAAACATAAATGATTGTCAAATGTATCCTGTAGCCGGTTAAAGAACTGTTAAGGAAGATTTCAATTTAATATTGCCTGTTTAATATTGAATACCGGAAAGAGGCATACCTCCTTTGATAACCAGCATTCAATATTAAATAAGCAACGGTTCTTACCTAACATTCGGCAATTGTACAACTGACAATACCTGGTGGACCCTGCTGGGCACGATCCAGCGACCCTCTGATTATGAGTCAGATGCTCTAACCAGCTGAGCTAAGGGTCCATTAGTTGGCTTTGAAAGCCTTAAAACGAGAAAGAACTCGCTGCAAAAACAGAGAAATGAGGCAATTGAGTTTTTGCAGGTCTGCGAAATTAGAAAAATTCATGCAGGGAAACACAGAAATCTTATAATTTTTTTCAGTTAACTTGCATATGGCTTATTTAGACTCACAGGGGTTCTCTATAAAGCAAGATTGCAGATGCCAACTCCTTTAGAATTATTAGAGCTACAAAGGCGAATAGCCTTATATGATGACGAATCGGCGTACAGGCAGCTTTTTTACCTGTTTTATAAACCGCTTCTTCACTTCACGGGATCATTTGTGTCATTAAGAGAGGTAGCCGAAGAGATAGTTTCAGACGTCTTTATTAAGATCTGGCAAAACCGCAAACATGTTGACGAGATCAGGAACCTGAAGATCTACCTCTATGTAAGTGCAAAAAATAATACGCTGAGATATCTTCACTCCCAACAAAAGCTATCACCGATCGGGCTCGATGAGCTTGATGTAGAGCTTCAGAATAATACGCAGGATCCGGAGGAGCTGATGATCACTGCAGAAATGATGTCAAAACTCGAAAGAGCGATCGACTCATTGCCACCCCGCTGCAAGATTGTTTACAAGATGGTACGCGAGGACCGCCTGAGATATAAAGAGATTGCCCAGATACTTGACATCTCCATAAAAACCATAGATAACCAGCTCGCTATTGCTCTCCGCAAAATAGCAGAATCCATACAGTTCGATCTAAGAACCGTTAGTTCCAGTTTGCCTCCTGCAAGAGAATCGTGACCAAAGAGTAGGCGTCCCGAAAGGCATCATCAATCTTTCTTTTCATTGGCTTGGTAGATTCTACCGGAAGGCGTCTCCATATACATACACGTCAACTATATGGTAAGAGATCGGATCTGGACTTTAATGGCCCGCAAACTTGCAGGAGAAATAACAAGTGAAGAACAAACTGAGCTGGAACAATTTCTACGAACTAACCCAGATATACATTTCCCCTTACAAACAATAAGTGATCTATGGGTTCCTGATACCTATGATATGGATCCTGAAGAACCGGATGCTGAAAGCGAGGCAGCTTATGAGGCACACCTGGTAAGATTAAGAAATGCGCATCCTCTCACACATAAAGCAGGAAGTGTTAACCTGCTTCCATACTTCATAACGCTTGTTGCGATATTAACGATCACTTACCTGCTGATGCCGCGGAAGCGCGATGCGACAAAGGCTGCAGCGATGAGTGAAATTTCAACAAAAAACGGTTCGAAAACAAAGACGGTATTGCCCGATGGTTCACGGGTATGGCTAAACGCAGAAACAACTCTCACCTATAATGAAAGTTTTGGAAAAGATAACCGCGAAGTTAAACTTATAGGTGAAGCTTATTTTATCGTGGTTAAAGACTCTGCAAATCCATTCATCATTCATACTCCCCGGATGGATCTCAGGGTGCTTGGTACGAGTTTTAATGTTAAATCTTATCCGGGTGAAGAAACCAGCGAAGCGGCATTGATCAGTGGAAGTCTCGAAATACGACTAACAGCGGGAGACCGGAAGAAAATTATTCTCCGTCCCAGTCAAAAACTTGTTATCTCCAACGATTCTGTGCCCCGGCCGGACAAGCAAAATGCGGGGAAATCTGTGGACGAACCCGCCATGGCCATCAGGGATGTTACCCATTTTAAACAAGCCGACAGCATTATCATAGAAACTTCATGGGTAGAAAACCAACTGGTTTTCCAGGATGAAGCTTTAGTAGACATCGCATCAAAAATGGAGAAATGGTATGGAGTTCAAATAGAGTTTGAAAAGGAGTTTTTAAAGGATTTAAGATTTACCGGAATATTTGAAAAAGAAACGATTCAACAGGCATTACACGCTCTCTCCATCACGGGTGATTTTGATTATATGATCCGGCCTTCAGGCGTTACGATATCACCCGCATCACCATGACCAGACACCGTTATCATGAAAACTCAACAAACAATTTCCGGCTAACCGCAAATGCTAACCGGAAATAAATTAATCAAACTAACAAACGAAACCTCATGAAGTTATCGAACTCTACCTGACAAATAAAAAACGGGAAATGCGCTAACATTTCCCGCCAGATTAGTGCGGTACGGCGACCCTCGGAAAGTTGCCCTACCATTTATTCACGCCTCAATGCTTAAAATATGAAGAAAAAAATGATTTTTTCCGGGTCACCCGGAAAGTATCGCCTGTTGAAGTGCCTGTTCATTATGAAATTGACTGCAGTCATGATTTTGGCCACATGTCTCCAGGTTTCAGCCCACGTTTCCCCTGAATCGAAGATCAGCCTTGACATGCAGTCTACGGATATAAAGAAAGTACTCTCTGCTATCGAAAAAAAATCTGACTATCGTTTTCTCTACAATCAGCGTTTATTAAATGCCCACGGCAAAGTATCCATTACTGCTTCTGAGGAAGATGTGATTTCAGTACTGACCAGGCTCTTCAAAAACACTTCCGTTTCATTTGAGCTTCTGGAAAATAATCTCGTAGTGCTGAAAGCGCAGAACACAAACATAGTAAGGGCAACAATTACCGGCCGGGTTACTAATACTGCTGGCGAGCCTGTCCAGGGAGCTTCTGTCCGTGTGAAAGGAAGCGACGCCGGAACAACTACCGATTCCAGTGGCAGCTTTTCAATCACCGTTCCCGATGGGGCAGTGCTTATCATTTCGTATGTAGGTTTTGCGGACCAGGAAATTTCCACTGCCGGCAAAACGTCAATTGATGTTGTGCTCACAGAAGGCGGTAAGGAACTTGAGCAGGTCGTTGTTGTCGGTTACGGAACTCAGCGGAAAATCGACGTGACAGGGGCAGTAGCTACAGTGCGTGGAGAAGATATCAGCAAGCAACCATCAATAAATCCAATCAGTGGTTTACAGGGAAGGGTTGCCGGTGTGCAGATAACAAATTCAGGCTCCCCGGGTGCTTCGCCACAAATTCGAATTCGTGGGCTGGGCACCGTTTATGGAAGTGCAAATCCATTATATGTCGTTGACGGGGTTTGGTTTGATGACATTAGCTTTCTGAACCCTGCGGATATTGAAAGTATGAATATCCTGAAAGATGCCTCCAGTGAGGCTATTTATGGTATTCGTGCAGCCAACGGTGTTGTTTTGATCAGCACCAAAAAAGGAAAGTCAGGTAAAGCAGTCGTCAACTATTCCGGGCATATCGGGGCACAGTTGGTTACCAACCGGGTTGAGATGGCTAATGCAAAGGAATACGCCATATTATCTAATGAAAAATCCACGATTAACGGTGGAAGCAATGTTCTTAATCCAGACAACTTTGAGGAAGGAACCGATTGGTACAATGTAATCCTGAGAGATGCCCTCATTACCAATCACCAGGTTTCTGTAAGCGGGGGTGGTGGTAAATCGACCTACAATCTTTCCTTAGGTTATCTTAAGCAGGAGGGTAATGTGGAAGGAAATACTTTTAACCGCTTCACCGGCCGTTTCCAAAACGACTTCCAGATTTTCGATAAGCTAAAAGTCGGCTATACCATTACAGCTGCGGGCATTGATTCAAGGGATATCAATGGAAACATATTTTACCAGGCATTTATTGCACCTCCTGTGATCCCGGTTAAATATTCAGATGGTAGTTATGGTGATCCGGGTGATTATCCAACAGGTAATTTTTCAAATCCACAGGTTACATTGGATTTTTTCAATCAACGTTCAAAAACTTACCGGCTGACCGGCAACGTCTTTGCAGAACTGAAGATCCTTAAAGAACTGACTTTCCGCACCAGTATCGGCGGTGAGTATGGCGAAGGTGAAGTACTCGGGTATGCACCGGCTTATTATGCGACAACTATACAAAACAATAATGTCAGCAAGCTAACGGTTTCAAGAGCCGATACAAGGAACTGGATCATTGAAAATACACTTACGTACACAAAAAGATTTGGTGACCATAATATAACTGCGCTGGCGGGCCAGGGTGCACAACGCTACAAATCATACAAGATGACCGGTACCGCGCAGAATGTGCCCTTTAACACCCGGGGCGATCTATATCTTCGGTTAGGCAGTACCGGTTCAAGCACTGCAACAGATGAAGGCGATCTTTCTACCATAGCTTCTTACTTCGGTCGTGTGAACTATGCCTTTATGGATAAATATCTGTTGACGGCTTCTTTGAGAGCTGACGGATCGTCGAAATTTTTTGGAGATGAACGTTGGGGGTATTTCCCTTCCGTTGGTGTGGGTTGGGTTATAAGTCAGGAAGATTTTATGACCAATCAGAAGATCTTTGATAACCTTAAACTCCGGGGATCATGGGGAAAGGTGGGAAACGCCGCTGTACCTTCAAACCTGTCTATACTCACAGTGACTCAAACACCGCAACTGTCTGCATTTTTCGGCCAGCCATCAGTTCCTGCTACAGGTGCAAGTGTAAACAGCATTGTACCTCCTACCACATACTGGGAACGCGGTGTGGGCACCGACATTGGGCTTGAGATGGCCTTTCTGGATAGTCGTTTATTTGTGGAAGCCGGATTTTATAACCGTAAAACCGAGCAGGCAATATTTGATCTGCCTGTTCTTGGTTCAATCGGAACTGGGACCGGTAATATCATTGCAAACCAGGCAACTTTCCAGAACCAGGGTTATGAATTTACGGTTAACTGGAAAGACAATATCAATGAAGATTTCAGTTATAGCGTTGGAGCCAACTTAAGTATCAATGATAATAAAGTGTTGTCCACCACCACGGGCGCTAACCCAATATTTGCGGGAGGTGCAGGTACCGTGGCTGGCAACAGTACCACCAGGACAGTAGTCGGACAGCCGATCGGGCAATTCATGGGGTACCAGGTTGTTGGAATATTTCAGAACCAGGCACAGATCAACTCAACTGTGCATGTGCCGAATGCAAAACCAGGAGATTTCATTTTTGCAGATGTCAGCGGTTCGCAGGGAAAACCTGACGGACAGATCAGTGCACTTGACCGTGTTGTGCTTGGAAATCCAAACCCACGTTACAACTTCGGGCTGAATACAAACTGGACCTACAAAGAATTCGACCTGATGTTAGACTTCCAGGGAGTGGCAGATGTAGACGTTTATAACGGCACGCAGAATGTTCGTTATGGAAATGAGAACTATACACAGGAATTTTTTGATAAACGCTGGCGGGGCGAAGGCACTTCCAATACTTTCCCTTCTGCAAATACAACCGGGAATAATCTTGACCCAAGTTCCTACTACGTTGAGGATGGAAGCTATCTCCGCATCAGGAATGTTCAGCTCGGTTACACATTACCAGCCAGTCTGACCAACCGCTGGAAGATCAATCGCTTCCGGGTTTATGTAAATGCACAAAATCCCGTAAACTGGTTTAAGTACAGTGGATTTAGTCCTGAAGTCGGAGGTACTCCAACGAACGCAGGGATCGACATTAACGTATATCCATTGTATGCCACTTACAATTTTGGTGTGAATGTTACTTTCTAACGACAAAAATTCAATTATGAAAAGTTTCAATAAATATATAAGTAAAATTGCGGGGCTTGGCCTGCTCACCGGTTTGATCCTTCAGACAGGTTGCAGCAAGGATTTCCTTGAGGTTGACCCCCAGGGAAAGCAACCGAGCCAGGAATTCTGGAAAACCCAGGAACATGCCATACAGGCAAAAAATGCCATGTACGGGAACCTCAGGGGATGGACCAATGTTGCCTTCGCACCTATCGCCGTTGAGAGCATGGGGTCGGACGAAGCAGAAAAAGGCAGCACTCCCGGTGATGCAGCATTTCACAATAACTACGACAACTTTACGCATACGGCTACCGAGGGACAGACGCTGGACTTCTGGAAAGGACAATATCAGAACGTAAATTTCGCCAACCAGATACTGGATAATGTGCCCGGGATAACTATGGATGAGGCATTAAAATCCAGGATCCTGGCAGAAGCTAAGTTTGTTCGTGCATATTCTTATTTCCGCCTGGTGCGTGCGTTCGGTGATGTGCCGCTGCGGCTAAAGGTGCCGGCTGATGCAACAGAATATAACATTCCGCGTACTCCCAGGGCTGAAGTATATGCAGCAATAGAAAAAGATCTCACTGAGGCAGCAGCCGTTCTTCCCCAGAGTTACGCTCCCACAGAAATCGGAAGTATAACAAAAGGCGCGGCGCTGGGCATGCATGCCAAGGTCGCCATGTATCAGAAAAAATGGGCTGATGTACTCTCTCTCACGAACCAGGTAATGACCATGGGATATGACCTTTTCCCGAATTATGAGAAATTGTTCCGGGTGGAAAATGAGAATAGCGTAGAGTCGGTCTTCGAAATCCAGGCAACCTACTTACCGGGTAATTGTGATGCTTCCAACTCTCAATATTCGCAGGTGCAAGGTGTGAAAGGTACTCGTGGTGGAGGATGGGGTTTTAACGTGCCAACTGCTGAACTCGCAGCCGCTTATGAACCTAACGATCCCCGTCGTGATGCAACGATCATATTCCGCGGAGAAACAACCCCCCAGGGTGACCTCATCCCGGCAATCGGTGATAATCCCAGGTTCAACCAAAAGTCTTATGTGCCTTTCAGCAGGTATGTTGAATGTAGCGAAGGCGCAGAGCAGAATATCAGGGTCATGCGTTTTGCAGAAATATTGCTCATGAACGCAGAAGCTGCCAATGAACTAAATAATCTTGCCCAGGCAAGGACCTCACTCAATCGTGTTCGCGCGCGCGCGAGGGGAGGGAATCCGGCTATCTTACCTGATATCACTGCGAACGACCAGGCAACCTTACGAACAGCGATATGGAATGAACGTCGTGTTGAACTGGCCATGGAATTTGACCGTTTCTTTGATGTGATCAGGCAGGGCCGCGGCGAGCAGGTATTCGGACCCAAAGGGTTCAAAGCTGGGAAAAATGAACTTATACCCATACCTCAAGCTGAAATCGACCTGAGTGCAGGAAAACTGACGCAAAATCCCGGCTACTAATCATCACAAACTAAAACTTTTGATTTATGAAACTCAGACATTATATATCCGGGATGCTCATGGTAACAGCAACAACCACCCTGATAATTGCATGTGAGAAAGACATGGAGGAATATGCGCCGGAGCGCCCGATAGGGGGCTATAACAGCTCTGCGGAGGTCGGAACTGAAAACCGTGTGGCTCACTGGGCATTTGAAGGTGGGCTGAATGACAGTGTCGGAGGCGCCTCGGCCACTGCTAAATCCGTCACCTTTGCAGCTGGTAAGAAAGGCCAGGGCCTTAAAGGTGCAGCCAGCGGATACGCTTTGGTTGAGGCCGCCCCTGCAAAGATTGTCTCGCTGCAAAGCTTCACCATTGCCTTCTGGATGAACACTCCACAACAAACCGGGGCAGCAGCGGGATTATTTGCCTTAAACAATAACAAGGACTTTTGGGGAAGCCTTGACGTTTACATGGAGCCCTATGCGCAGAACAATGTACCAAACCCGGATACAGCCTTTATGAAAGTGCATATCAATAATGATAATGTGAAATGGAAGGGACAATTCATTGATGCCAAAATCGGGGGAGCAATTAATAAATGGATACATATCGCTGCTACATATGATGGTACGACTTCTGTATTCAATCTCTATGCAAATGGTCAATCTATTGGGGTCAACTCCGCCGGAAATCCTGCAAACACAAAAGGTCCAAAGTTAAGGGGTGATGATCCGGCAACAAGTACACTACTATACGGACCGATAAAGTTTGTCAACGCAACGCAAATGGTTTTCGGGACCTTCCAGTTTCAGACAACTCCCAGTATGACCACTTCAGCAAGCGCACAAACCTGGGCTCAGAGTTTTACTGGTATACTTGATGAATTCAGGATTTACGACAAGGCGTTGTCTTCAGGGGATGTGAATGCGTTATTTAAATTAGAAGGACTTGGAAGATAGATCACCATCGAAATCACATAACTCATCAGTCTTGTACCTCCGGCTCTATGCTTTCCTGCTTGGGACGTTAATTCTCTTTTCATGTGGGAAAGGTGGTGATGACGATCCCACGCCGGTTACACCACCTCCCGCAACGGCATCTTTGTTATTCTCGGGACTTAGGGTTAATGGGCTTTTTAACGGCTATGTATATCATAATATTAACCGCAAACCAGTGTTGAAGTTTTCATTTTCGGCTCCCCTTAACAGTAGTACAGCACCGTCAAGCATCAGCATGAGATCCAAAGCTGGTGCCCCGGCTGCCTTTAGTACTTCATTTGAAAACAACGATAGTACCATGGTGGTGACACCAACATCCGAGCTCGGCCCGTTGACTCAGTATGACCTCACAGTTGGTAATGATCTCCGATCCAAAGCCGGCGGTCTGTTGCAAACAGCAATAACGGTCCGGCTTACAACGGCTATTGATTCCACTGATAAATTTCCACTGATTTCAGATGAGGCTTTACTAACCCTGGTACAGCAACGGACATTCCGGTTTTTTTGGGACTTTGCCCATCCTGTTAGTGGAATGATACGAGACCGGAACCAGAACCCTGATATTGTTACAACGGGTGGTACAGGTATGGGTGTGATGGCAATTGTTACGGCAATACACCGAAACTTTATTACCCGTGCGGAAGGTTTAACCAGGACAGCACTGATCGTTGATTTTTTAAAGACCAAAGCAACTTCATATCATGGAGCTTTTGCTCATTTTATAAACGGTAATTCGGGTGTTACGATACCATTCAGCCAGAAAGACAATGGTGCCGACCTGGTGGAAACTTCCCTCCTGATGCAGGGTTTACTCACTGCGCGGCAATATTTCAATGGCAGTGATGCAACAGAAACAAAACTGCGCACAGACATCAATGAGCTCTGGAACAGGGTGGAATGGTCATGGTTCAGGAAGGGTAATGAAAATGTATTGTACTGGCACTGGAGCCCCCAGTTCAATTGGGATATGAATATGAAGATCCAGGGCTGGAATGAAGCACTGATCACTTACGTGCTCGCCGCAGCCTCCACCACCTGGGGTATTCCCAAAGAAGTATACGACAATGGCTGGGCCGTTAACGGGTCCATGAAAAACGGAAATAACTATCTCGGAACTACATTACCCCTCGGCCCGCCATTGGGTGGTCCTTTATTTTTTGCTCACTATTCATTCCTGGGAATTAATCCAAAAGGACTTACAGATGCTTATGCGAATTACTGGGAACAGAATGTAGCACACTCACTGATCAATTATAATTATTGCAGAACCAATCCCAAAAGTTTTAATGGCTATAGCGGGTTGTGCTGGGGGCTTACAGCTAGTGACGATAATATCTCTGGCTATGGAGCTCATTCTCCAACAAACGATCCGGGGGTTATCTCACCAACTGCTGCGATTTCCTCAATCCCCTATACACCCGCGGAATCCATGAATGCGTTAAGGTTCTTTTATTATAAACTGGGCGACAGGATCTGGAAAGATTACGGTTTTACGGATGCCTTTAACCTGCATGAGCTATGGTTCGCAGAATCATTCCTGGCTATTGACCAGGGACCGCAGATCATAATGATTGAAAACTATAGAAGTGGATTATTGTGGAATCTTTTTATGAGTTGTCCGGAAGTAAAGTCAGGGCTTACCCGGCTGGGGTTCAGTTATTAATCAAACCCCGGGTCTGTATCAAGCCTCCAAATTATCAGAAAACTATCCCTTTCACCCATATCTTATTGCGATTTGATATGAAAACTCATGATGTATGAACAGGCAGATTACCTTAGTTGTGACTTGTATACTGTTGCTCTTCTCTGCTTCAGCTCAGAAAAAGCAAGCAGTCAAAAGTGGACAGGTAGCAAGACCGGCAATACAAAAAAATCTGACCGATGAGCAGTTACTTGATCTCGTTCAGAAACAAACCTTTCGCTACTTCTGGGATTTTGCCCATCCGGTAAGTGGAATGGCGCGTGAAAGAAGCAACACTTCTTTTGACTATGGTGCCGAGGTGGTAACAAGTGGCGGAACGGGATTTGGCGTCATGGCAGTTATCGTTGCAACCGATAGAAAATGGATCAGCAGGGATACTGCTGCAAAGTTTCTTTTGAAGATGGTGCGTTTCCTTGCAAAGGCCGACGCTTATCATGGTGTTTATGCGCACTGGCTCAATGGAGCCACGGGTAAAACGATTCCCTTTAGTCGCAAAGACGATGGGGCCGACCTGGTAGAAAGCTCTTATTTATTCCAGGGACTGCTTTGTGCGAGGGAATATTACAACCAGGAAAACCCGGTGGAGTCAGAACTGCGGAGACGCATTGGCTGGCTTTGGAATGAAGTTGAATGGAACTGGTTCACACAGGGGGGACAGGAAGTGTTGTACTGGCACTGGAGCCCGAACAATGGTTGGGCCATGAACTTTCCCGTACGTGGGTTTAACGAATGCCTTATCATGTATGTACTTGCGGCTGCCGGTGAACGTTATCCCGTTCCAGCCTCGGTTTATCATCGCGGGTGGGCACAAAGTAATTTCTTTAAGAATGGCAAAGAGTTTTACGGTATAAAGCTGCCGCTCGGCTTCGACTATGGTGGTCCATTGTTCTTTTCACACTATTCATTCCTGGGACTTGATCCCCGGGGCCTGAAAGATCAATATGCCGACTACTGGGAGCAAAACAAAAATCATACACTTATTAACCGCGAACACTGTGTGCGCAATCCGAAAGGTTTCAAGGGCTATGGCCCGAACTGCTGGGGACTTACAGCAAGCGATACATACAACGGTTACAATGCACATTCACCGGATAATGATTTTGGTACCATCTCCCCGACAGCTGCACTATCAGCATTTCCTTACACGCCGGAATATTCAATGCAGGCACTCAGGCATTTTTACAACGACCACGGTGATAAGATATGGAGCGAATATGGATTTGTAGATGCCTTCAATGAAACCCAAAACTGGTATGCTGATTCACATCTGGCCATTGACCAGGGTCCGATCATTGTAATGATTGAAAACCATCGTAGCGGTCTGTTATGGAAGTTGTTTATGGGAATCCCTGAAATTCAGAAAGGATTAAAAAAACTTGGCTTTGAAAGTCCTCAGTTGAAATGACATGTAAGCCGAGCCTGTTATAACAGGTGATAAACGATTCGGCTTCGACGATGTAAGATGATAAGATTTGTTACTCAAATACCGCTTATGTATACAAGATTCTCAGTAGTTATTTTTCTGATTTTGACTTGCGGCCTTTCAGTTGTGGCCCAGAAACCGCCTTTCTATGATGATATTCAAAACTTTAAAAGCCAGGACAGTATTTCAAAACCACCTAAAAATGCGATTGTGTTTACGGGTAGTTCATCGTTCACCAGGTGGACAGACATGGAAAGTCGTTTTCCCGGCTATACCGTTATCAACAGGGGGTTTGGCGGTTCTTCACTTCCTGATGTGATACGTTATGCTGATGACGTGATTTTTAAATACAAACCTAAACAGGTTGTTATCTATTGCGGAGAAAATGATGCCGCCGGCGACACTACAATAACGGCAGATACCATTACGAATCGTTTCAACACATTATACAAGATGATACGTAAGCGCCTTCCAAAGGCATCGGTTGTATTTGTATCTATGAAGCCAAGCCCCAGCCGTGTGAGTGTAAGAGATGTAGTTATAAAAGCAAACGAACAAATAAAGCAGCTTTTGTCAAAAGACAAAAATGCTGCTTATGTAGACGTTTATTCAAAAATGCTGAACTCACAACAAATGCCTATGCCTGATCTTTTTGTCAGCGACAGCCTGCATATGAGCCCCAGGGGATATGATATCTGGCAGGAAGCGATCAGGCCCGTGTTGAAGAAATAAAAATGAAAAAGATTATCACCATTGCCGCGATTTTCACGATGGGTTGATATTTTAATTAAAACATGACTTGTCACTAAGCACATAACCGCATAAATTCGCGGAGCATTGATCATTCATTTAAATTCTTTATTCAGCACCTATGTCAATTAAGAACATCATTTTCGATCTGGGCGGAGTCATTATAAATCTTGATTTTTCAGCAGCCGAGAAAGCATTTACAGCACTTGGTTTTGAAGACTTCAAAAACATGTTTGGCAGCGGTAATGTCACTTCGTTTATCAAGGATTATGAAGTCGGGCTGATTGATGATGACCAGTTCGTAAACGAGATACATAAGATTGCCAAAAAGAAAAATGGTGATGATGTCGCTATAGCCGCATGGAACGCGATGCTGCTCGACTTTCCTCCCGAGCGGATTGAATACCTGAAGGAATTGAAGAAAAAGTACAGGCTGTTTTTATTCAGTAATACAAATTCAATACATCTGAAGTCGTTTCGTCAGACTTTTAGTAATGCATTTGAAAATTCGGTATTCGACGAATTATTTGAAAAGACATACTACAGTCATGAAATCAAACTCAGAAAACCTACCAAAGAATCTTTCGAGTTCGTGGTCGAAGATGCGGGTCTGAACCCGGCTGAAACCCTGTTTGTGGATGATATGCTTGCGAATGTTGAAGGCGCACGGGCAGCGGGATTGCAGGCGGTCCAGGTAACGCCGGGAAAGTCCATTCTGGATCTTGACCTGTTATGATCTCACCGGGTATAATGAGAAACCAGTAAACCAATAAGAAAGGAAAAGAACACTATAAGAATAAAACTGCGGCCGGGTTCGGGGTTTTGCTCTTATAGCTCATGACACCCTATGAAGTAACCTTAACCGATCATCAATGAACCTGGGGCAGATAAGGAAGTTTCAGCTGCAGATATTGAAGCTTTATTTGATCTCTTCGAAATCGATGTAATCGTCTTTTTTAGGTTTTGTTTCCTGCCTGGCTGCGCCTGACGATGAGCCAGCGGATGTGCCCCCATAAGTGGGACCGCTTGATTGTGTTCCAAAGTCTTCAACCCGGAAACCTCCCGACTGATAATGACCGGAAGCACTGCCACCAGGCTGAAATCCCCCGTTGCCCCCGGCACCAGGTTGATATTCACCCTGCCGGGTGTTTACATGTTGTTGGAAGTCGCGTACCTGGCGCCTGACCTGCCTGGTAACCTTTATCAGTGGAATCAGGAACCTGAAAATAAAGTTGTACAAAAGATAAGCACCAATAAAGCCTAAAATAATCTGTCCCATGCGTGTAAAGTTAATACAGGAGCTCGAAAAATACTGTTAACAGCAAGCGTATTCGATGAATGGCAAACCGGCCTTTTTAAGGCGCAATCCCTGATCATTTCAGGCTGACTTATCATCTTTACGGCCCTTGAACCTATTCAGAATAGATTCAATTCCCTCACTGGCCATATCGGTGACCGAACCCGCGAGTTTCGTGAAGCCCTCTTTAAGTTTTTCACTTTTGAGAAAATTCCCTGCTGCCGCGATTGGCCCGGTCTCAAAACTGTTTTTTGGAACCACCGATTTGAAGGCCATCGACATAAAGTTTTTCTGCAGGTGCTCACCATTTGCATCCAGCTTCTGTTCCAGCAATTTCTTTTTTAGCTCCAATTCTGCGATCGCTTTTTCCAGCGTTTCAACGTTGTGAATTTTATTATTCGGCATAACAACCTGTTTTAGATTTTTGCTGCATTGTGATTATTACCTGTCGTCTGTTTGTTTGCCAATGGTTCACCAACAAAGGCTGACCGGTGGCACACTAAGCGAATGTTGGCGACTAACCCGATCAACGAAAGTTAGCGACTAACCCGATCATCGAATGTTGGCGACTGGCTCGCTAATCGCACGTTAGCCACTGGCTCACCAATGCAACGTTAACCATTGACCCACTGATAACAGTTTTTGCCGGCCGATCGTATTTAGTAAGTCGTACAACCAAACATATTATTTCAGCCCGGCGATGTTTTAACATTTCTCTCACCTGTTCAGGTAAGACAATACCCAACCATCAGCTTATCTCCCGGGGGTCGTTTTCATCAGTTGATTGGGCAATGATTTTCTGGATCATCGGATTCACAAAAAGTGATTTTCGAAGCAAGGTGATGATCACGAAAACCAGGATAAAGACCAGGGTCGCCAATCCGAATCCCCGGGTGTAACTTCCTGTGAGTTCCGAAAACCAGAACCCAAGGACCAGCCCGGCAAATATCATAATGATAAACACGAACAAAATAGCAACCACGGACCATATCAGCGTACCTGCAGTTTTCGACAGCGTGCGTACCGATTGCAACTTTAGTAATGCAATCCGCGTCTCTATATAGTCTGACAGAAGCTTCTTATTTTCAGAAAAAAATGAGCCGAGATTTTCCGGTTGGGACATATTTCCGTGATTAATTGATTATTGCCTGGTGAGGATTGAAGGTAGAAAATAATCCCGTGGTCTTGGTCATGTTGATTGTTTTCCGTAGATTTGCATAGATAAAAGACAAAGAGAAAGGGAACGGAAGCGTTCCCTTTCTTAATTTCTCATGAGTATGGAAACGCAGTTACAGACAATTGAAACCATGATCGGGACGCTGCTTGCGGAACATCCGGGCTACTTTCTGGTAGAGGTAAAAATAAAGCCGACAAACAACGTAAAAGTTTACCTTGACGGCGATGCGGGCATTTCGATTGAGAAATGTATCATGTTTAACAGGGCGCTTTACAAGCAGTTCGAAGAGACGGGTCTTTTTCCGGATGACGATTTTTCATTGGAGGTTTCCTCCCCGGGACTGGATGAACCGCTGAAGCTCTTCAGACAATATAAAAAGAACATAGGCCGCGAAGTGGAGGTGTTAATGAATGACGGAAGCAGGGTGGAAGGCAAACTTAAGGATGCTGCAGAAGCATCAATTATCGTGGAAGAGACCACCGGTAAGGCTGTTAAAGGAAGACCGGCTTCAAAAAAGCAGGAGATTATTCAACATAATATTCCTTTTGCAAACATTAAATCAACAAAGATCCAGGTACTCTTTAATTGATGTAATCGGGTAGTCATCCGGGTTATAATGACTAAGGGTAACGAAAGTTAAAAGCATACAACATCATCTTACCAGTATTTTCAATTCTATATTGTCCTTGTACACTGATTCATAACAGTTAGTAAAACAAACAACAATGATTAATTCAAAATATCACAACAACAATGGCAAGTATTAACCTGATTGAGGCCTTCCAGGAGTTCAAGGAAGCAGAAAACATCGATCGTCCAACGATGATGAAAGTGGTAGAAGACGTTTTCAAGACGCTTCTCAGAAAAAAATTCGGGAGTGACGACAATTTTGACGTCATCGTGAATGCAGAGAAAGGTGACCTTGAAATCGTTCGCCGGCGCATGATTGTGCAGGACGGAGAAGTTACGGACCCGCTGACTGAAGTGGCGTATAAGGACGCCGTGAAAGTTGCACCGGATTTTGAGGTAGGTGAAGAACTTTATGAAGAGATCAATATCATGGATTTTGGCCGTCGTGCGATCCTGGCTGCTAAACAAACGCTCGCCAGCCGTATCAGCGACCTGAAAAAGAATGTGCTTGTTAAAAAATATGGTGACAGGGTAGGTGATATCATCAGTGCGGAGGTGTACCAGGTTTGGAAAAAAGAAATATTATTGCTGGATGAAGAAGGAAATGAACTTATTTTGCCTAAGTCCGAACAAATCCCACAGGATTATTTCAAAAAAGGTGAAAGCACCCGCGCTGTTGTTAAAAAAGTCGAATTAAAAAATAACTCACCGGTAATCATCCTTTCCCGTACTTCCCCTTCTTTTTTAGCTAAATTGCTGGAAATAGAAGTTCCGGAGATTTTCGATGGACTAATTGTAATAAAAAAGATCGTTCGCGAGCCAGGTGAAAGAGCTAAAGTTGCGGTGGAATCATATGATGACCGTATAGACCCGGTAGGTGCCTGTGTAGGGATGAAAGGAAGCCGGATTCATGGCATAGTTCGTGAACTGAAAAATGAAAACATCGATGTCATAAACTGGACAAACAACACCCAGTTACTGATCCAACGCTCTTTAACACCTTCCAAAATTACCAGCATGGAGCTGGAGAATGAAAAGAAACAAGCCAATGTATACCTTAAGCCTGACCAGGTTTCACTGGCAATTGGCAAAAAAGGCGTCAACATAAAGCTGGCCCAGGAATTGACCGGTTATAGTATTGATGTTTACCGCGATACAGAAGGCGAAACCCAGGAATTTGATATCAACCTCGACGAATTTGCCGATGAAATTGAAGGATGGGTTATTGAAGAATTTAAAAGAATCGGTTGCGATACTGCACGTAGTGTATTAGATCTTACCGCTGACGAACTTGAAAGAAGAACCGACCTGGAAAGAGTCACTATTGACGAAGTCAGAAAGGTATTGAAAGAAGAGTTTGAACAGGGCTAATCCCGCCAGGTACTTGTGCTGGTGTGATAAGTTGGTAAGCTTTTCGCATGAAAATGCGGCGGTTAGCAGCAAACACACAAATAAAATTGTCATAAATACGAATGGCTGAAACAACAACACCCAGATTAATGGCCGCGGCCAAAGAGTTCAACGTAGGTAAAGAAACGTTGGTTGACTATTTGCTCGGCAAAGGATTTGACAAGGATGACCTGAAACCAACGTCTAAATTGTCGGAAGATATGTACCGCGCACTCCAGCAGGAGTTTGCGGGTGATAAAGTCGCCAAATTGAAGAGCGACCAGATCGATCTGCCTAAAGGAAGCCAGGAAGCCAAGAAGAAGAAAGAAGATGAGGCGGTTACTTTCAATAAGATTTTCAAAAAATCTGATGAAGAGAAACCAAAAGAAGAGCCTAAGCCGAAAGAGGAGCCTGTAATACAAAAAGTGCCGGAGCCGGTTGCCGAAGAGGTGAAAGAACCTGTCCGCGAACCAGAAATTGCGCCCGTGGCTGAAACAGCCCCGGAACCGGAATTTAAGGCCGAACCAAAACCTGATGAGCCTGAAATTACCAGGATGGTTACTCCGGAATTGGAAACACCGAAAGTGTTTGATAAGATAGATCTTTCTGCTATAGACTCATCTACCCGTCCAAGGAAGACGATAATCAAGAAACAGGAAGAAGCGGCACCTCCGGCAGCGGAAGCCCCTGCCGAGAGACCAGCAGAGCAACCAGTGGCGGAAGCTCCGGCAGCAGAACAGGCTGTTGAAGCCCCCGCTGAAACAACTGAAGTGGTAAAGCCCCTGCCTCAACCTGCTGAAGTGCTTGTTCCGGCCTTTAAGGAAGATGCACCGAATGTTCAGGATTCTGAAGCAGGCCCCGTTATTACCAACATCAGGGCGGAAAAACTCGAAGGACCAAAAATCCTTGGAAAAATCACGCTTCCGACAGAAAATGATAACCGGCCAAAACCCGGCGAAGAAAAGCGTAAGAGAAAACGTATTCCTATTGAAAGAAAGGATACGCAGACTCCGCAACAAAGAGCTCAGCACCTGTTCAAGAAGCCTGAGGGTCAGCCCCAAAGACCAGGTGGTCCGGGCGGTCAGCAGGGCGGCGGAAACTTCCGTGGACCAGGTGGTCCTAACCGTGGTCCGAACAATCGTCCGGGACAAGGTGGAAACAGACCTCCGCTTACTCCAAGAGAAGCGAAAGAGATCGATAAAAAAGAAATCCAGGATAAGATCCGGGAAACGCAGGCAAAACTTGCCGGTTCCGGCGGAAGGGGTAAAAGCCTTAAAGCAAAATATCGTCGTGCGAAACGTGACGAGCAGTCAGACAGCCATGGCGATGATATGACTGATAACAAGCTGCAACTGACTGAGTTTATCAGTGTTAGCGAACTCGCAAACCTGATGGACGTAAGTTATTCTGAAGTTATCGGTAAGTGTATGGGCCTCGGACTGATGGTTTCCATCAACCAGCGCCTCGACGCGGAAGTTATTGAACTTGTTGCCTCTGAGTTTGGATTTGATGTCGAATTCATCGACATGGAAAAACAACTCGAGATGGAAGACGAGGACGATGATGAAGATGAAGGCGAACTTGTGCCAAGAGCGCCGATCGTTACCATCATGGGTCACGTTGACCATGGTAAAACCTCATTGCTCGATTATATCCGGAGCGCCAACGTGGTTGCCGGTGAGGCGGGTGGTATCACCCAGCATATCGGTGCCTATGAGGTAACATTGCCAAATGGCAAACATATCACCTTCCTGGATACACCGGGTCACGAGGCTTTCACGGCCATGCGTGCACGGGGAGCCAAGGTGACCGATATGGCAGTTATTGTTGTTGCTGCGGATGACGCGGTGATGCCTCAAACGAAAGAGGCCATCAGCCACGCACAGGCGGCAGGCGTTCCAATGATCTTTGCTGTGAATAAGATCGATAAAGACGGAGCTAATCCGCAAAAGATATACGAGCAACTGGCAGGAATGAACATCCTCGTGGAATCATGGGGTGGAAAGTTCCAGAGCCAGGAACTGAGTGCCAAGAAGGGCCTCAACATTGACCTGCTCCTTGAAAAGATCCTGCTGGAAGCGGAATTACTTGAACTGAAAGCGAATCCTAACAAGGAAGCATCCGGTACCATAGTGGAAGCAACCCTTGATAAGGGACGCGGATATGTTGCGACTGTACTTGTTCAGAACGGTACGCTGAAAGCTGGCGACCTCGTTGTTTCCGGTCAGTTCTACGGTCGTGTTAAAGCGATGTTCAACGAAAGGAACAACCGGATCGACAAAGCGCCACCATCTTCACCAGGTTTGATACTTGGTCTGAATGGTGCCCCGCAGGCAGGTGAAAAATTCAAGGTTTATGCTGATGAAGCGGAAGCAAAAGAAATGGCTAACCGCCGTGCCCAGATCCTCCGCGAACAGGGTATCAGGACCAAGAAACACATCACACTTGATGAGATCGGCCGTCGTCTTGCACTCGGAAACTTCAAACAGCTTAACCTGATCATCAAAGGTGACGTGGATGGATCTGTTGAAGCGCTGAGTGACTCATTACAGAAATTATCAACAGAAGAAATAGCTATCAGCGTAGTCCTCAAGGCAGTAGGTGCCATCACTGAGTCTGATGTGTTGCTCGCAACGGCCTCTGACGCCGTAATCGTAGGTTTCAACGTGCGTCCTTCTGCACAGGCTGCAAGGCTCGCGGAAGGCGAAGGCGTGGAGATCAAGACATACTCCATTATCTACAACGTGATCGAAGAGATCAAAAGTGCCATGGAAGGTATGCTTGAACCTAAGATCCAGGAGAAGATCACCGCAAATGTGGAAGTACGGAACGTCTTCAAGTTCGACAAGGCAACAGTTGCCGGTTGTTATGTGCTTGATGGAAAGATTCAGCGGAACTCCAAGATCAGGATCATCCGCGATGGTATCGTTGAATATCCAAAGGGTGAAGGTCAGAGTGCTGAACTTCAATCGCTCAAACGCTTCAAAGATGATGCTAAAGAGGTGGCCAGCAACATGGAGTGCGGCTTGACAATCAAGAACTTCAACGACATCCGCGTAGGTGACATTATCGAAGCTTACGAAGAAGAAGAAGTAAAGAGAACCCTCTGATCAGGGCAACACCAAACATCGCTGCATAGCGGGATATCTGGCCCCGGTTTCCTTTATCAAATCTTTCAATAAAATAAATTATGACAATCCCGCACATGTCCCGCACGTGCGGGATTCTTTTTGTTAAAACTGAAATTCATCAACCCAACCAGATTCCTTTTCCCTAATTTGCATACCGAATATGAAAAAAACTGCTCTCATTTTTTTCGCCGTTTTATTTGCGGCTACAGCTTCTGCCCAGAGACCCGTGGTTGCGGATAAAATTGTTGGTATAGTAGGTGATAAGATCATCCTTAAATCTGACGTTTACAACGATATCCAGGACAGGCAAAGAAGGAACGAACCGGTTCCTCCCAACGCGGAATGTTTTATTATGGAGCAGATCCTTGCTCTCAAAGCATTGGTGCTGCAGGCGGAAAAAGACAGTATAATCATCGATGACGGAGAGATAGAGTCATTGCTGGATAACCAGGTGAGAGGGTTTATCGGCCAGTATGGTAGTAAAGAAGCGTTGGAAGAAATTGCCGGAAGAACAGTTTACCAGATCAAGGAAGACCTTCGCCAGTCATTTAAGGAAAGAAAACTCGCTGAACGTATGCGGGATAAGATTGTAGATGGAGTAAAGATAACCCCCCAGGAAGTAAAGGCTTATTGGGATAAGATCCCCAAAGACAGTTTACCATTTTACGAATCGGAAGTTGAAATCGGGGAGATTGTTCTTTATCCTAAGGCCAGCCGCGAGCTGGAAAAACTTGCGCAGGATGAGTTATTGGATTATAAACAACAGGTTGAAAGCGGCAAGGCTACATTCGAGACACTTGCCGGCCTTTATACCGATGATCCCGGTAGCAAAAATACCGGAGGACGGTATACCACGAACCGGGCGGAAAAGACTATCGAGGGTCAGCCCGCCGATCCGACTTTTGTAAGTAACGCTTTCAGATTAAAAGAGAAACAAATATCGCCTGTATTTAAATCCAGGTTTGGTTATCATATTATTCAGATGGTTACCCGGGCAGGGGACGATGCGGTTGTAAGGCATATCCTCAGGGTTCCCAAGGTTACAGAAGCTGAAGTAACCGGAGCCATGCAGAGGTTGGATTCAATCAGGTCCAAGCTGGTTGCCGGTACTCTTACTTTTGGAGCCGCAGCCGAGAGATACAGTGAAGATGAGAATGCAAAGTTTACGGCCGGTATGCTGCAGGGACAAAACGGAACTTATCTTACCTATGACCAGCTCAGCAAAGACATGGCTCTACTGGTTAAGGATATGAAAACCGGTGAGATCTCAAAACCTGTTGTGTTTACTGACGACAGAGGGAAAAAAGGGGTTCGGATTGCATTCCTGAAATCCCGCTCCGAACCACACCGTGAAAATCTTAAAGATGATTATAACCGGATTGCACAAAGAGCTGTAGAATACAAAAAGCAGGATATCATCGAGAGATGGTTTACGACCAAGATTTCTAATTATTACCTGATGATCGACCCGGAATTCGCGAATTGCGAAACGCTGAGCCCCTGGTTGAAGTACGCATCCAAGTCAGGATTTTAAATAAATTTTACTCAATAGTACGCCCGGACGCTGTTCACAATACGTGGATCGTCCGGGCGTTTTTATTTTTATGAGGCCCGGGCTAAGTCTTGTATGAAATTTTTTTAATTCATGTATATGTAAACCCCTAAACCGGGAAAATAAGAACTCGTACGACTGGTCTTCAAAACGTTTTTTCGGTTACTTGCATAAGTATTTACACTTGGGGACGCTCTCCCTGAAAGCAAAATCTAATATATTGAATAATGCCGATCATCTGATATCCGGGATTACTGTCAATCCCGCCGCCCCGCGGGATCGTCCCGCCGGTTATGATGATCGGTATGCTGACCTGTTGAAGTGGGCCCACCTGCTTTATGAGAACCTGGAACACCCACTTTGCATCCTGGAACCTGGGACACTAAGGTCGGTTTATGCCAATTCAGCCCTGGTTTCAATTTTTGATAAAAGCCAGCCGTTTGAGCATGCTCTATTCAGTGACTTCGTTAGCAGGGACACATTTAAAGAAGTGAGTGATCTGATGGATTTCGTAGAAAACGAGTCATTTTATTATTCCCACGCTTCCCTGTCGATCGAAAATGCCTACTCTTACGAGCTCAAAATCACCAGGCACAAATCTCAGGCTGACTTCCTTACGGTCGAGTTTTTCCAGTCAGTCACTGAAAGAAGAACTGATAGCAATACTCCGAAATCAATCGAAGGAAATGTACCCGGGAGCAGCGACGAATTGAACCGGGTAGTTTCCTCTCTCGATGATGTCGTTTTTGAATACGACTCTGATGGAAACTTCAAAAAGTTATGGTGCAATAACGATGTTTTGCTGCAGCGGATGCCCAGAGACTATGTAGGTAAATCCTTGAGGGACGCATATCACTTTAATCCGGAACTTACAGGCAACTTCATCCATGACTTTGAAAAGGCGCTTACAAACAATGAAATCTGTTATCGCGATTTTCAACTGACGGGTCATGAAGAAACACGCTGGTTTAGTTCTAAAATTACCCCTATTTATTCTCCGGACGGAAAACCCAAAGGTTTCAGTCAGCGGATAACGGATATCTCCGAACAAAAGAAGGTCGATCTGGCCATCCACGAAAAAAATCTGGAGCTAAGGTCCGCACACCGCGAACTAAAAGAAATTATTGAAAACACTTCTGAAATCATATTCAAGCTCGATGGCGATAACAGGATCATTTTCGTATCACCCGAATTTGAAAGAACACTTGGTTTACCAGGCAAGGAAATAGTCGGACAGTCGATTGCTGACATCATTCATCCCGAAGACAGGATACGGTTTCAGTCAGAACTCGGGAACGCCAGGCTTTCCAGGAAACCTGAGGCGAGTCAGATTTACCGGGTATCAGTTCCAGGTGCAGACGATCGTTGGTTCAACATCACCGCGAAATATCTTCGGAACAAGAGAGATGAGTCATTTACCGGGATCGTGTTTGCGAAAGATATTACGGAGTTAAAGCAAACCCTGGACTCCCTCGCAGCTTCCGAGGAACGTTATCGATCTGTTGTTAATTCCCTGACTGAAGGCATCGTGATGCATGATAGCAAAGGGCTGGTAGTTGCCTGCAATTATGCGGCAGAACAAATGTTCCAGCTTGAAAGAGGAAAAGGCCCTGGAGACGTTCTTCGACAGCCTGATCTGCGGGTTGTCAAAGAAGACGGTTCAGCGTTTCTGCTTCACGAGTTTCCGGCAATGATTACACTAACAACAGGGAAGAGGGTAAAAGACGTCACCATGGGCGTTTATAAAAGCGACGGGGAAATTACCTGGCTGACTTTGAATACGGAACCGCTTTATTACAAAGGAGAATCCGGCCCTCCTGACGGAGTGGTGGCTTCGATGATCGACATTATCGAACAAAAAGTGGCTCGTGAAAAGCTTGTTGAAACTACCAGGCAGATCAGGGAATATTCGGAAAGAATCACCGGTATTCTCGATAGTATAACAGATGGCTTTATTGCTGTCGATAACAACCTTGAAGTTACCCTGTGGAACAAGGTGATCGAAACCATCACGGGTATTAGCCAATCCTACGCAGTTGGCAGGAACATCACCACGCTGAACACTTACCTGGCCGACCAGATTGCGTTTCACAATTATAAACATGCCATTCTCCATAAATCAGTTGTCAGTTTCGAGCAATATATTCCGGCACTGGACCTTTGGTTTGAGTCAAATGCATACCCTTTCAGTGACGGCCTGTTTATATATCTCCGGGACATAACTTACCGGAAAAACCAGGAAAATCTGCTCGCCCTTGAGAAACGTGTACTCGAACAGAACGCGCATCAGCTCACAACGCTAAAAGAAACCGTTGAACATTTCCTGGAAGGACTTGAGCAGATCTTCCCGGGTATGCTTTGTTCTGTCCTTACCCTGGACGATGACGGAGTGTCCATGCGGCATATGTCTGCTCCCAAACTACCAAAAGAATTTATCGATAAAATCAACGGTCTTCATATCGGTCCGGCGGTGGGTTCCTGTGGAACCGCGATGTTCACAAAAAGCAATGTGATCGTATCCGATATCAGTACAGATCCGTTATGGGCCGATCATCGTGACCTGGCTTCTGCCCATGATTTAAATGCATGTTGGTCATTCCCGATCCTGACTGCACAGAATGAAGTATTGGCTACCATTGCCGCCTATTACAGGCATGCAGCATCGCCAACACCAATGCAGCTTCAGATCCTGGACAGGGTGCAGAACCTTCTGAGGGTTATCATTGAGAACAAAAAGGCCGATTCAAGGATACGTATCAGCAACGAGCGTTACCTGCTCGCTACCCGGGCAACCAACGATGCCATCTGGGATTATAACATTTCCTCAGACTCAGTATATCACGGCGAAGGTTATGCGAACATCTTCGGGCACAGGACAGTCCGTTCGCCGCGACCGCTTTCTGAATGGACCTCCAGGATCCATGAAGATGACCGGGATAGAGTTCGGCAGAGTTTTGATAATTTTATACTCAGCAAAACCCACAAACACTGGGAAGCCGAATACCGTTTTATCCGGGCCGACGGGCAGTATGCTATGGTTTGTGATCGGGGATACCTGATCTTTAACCAGGAAGGCCAGGTCGCCAGGGTGATCGGTTCGATGCAGGATATCACTGACCGGAAACAACTGGAAAAACAGATACTCAAGCAGGAACTGGACAGGCAAAAACTGGTTGCGCAGGCCGTGGTAGATGCGCAGGAAAAAGAAAGGGCAGAGATCGGAAAAGAGCTTCATGATAACGTTAACCAGATTTTATCTACGGCAAAACTTTACCTTGAACTTGCAAGGAGTGATGAAAAAGAGAGGCTGAACCTGATTGCAAGAAGTACGGAAAATATATTTGATGCAATCAACGAGATCAGGGCCATTTCAAGATCGTTGGTACCACCCAGTATAGGTGACTTGGGTATCATTGAATCTATTAAAGACCTGATGGAGAATGTGAGGGCCACCAAGAGACTAAAGGCTGAGTTTTATTATACGGCAGGCATCGACTTTCTGATCAATGAAAAACAACAACTGATGTTGTTTCGGATTATACAGGAGCAGGTGAATAATGTTCTTAAGCATGCGGAAGCAACCAACCTGATCATCGAACTCATGGTGGATGGTTCAATTGTGGATCTGACTATTAGCGACAATGGCAAAGGCTTCGATAAAGAAAATAACAAATCAAAACGAGGCGTAGGTCTGGCGAATATTTCGAGCCGCACCGAACTTTTTAATGGCGAAGTAAATCTAATAACAGCCCCTGGGAAAGGGTGTACGCTGAATATTCACATACCCATCATAAACGAGTAAAAACCAAAATATGGAAAAGATTAGTGTATTGATTGCAGATGATCATAAGTTGATCCGTGAGACCTGGAGTTATATTCTTAACAATGATTCAAGATTTGAAGTAATTGCTGAGTGTGGTGATTCAGAACAGGCCGTCGAAATGTCAAGAGTAAAAAGACCCCAGATCGTGCTTATGGACATCAACATGATGCCGATATCGGGTTTTGAGGCCACTGAACGGATCAGGAAGGTGTCGCCTATGTCGAAGGTGATCGGTGTTTCAATGCACTCGCAACCAGCCTATGCAAAAAAAATGCTGCAGATAGGCGCCAAAGGTTATGTTACCAAGAACTCATCTAAGGAAGAAATGATCAAAGCGATCATGGAAGTGCATAACGGCAACAAATACGTTTGTGAGGAGATCAAGAATAACATCTCTGACCAGGTGCTCGAAGAGAACAGCGATGCGCCAAATGTAAACGCGCTCACAGAAAGGGAGATCCAGATCATCAACCTGATCAAAGAAGGACAATCATCCAAAGAGATTGCCGCGGTGCTGGCCATTTCATTGAAGACGGTAGAGGTTCATCGTCATAATATCCTCAAGAAGCTTAAGCTGAAGAACTCTGCTTCATTGGTGAATTTTATGAATAATTCTGCTACATATATTTAACGGTTACTGGCAGAAGTTATTCAACTGACTGAAGTTATTTCAGTGACTAAAGTTATTTCACTGAATGATGTTATTTTATTGATTCAAGTTATCTCACTGACTAAAGTTATTTAATTGACTGAAGTTATTTTATTGATTCAAGTTATCTCACTGACTGAAGTTATTTAATTGACTGAAGTTATTGTACTGATTGCTGATAGAGTGCTGGTTTGCTGTTTAGCAAGCCAGCTCTACTTTCTGATTCTTCGTCGCCTGACCTCATCGTCTCTTCACTGCCATTTCTTTGTTGCTTCATCGCTCCGAGGGGCAGGACCAAAAACCAAACAACCAGTCTCCTGCTCGTTCATTCACTTGGGGAGATATGCAGATATGCAGTCATTCCTAACAAATTTTACCAGTCTTCTTCTATTGCCCTCAGGTTTGTAATCTATAATTGGCCCTGTGCACATTGCCAGCACAAATCACGGATTTAATCCATTTTTAAAAGATTGACTTTTGGGATCCCGCGGTACGCCTTCCGGTGCCTGGAACTTTCCGTTTTATGGAATAATTGCCCAATTGCCGGCATCAACTAAATGGTGAATATAATTTTGCTCATCGCATATCCCTGCCAGAGAACGACAGTTGGAACGAGCGCGGAGGGCCTGAGGTGGGTCTGATCTGCCACCTTCGATTCCTCCCGCCCGCCCGGACTGGCAATAAAACCCTGGTCCGCGGGAGGAATCACAGTGGCAATCAGACCCACCTCAGGCCCATCCCGTGTCGTGAGGTACCAAGTGAACGACAACCCGAAAGCGATTTGTTAATTGTCACCCGCAAATCCGCCGAAAAAGCAATCAATAAAAATATTGGATTAACTTTGCGCTTTCTTTAAAGGTTTCTACAACAAGGTTCTCAAATGAGTGATGAATTAAAACATGAGTGCGGTCTGGCATTCATTCGTTTACGTAAGCCATTCTCGTACTATCAGCAACAATACGGAACCGTGATGTGGGGATTGAACAAGCTGTACCTCCTCATGGAGAAGCAGCACAACCGGGGCCAGGACGGCGCCGGGGTCGCCGCGGTAAAGTTAAACGTAGAACCTGGTTACCCTTTTCTTCAGCGCATAAGAAGCAGCGCAAATCAGCCCATCGTTGATATATTCAGCCAGATCAATAATGAAGTGCTCGAACTGGAAAAATACCAGTCGGACATTACGAAACACGCTGGCCTGATGAAAGGTCATATCGCCTTCCTGGGCGAGCTGCTGCTGGGGCATCTCCGTTACGGAACGCAGGGCAAAAACAAAGTTGAATTCTGCCATCCTTTTATAAAAAGACACACTATACCCGCCCGTAACCTTGCGCTGGCAGGGAACTTCAACCTGGTGAATACAGATGAGCTCTTCGGTCTCATCAATGTTGACCCGGGTGAGTTTCAAAAACAAAGTGATCTGGCGGCCATGATGGAAGTTATCCATCATTTCCTCGTAACTACTGACGAGGAAACCCCTGGTTGCCTGGATGTACTGCAGGTTTTGCAGAAATCTGTACCCCTGTTTGATGGTGGGTTTACCGTAGGTGGACTGCTTGGCAATGGAGATTCATTCGTTTTTCGGGATGGTCACGGCATCAGGCCCGCTTACTATTATGTTTCGGATGATGTTGTTGTTGCCGCATCAGAACGGGCAGCTATCAGAACGGTTTTTAATGTAGGAGAGAACGAAGTAAAAGAACTGATGCCAGGCATGGCCATCATCGTTAAAGCTGATGGTTCATATACCCTTGACCAGGTAATCGAACCGAAAGAACGCCGCGCCTGCAGTTTTGAGAGGATTTACTTTTCAAGGGGAAGTGATGAAAAAATCTATCGTGAAAGAAGTGAGCTTGGTAACCTGCTTACCGAGCAGGTGCTCACAGCAATCAACCAGGATGTAAAAAATACGATCTTCTCTTTTATTCCCAATACTGCCGAAATAGCTTTTTACGGGATGTGGAAGGGCATGGATGACTACCTTGCGAAAGTCAAGATCCAAAAGATACTGTCATGGGGCAATAACATCGATCCTGTGAAGCTCGAAGAGATGATCAACCGTAAGATCCGGATCGAGAAAATCGCCATCAAGGACGTTAAGATGCGCACCTTTATCACTGAAGATGTGAGTCGCAATGAAATGGTGCAACACGTTTACGATATCACCTATGGTACCGTTAATAAAAATGAAGACACGATTGTAGTTATTGACGACTCTATCGTGAGGGGAACTACTCTTAAACAAAGCATTATCCGCATGCTTTCCCGTTTGGAACCTAAAAAAATCATCGTGGTGTCTTCGGCACCCCAGATCAGGTATCCTGATTGTTATGGTATCGATATGAGCAAACTGGGTGACTTCATTGCCTTCAGGGCTGCCATTGAGCTGTGGAAGGAACAGGGTAAGGAAGACTGCCTGCAGGAATTATATGATAAATGTAAAGAGTTGAGCCGCATGGGCCAGTTGCATACTGAAAATGTCGTGAGGCAGGTATACAAGCCATTTACCCCGGAAGATATCTCTAACAAAATAGCCCAGCTCATTACTCCGAAATCATTGGATATCCCGGTCCAGGTTATTTATCAAACCATTGAATCATTACACAAGGCCTGCCCTACCAATACCGGCGACTGGTACTTCACGGGAAACTATCCGACCCCGGGTGGTAACAGGGTGGTAAACAAAGCCTTTATGAATTTTATGGAAGGAAAAAATATCCGCGGATATTAAAATCGACAGCCCCGTTTTCTTTTTTAAACCTAACTTACCCTGAGATGTAAGCCACTTGAAGCTTGCAGCATTTCCCCGTGCCCGTCCTAAGAGTTATCATTTATCCTGAACCTTTAATTGGTTTGACAGGTATATTTGATGTACGAGTAGTTTTTACAATTCTGTTTTGAAAAACGTTGCTATGGCTAAAATCTCCGTTCTTATTGTTGATGATCATACTTTAATCCGCGAAACCTGGTCGTTTCTTTTAGGCAGGAATGAGAACTTCGATGTGATAGCTGAAGTGGGAGACGGGCAAACTGCTATCGAAATTGCAAGAGACAAAAGGCCCAACATAGTGTTACTGGATATAAATATGAGTCCGCTTAACGGTTTCGATGTACTCAAGATGATACGCAAACTTTCTCCAGGGTCAAAGGTCATCGGGGTATCCATGCATTCACAACCAGCGTATGCGAAAAAGATGCTCCGGCTCGGTGCAAGGGGTTATGTCACAAAAAATTCACCGCGCCAGGAAATGCTCGATGCCATTGCTGAAGTGAATAAGGGCAACATCTATATCTGCCAGGAAGTTAAAAATATTTTGTCTGACCAGATGCTTGGTGATGAAGATACTACGGCAGGTCTCAACCAGCTTTCTGAACGTGAAATGGAAGTCATAAACCAGATCAGGGATGGGTTGTCATCCAAAGAAATCGCAGACAAACTTGGGATTTCCATAAAAACAGTAGAGGTTCACAGGCATAATATTCTTAAGAAATTAAAGGTAAAAAACACCGCTTCGCTGATCAACTATATCAATGCAAGCGGCTTGTAATTCTGTATTGCTGTTTGCATGCATAACGGCAAACTTATCCTGACCTTAAGCAGCGGTCCTCTTCTAAACACCCCGTTTTAACAATTTCGTTTGGGCATACCTGATAGCTTGCGTTTATTACATTGAATTTCAAGGCTTGATCAGTGTCAAGAAAAGCTAACGCCAGGTAGTTTGGCAGGTAATTTGTTTCCATAGTGCTTAGCCGACCGTTTAGCTTCCTATGAGAAACCGAATGCATATGACAGGCCTGTCTAATTTCAAATCCTTTGATCGAAACTTATTAAATTTAGGGGGAATTTACTTCCCCCTATTTGCATTTAATAATGTCAGGGCACGTTGCGGAGATTGCTTTGCATTCGTTCTCCGGCTTTTAGTGCGGGCCGCATTACCCTAAAGGCACTGAAGCAGTAGCCGTTACCGGCCAGCTTGTTCGGAATTAGATAGAGGAAAGGATAAAAAGACGAATGGATGAAACAATTATTGATCGTAAGACATGCCAAAAGCAGTTGGGAGGATTTTTCGGTGCCTGATTTTGAACGACCTCTGAACGACAGGGGTAAAAGAGATGCACCAATAATGGCGCAAAAACTTCTGCATCGGAATATTATTCCGGACCTGTTTATTACTTCTCCGGCTAAAAGAGCCATAAAAACCGCAGAGTTATTTGCGAAAACGCTGGACGCTCCCAAAGAAAACATCGTTGAAGCAAAAGAGCTGTATGATGCAGGGCCCGAGGCTTTTTTTGAAGTCATCCGGAAAGCGCCTGTTTCGGCCTCCACGATTATCGTGTTTTCGCATAATCCCGGCATCACCGCTTTTGTGAATAAGTTGACGGCGGTGACCATAGACGATATGCCTACCTGCGCGGTGTTTGCCCTCAGCTGTGATATACACGACTGGCAAGAGTTCAGGGCCGCCAAAAAGGAATATCTCTTTTTCGATTACCCGAAACTTTGAGTTTGCCTGCTGTTTATTGAATCGGCCGCTGCCGAATCCAGCTCCGTTTTCAATTGACTGATCACCTCTTTATATAACTCCATAGACAGTGGCCCGGCGGGAGCTACCGCCGCCACTTCTGCGAGAGCAGCAGAAAGGTCCAGTTTATGCTGGTTGGCAATTACTGCGAGTTTCTCGCGGCCCAGGTATTTGCCAAGATATTCCTGCTCGGCCTGGCCGGGAGTCGGAATAAAAATAGCCTTCTTGCCGAGCTTAAACATGTCCATAACGGACGTGTAACCGCAACGCGAGATAACAACCCGGGCTTCACAAATAAGCAGGTTCAAATGCTTGCTGTCGGCAAAGTTGAGAACAGTGATGTTCGGGGTAGACGGGGGGCTCACTGTTTGATCAGCGAGTCCGCGCACAACAATAGCTTTCCCCGGGATGAGCTCAAGCTGCTTTAGAAGTATAGCTTCCAGGATGCTCCTCTGTGGTTCCGGACCCGATAAAATTACAAGGATATATCCTTTTACTAAACCGTCAGCGCAATCTTCAAAACGCGATAAGGGACCAATATACGTTAGCGGGAATGAGGGAATTGCCGGAGGGTGAGAGAGGCCGCCAGCAAGGTTTTGGGGACCTTCGAAGTCGGGCACCCAGCATTCCGTAAATTTGCTTATCCATCGATGAGTGGAAGATGTAGCGACAAGGTCTGCTATTCTCCCGGCACCCGTGATGATTTTCACCTGGTGGGTAAGAAAAATCGACCGGATAGATGAGGAAAAAACGCCATATCTATTGTCTGAAATGATTAAATTTGGGGTGAATTGATTTAAAATGCGTTTGAATTGTCGATTTTCCCGCTTGATTGCGATCAAAATATTTGGTAGCTGCAAAATCAACTTCAGAACAGTTTTCCACCCCGAACGACCGTACGAAAGCCCGTAACCGGTAAGGTATACAAATTCAACATCGGGAAATTCAGCTTGTAAAATCAATTTCTGATTTGAATTACAGGCAATTACGACTTCAAAATTCTTTTGCTGCAATTCCCTGATTAGGGGAATGCAACGAGTGGTATGGCCCAGTCCCCAGTCCAGGGGGGCGATAATCGCTAGGTGTTTTTTTGTAATTGCCGGATATTCTTGTTTTTTAACCAAACTGGTATAATAATTTATAATTAAATTAGTTTAATTTAGAACAACCATCATCTATGAAAAAAGGTAAATTAAATCTGATTATCATTTTCCTTTTCATAAGCATTCTCGGAGCTAGCTGCAGCGCAAGTCGTGGGACCGGCGGTACATCCAAGAAATGTGGTTGTGGGTTAAATAAAGGCTTTGTTGGTTACTGAAAATCCTAATAAGAAATGAAAACACCAAACCGAGATTTGCTTGTCCTTGTGAAGGACGAATTTTTGAACAACGATGAGATGGAGTTTGAGCTCGAAAAGCTAAATCAACTGCTGCTCAGCTTCGAGACCATGGATAAGTTTTGTGTTGCCCACGAGATTTTTGACATGAATAAATTCAGGATTATTCATGATTCAACTGTCATCCAGCGCATCATCAAGCAAAAGGATCTGAAGCCTTTTGAGTTTATTTGTAATAAGAACTGATTCCGCTGGTTTAGTCGTGACTTCTCAGTTAATGGTAACAGGCTGAGTTTACAGTCATGCTATGTCTAACAATACCCGAAATTTTTTACGGTTAAGGAAGCGTGCGCTGGTTTATCCATGCACTAACATTCCATTATAGGCATTTTACCTTAACCTCTTATTACCAACAAAATATAGAGTAGCCTGCTCAAGGCTAATTTACCAGTGCAACGGCTCTTCTCAGTTGCTCTATCATAGCGTCAATTTCTTCGAGTTTGCATGTGCCCACACTAAGCCTGTACCAGGGAGAATTGTCTGCCGTACCAAATGCATAAAATGGAACAACAGCAATTTTTGCTTCATCCAGGATATATGCCGTAACATCGGATTGTTTCGATAATAGAATATTACCCGCTGTTTTTTTACCTGCAAGGTCGAGTTTGATAGTAAGGTAAATGGCTGCCTGGGGAGCTATTGAATCCACCGCATAACCTGCTGCCTTGATCGACTGAATTCCGTTGTGAATAGCTCTGAGCCTTTCTTCCACCGATTTTTTAAATCCAGCCAGGTACTCATCAATCTCATCTGCCATCGGAAGGAATTTGGCAACTGCTTTCTGCTCTGCCATTGGCGCCCATGCTCCGAGATGTGAGTTGATGGCCTTCATTTTTGCAATCACCTCTGCAGGCCCCATGGACCATCCGACCCTGACGCCGGTTGCCGCGAATACTTTACTGATCGCATCTACAAACACCGTGTATTGCTTCATCCCGGGTCTTAGTGAAACCGGGTTGTGATGCTGAATGTCTCCGAAGGTGAGGTGCCAGTACATCTGGTCGTATAGCACATATAATTTTTTCTGATGAGGACCGCGTTTCGCATTTTCCTCAAGTACAAGGTCGCAGATATCTTCAAGCCCTTTTTTAGTGAAAGTGGTACCCGTCGGATTTTGGGGGCTGCACAATGAAATCAACGAAGCTCCGGGTATATGAGGTGCCAGGTCGCCGGCCGTAGGCATAAAATTGTTGGCTGCTGTAGCCTCCACTAC
Source organism: Flavitalea antarctica (assembly GCF_054461535.1). Taxonomy (NCBI): domain Bacteria; kingdom Pseudomonadati; phylum Bacteroidota; class Chitinophagia; order Chitinophagales; family Chitinophagaceae; genus Flavitalea; species Flavitalea antarctica. The sequence goes on from NZ_JBTLQG010000009.1 coordinate 38,850, forward strand.
TACATGTTCCGCTTCAAGAAAATGTGTATAATGATTATTGTTCCATGAAGGGACCGCGTAGATTACTTTGTCATTCCTGTCTACAATCGCCCTGAATATGGCATAAATCAACGGTCTTCCACCCGCAGCAACCAGGATTTCATCAATGGAATAGTCCAGCTGCTCCCTTTCTTTCAAAAAAGCTGATAATTGCTGGCGCAGATCCAGGTTACCTTCGGAAGCGGGGTAATTTGTAAAATGATTTCTGTAAGCTTCGATGATGGCATCTTCGAGCGCTTTTGGAATGGGAAAAATGGAAGGGTCAAAGTCTCCTACCGTAAAGTTGAAGATCTGCCCGCCCTGCCGGATTTTCTCGCGGATTTCGCCACCTAGTTTAACTATTTCAGAGCCAATCAGTGTTTCAGAGAGATGACTAAGTTTCATGGTGCAAAAGTAGCCGGTTAAAGGTTGACTTTCCGGGTACTTTAAGAAAACTTTTACACGCTGATGATAGTACATCTTCCGATGTGCCGGTTTTTGGAATATCTTTATGACTTAATGTTACAACGCTAAAACCAACACTGCAATGAAAAAATTTCTCCTGATTTCTTTCGTAGTCGCTTCAACCGGAATACTGGTAAGCGCATTCACATCTGTTGACAGAAAATCAACTGATCCTAAACCAAAAGCCGCCAACAGTGAAAAAAAGGTAAATACTACCTGGAAGCTGGACAAGAGCCATTCTACCCTCCGTTTTACCGTAACCCACATGGTGGTATCTGAGGCTGAAGGCACATTTAAAAAATGGGACGGCACTGTTGAGCACACAAAGGAAGATTTTTCTGATGCGAAAATCACTTTTACCGCTGATGTGAACTCAATCAATACCGACAACGAAAACCGTGACAAACACCTGAAATCTGATGATTTTTTCAATGCTGAAAAATATCCTGAGATCAAATTTGTAAGTACTTCGTTTGTACCGGCTGGTGACAAAAAGTATAAACTGAATGGTAACCTCACCATACGTGACGTTACAAAACCAGTCGTATTTGATGTTACTTATGGTGGAATACTGAAAGGTAGCCGTGGAAATAAAGCAGGTTTCAAGGCCACAACAACTATTGACCGTTTTGACTATAACCTGAAATGGGACCGTGCAACTGAAGCTGGTAGCCTCGTTGTATCAAAGGAAGTAGAGATCACCGTGAAACTCGAGTTTGACGAAGTAAAATAAAGAGCTGAACCGCTTATGTTTTTGATAAGTGGTGAGAAAGGTGGTTGTTCAGGCACCCGGTCTACCCGGGCCACCAGGCAACCACCTTTTACTTTTTCCAGGCTTTGACGGATTCCGGCGTTATATGATATGTCCAGCTATCCCGTTAAATGCGGCGGGAACCTTTCCCCCTAATGCCGGGGACCAGTCACGTCCTAATCCAGGCGACCTCTCCCGCCCAATCCAGGGGACCTCTCCCGCCCAATCCAGGGGACCTCTCCCACCCAATGCAGGGGACCTGTCCCGCCCAATGCGGGACTCTTTTACAATATCCATCAAAGCTTGCCGTTTAATTACCTGTCCCACATCAATGTTTATCTTTGCAGACATGAAAAAATTTGTGTGTTTGTTTTTTCTTGCAGCGTTCGCAGTCAGCCTTTCTGCCCAGACAGGTTATAACATTGACATAACCCTGCGTCCTTTCGTGAACCAAAAGATCTACCTCGGTTATTACTATGGTAAGATGAAGGCGTTAACCGATTCGGCCGTCCTGGATAATACAAGCAAAGGCGTATTCCGGGGCGATAAGCCGTTGCCGGGTGGGATTTACTTTATTGTATCTCCTAACAAAGAGATCCTTTTCGAACTGCTGATTGACAAACAGCAATCATTTGGTATTGACGCAGATACAGTGGCGCTCCCATCAAATGTAAAATTCCTCCGATCCCCTGACAACACTGGTTTCCAACAGTACACACTATTTGCAAGCAGAACCGGGAGAGAAAGTGCAAGGCTAACCACGGGTTACAAACAATCCGGTAACGCCAGCGATTCCGTTACAGCAACTGCTGAAATCCGGCGTCTCGGGAAAAAGATGGATGAATACCGCGACAGCGTTATCAAAAAGCAACCTATTTCGTTAATGACCGCTTTGTTTAAAGCGCTTAAAGATCCCCAGGTACCGCAGGCAAAGGATCACCCGGGAGGGAAATACGATTCAACCTTCGCCTACCGGTATTACAAAGACCATTTCTGGGACGGCGTGTCTTTCCGGGATGACCGGCTGGTGCGCACCCCGTTTTTTGAATCTAAGGTGGAAAAATATTTTCGTGAACTCGTTGTTCCGAACCCGGATTCAATTATCAGCGAGGTGGATCATATGCTGCTTGCTTCAAGAGGTACCGCGCACATGTACCAGTTCCTGATGGTGCATTTTGTGCAGAAATATGTTAATCCTGAATACATGGGACAGGATGCTGTGTTCGTTCATCTTTTTGAGAAATACATCAATACCGGGCAGGCGGCGTTTTTTACGGCAACGTATAAAGAGTTTCTTACAAAAAGGGCATATAGCCTGATGGCAAATCTTATCGGGCAGCCTGCTTCTGATATGCAGATGGTTGATTCACTTGGTAAACCCAGGAATCTTTACACGATAAAAAGTCCGTTCACCGTGGTGTTTTTCTGGGATCCTACCTGTGGGCATTGCAAAGAAGTGGTGCCACACCTGGACTCGATGTACCATGCCAAATGGAAAAACCAGGGGGTTAAGATTTATGGTGTGATGGTAGATGGTGGCAAAGAGAACTGGACAAAATATATCAAAGAAAACAAGCTGACGGATTGGGTTCATGTGTACCAGACAAAGGCGCAACAGGATGCCGAGGCCGCAGCAGGTAAGCCAGGTTTCAGGCAGCTATACGATGTATACCAGACGCCGGTGCTCTACCTGCTCGATGAAGAAAAAAGAATTATTGCAAAAAAACTGAGCTACCAGCAAATAGACGAAGTGATTTCGTTAAAACAAAAAAAATGAAAAACATCGGTTACAACGGCTAACCATTACTAACATTATACTTACCTCTTTTCTATGATGACCCCTACGAAGCTTCTTGCTTTTGCATTTATAACCACTTTATCTGCTAACGTAACCGCGCAAACGCTTTTTACTTATGGCACCACTGCGGTTAGCAAAGAAGAGTTTCTCAAAGCCTATTCAAAAAATAATGCCGGTCAACCCGGTACGCCTCAGTCGTATCGCGAATATCTTGACCTATACACAAAATTTAAAGTAAAAGTAAAGGCAGCAAAAGATCTTCGTCTCGATACCTTAAGCAGTCAGAAAGCGGAACTACAGGGTTTCAAGTCACAGGTAGCGGAAAGCTATATGAATGATGACGCAACCACCAACCAGCTGGTAAGGGAAGCATTTGAAAGAGGAAGGAAAGAAATACACCTGGCACATATCTATGTTCCGGTTTCCCAGGAAGCCAACGAAACTGACCTGGCTGCCGCGAACAACAGGATAAGGTCTGCTTATGACAGGCTCACTAAAGGTGAATCATTTGAAGCTGTGGCCTTGTCGGTTTCGGCTGATCCTTCGGTTCAGTCAAACAAGGGAGATGTAGGCTACATCACCGCGCTATCGCTTAGCTATGAGTTGGAAAATCTTGCTTACAGCACTGCTGCAGGTGAGTTTTCAAAACCATATAAAGGCAAAACCGGTTTTCATATTTTCAAAAACCTGGGTGAAAGGCCAGCCTCGGGAAGAATGCGGGCGGCACAGATCTTATTGGCATTTACACCAGGTGCAACAGAAGAACAGAAACAACAGCAAAAAAAACTAGCCGATTCATTATACAATGTCATACAATCAGGTGGTGACTTTAAAACACTTGCCGCACGGTTCAGTAACGACAATCTCAGTTATCAGTCAGGCGGTGAGATGATGGAATTTGGTATAGGAAGATATGAACCGGCATTTGAGAATGCAGCCTATTCCCTCGCAAAAGATGGAGATGTATCGAAACCCGTTCTGACCTCTTTCGGTTATCACATCATCAGGCGCCTCGAACTGAAACCAGCCCCGGATTCTCTTCCTGAAGGCGCCAATTATGATGCGTTTAAGCAATTGGTTACGCAAAGCGATAGGATGGAGACCGCAAGACAGGCTCAGCTCTTAAGGATCAGGGAACAGCTCGGATTTAAAAAAGGAAGTTATAGCGAAGCTACACTCTGGCGTATCACTGATACCCTGATGAGGGGGCGCCCCCTGCCCGCAAATACCGGGCTGAATGCAAACACTATATTGTTTACATACAAGGATAAAAAAGTATTGCTGAAAGACTGGCAGGATCATATCGTTCGGTCCCTGAGCCTGAGATCTTCTTTAAGCCGCAAAGCGATGTTCCAGGAATTCGCTGACCAGAAGGTATTGGACTACTATCGCGAACACCTGGAAGAGTACAATAAGGATTTTGCTTTCCAGGTAAGCGAATTTAAGGAAGGCAACCTCCTTTTTGAAGTGATGCAACGTAAGATCTGGGACAAAGCTGCGGCGGACAGTATTGGTCTCCGGAAATATTTTGACAAATACAAGTCGAAATACAAATGGGAAGCCAGCGCAGACGCCATCATCTTCACATTCGCGAATGCAGAACAGGCTATGCAGATGCGGTCCCGGATAGACAGTAACTGGAAGGCATGGAGCACACTGCAGGAAACAAGCAATGGAAATATGCAGGCTGACTCTGCACGATTCGAACTATCTCAAATACCTGTTCCCGATCGGACAAACTTTCAGCCCGGACTGCTTACTGCAGATACAAAAAATGCAACTGATAACTCCGTCAGCTATAGTTATATCATCAGGATGTACCCCGCAAATGAGCAACGGAGTTTCGCTGCTGCAAGGGGTTTTGTTGTAAATGACTACCAGGCTTTCCTGGAAGAAAACTGGATAAAAGAACTGATGAAAAAATATCCGGTTAAAATAAATGAAGCTGTTCTGAGTTCCCTTTAACTGCGTTGTAAAAACAGTTAAACCAACTCTTTTACAACATTGCAGATAACCTTTGATTTTCCAAGTGTGTAATAATGCAGCACGGGAACCCTTTCTTTTTTCAATTCCTTTGACTGTTGTAACAGCCACTCTCCGCCAACCAATTCCACTTCGGCATCGGTTTTACATTTCATAACCTCGGTGATAAGTTCATTCGGCAGGTCAACATGAAATGTTCTTGGCAATACTGTCAATTGCTTTTTGCTCGTCAAAGGTTTCAGGCCCGGAATAATCGGGACCTCTATTCCCAGTTCCCGGCATCGCCTTACAAATTCAAAGTATTTTTTATTATCGAAGAACATCTGGGTAATGATGTATTCAGCACCGGCATCTACTTTTTCTTTCAGGTATGCCAGGTCGACATCCATATTCGGTGCCTCAAAATGTTTTTCAGGATAACCCGCAACGCCGATAGAGAAATTCGTTTTAAAACCATCGCGGATATCTTCTTCGAGATAAATACCGTTATTGAGGTTATTCACCTGTCGGAGCAATTCAAAGGCATTTCGGTTACCATCAATCTCAGGCTCGAAAACCGTTTCGTTTTTGGCGGCATCTCCACGAAGCACCAGCACATTATCGACACCAATAAAATTCAGGTCGATCAGCGCGTCTTCTGTTTCCCTTTTTGTAAACCCGCCACAAATCAGGTGGGGAACGGCATCTACTTTATAATGATGCATTATTGCTGCACAAATACCTACTGTACCGGGGCGTTTTCTAACCTCTACCTTTTCAAAGCTTCCATCAGCCTTCTTTTTAAACACGTGTTCACTGCGATGATAGGTGACGTTGATGAAAGAAGGTTTGAAGTCCATTAGCGGATCAAGATGATCGTATATTGAGTTGATGGTTTTTCCTTTCAGCGGTGGCAGGATCTCAAACGATACCAGCGTTCCTTTGGCCGCACGGATATGGTCAATAACTTTCATAAAAAGTTCATTAGCCTGCAAACATAATTGCTAAAGCCCATATGCACAAAAGATTGGATATTGCACAAACTCATATTTAACAATAAAAAACAGCCTTAAGGGTCGGCGCATTTACTTATTTTTGTCACTAAACAGGCAGTTATTTTGATCAGTGAAATTCGTGCATCAAACCTTATAAAGAGATACGGCAGCCGGACGGTGGTGAACCACGTTTCCGTTAATGTTAAACAAGGCGAAATAGTGGGTTTACTTGGCCCCAATGGTGCCGGTAAAACAACCACATTCTACATGGTTGTTGGCCTGATCAAACCTGACGAGGGACAGGTATTCCTGGATGACCGGGAAATTACCAAATTGCCGATGTACAAACGTGCGCAGCTTGGTATCGGATATCTTCCCCAGGAAGCATCAGTTTTCCGGAAACTGAGTGTCGAGGATAATCTGAAGGCAATCCTGGAAATGACCAAACTCACCCGGGGCGAACAAAAAATGAAACTGGAGGCCCTTCTGGACGAATTCCGTTTACATCATGTCCGCAAAAACAATGGTGACTCTTTGAGTGGTGGTGAACGCCGGCGTACCGAAATAGCACGGGCGCTGGTAGTGGATCCAAAATTTATTCTTCTTGATGAGCCATTTGCCGGTGTGGATCCGATTGCGGTCGAGGATATACAGGCAGTAGTTGCCCGTCTTAAATATAAAAATATCGGGATCCTCATAACGGATCACAACGTAAACGAAACTTTGTCTATCTGCGACAGAGCTTATTTATTGATTGAAGGAAAAATATTCAAACACGGTACTGCCGAAGAGCTCGCCGCGGACGAACAGGTAAGGCGTTTGTATCTTGGTCGTAATTTTGAACTGAAACGTAAAGACTATCTTCATGAAGAAGCCGGACGTGGTCAGGCATTTGAATCGGCTAGAGATAAGGAGTAATCAACCCATCCAGAGATTGGGTCATTTCCTGAATCATAAATTAACAAATTGAAACTTTTATCCCCGGCCATATCACAGCTTGCCCGTATGCGGCTCTGGCGCATCGAAGCCTGGAAAAACAATCCGGTGGATGCCCAGCGGGAAGTTTTGCAGGACCTCGTTACTTCGGCTCAATACACTGAATTCGGGAGAAAATACAATTTCTCGGAATTGTTCAACATCCGCAAGTTCAAACAGACCGTTCCCATTCACGATTACGAGGATATCAAGCCCTATATCCAGCGCATCATGAACGGTGAGGAAAACATCCTATGGAACACACCCATCAACTGGTTCGCCAAGAGCAGCGGCACTACCAGTGATAAAAGCAAATTCATTCCCATTTCAGAAGAGAGCCTCCAGGATGGTCATTTCAAAGCCGCAAAGGATGTGCTGACCATGTATTATAATTTCAACCCGGACTCCGACCTGCTCACGGGCAAGGGCCTGGTTATCGGTGGAAGTCATACGATCAGCCAGGTTAATGAAGAAGTGCATTACGGTGATCTCAGCGCGGTTCTCTTACAAAATTCGCCCATCTGGGCGGGGTGGATAAAAACGCCCGAACTCAGCATTGCCCTCATGGATGAATGGGAAGGGAAAATTGAGTTGCTCGCACAAAATACCATCCGCGAGAATGTGACTTCCATATCGGGGGTGCCTACCTGGACACTGGTATTGTTTCGCCGGATACTTGAGATAACCGGCAAAGCAACCATCGCCGAAGTTTGGCCAAGCCTTGAACTTTATATGCACGGCGGGGTTTCGTTTACCCCTTACCGTGACCAGTTTCGTAAATTGATAGGGAAAGACATAAATTATCTCGAAAGCTACAACGCAAGCGAAGGTTTTTTTGCAGCACAGGATAATCCTGCCGAAGAAGGTATGTTACTTTTCACGGATCATGGTATTTTTATGGAGTTTATGCCGATTGAAGAATACGGCAAAGAGAAACCCGAGACAATCGGACTGAACGATGTGGAACTTGGAAAAAATTACGCGCTGATCATAAGTACGAATGGCGGATTGTGGCGATATTTATTGGGAGACACTATACAGTTCACCGCTTTACAGCCATTTAAGGTCAAAGTGAGCGGAAGACTCAAGCATTATATCAACGCGTTTGGCGAAGAAGTGATTGTTGATAATACCGACCACGCAATAGCAGTTGCGTGTCAGAAGACCGGTGCAATTGTAAACGATTATACTGCCGCTCCGGTGTATTTCAGTGATGGTGCAAATGGCGCACATGAATGGTTGATAGAATTTGAAAACGAACCGGCTGATATCGAACAATTCACAGCCGAACTCGACGCAGCGCTCAAAGATGTGAACAGCGATTATGAAGCGAAGCGTTATAAGGATATTGCACTAAGAATGCTGGTGCTACGGCCGCTCAGGAAAGGCGTATTTAACGAATGGCTGAAGAGTAAGGGGAAACTTGGCGGACAGCATAAAGTGCCCCGGCTGAGCAACGAAAGGACCTGGCTCGAAGAAATTCTCAGTCTTAATCATTGATTGCAAGCACAGATTTGTATCCATCATCTTTTCATAAGAAACAGGCAACAAAACCTTATCCGGTAAAAGCAACATCATGAAATTATTAGAAAACAAAGTAGTCGTTATAACGGGCGCGGCCCGGGGAATTGGTGAAGCCATCGCATTAAAACTGGCTGAACACGGTGCACATGTTGCATTTAGTTATGTCAGTGACAGCAGTTCAGACAAAGCAGCGGCCCTCGAGCAAAAGTTGAAGGCATTCGGAATAAACGCGAAAGGATATAAAAGCAATGCGTCAGACTTCGGCGCCGCTGAGTCTTTTATTACCAGCGTTTCCCAGGAGTTTGGTACCATTGATGTCTGCGTTAATAACGCCGGCGTGTCCCGGGACAACCTGCTACTGAGAATGACGCCCGAGCAATGGGACGAGGTCATGAACGTGAACCTCAAAAGTGTTTACAACATAACAAAGCAGGTGATCAGGCCGATGATGAAGGCAAAAAAAGGGTCCATTATCAATATGAGCTCCATCATTGGTATGCGTGGTAATGCAGGGCAGAGCAGCTATGCTGCGAGCAAAGCGGGCATCATTGGCTTTACAAAGTCGATTGCGCACGAACTGGGAAGTCGGAACATACGCTGTAATGCTATTGCCCCCGGATTTATTGAAACAGATATGACCAGCTATCTGCAGGATGGGGAAGCTTCAAAAAAGTTCCTGGAAAAAATTCCCCTTGGCCGTTTTGGAAAAGCCGAAGAGATTGCGGATACCACCTTATTCCTTGCATCCGACATGAGCACCTATATCACCGGCCAGGTACTCAGTGCGTGCGGAGGTTTGAATATCTGATATTTGGCCGTTACACACATAAAGCTTTTGATATTTAAAGGAGATGTCACATCCTGAAAGGACAACGCAACCGGCAGGCTCGCGGGAAGAAAATCTTCTTCCATATCAACATACCCTGTTGATGCAGGCTCCTGTTGCTATCGCTGTAGTCAGGATTCCGGATTTCAGGATTGATATGGTGAACGAGCGGATGCTTGAACTATGCAACAAGTCCAGGGCCGAGATCTTGAACAAACCGATATTTGAAGTAAATCCTTCGCTGAAAACGCAAGGTGTCGACTTGTTGATGCAACAGGTGATCAATGACGGAAAGGGAATTGTGATTCCGGAAATTCCTGTAACGCTAAGGCGGCAAAATGTTGATGTAACTATTTATCTGAAGGTCGTTTACGAGCCGTTAAGAGAAAACGATAACAGTATATCTGGTCTGTTGATAACTGCTCTTGAAATCACTGACCAGGTAACTGAGCGGAAAAAAATTGAAGCAGAACGTAAGTTATTGGAGGAAAGCGAGGAAAGATCCAGGTTGGCCATTGAGGCAACCGAGATGGGAACTTTCGACTGGGATCTTAAAACAGGTGAATTCAAATATTCAGAAAGACTCCGGGAGATTTTTGGAGGTGAACCGGGAAAAGACTTTAAGCACGACGACCTGATTAAACTGATCCATCCCGACGATCTCGCTATACGTAACCAGTCGGTTCAGAATTGTTTTGTTACCGGCTCACTGAAATACCAGATAAGACTGATCTGGCCAAACAAGACGGTGCATTGGGTCAGTGTTTATGGAAAGATATCTTATGATGGAAATCATCAGCCCGTAAAAATGTATGGAACGGCGGTGGACATATCGCGTGAACGCAATTATCAGCGGGCCATCGAAGAGAGTGAAGAAAAGTTCCGCACGCTGGCAAACTTTCTTCCCACCTTTATCTGGACAACAGACAGATACGGAAAGCTTACTTATTTCAATCATGCGATAACAGAGTTTACAGGGCTTTCTGAATCTGAGATAAGACAGGGCGGATGGTTCCAGTTACTTCACCCGGAAGACCGGGCCGTAAGCATAAGGAGATTGGAAAAAGCGATCCAGTCAGGAACTGATTTCCAGGCAGAGTTGCGTTTCAAAAACAGGGAAGGTGAATACAGGTGGCAGATGGGCCGTTCCGTTGCACTGAAAGGCGATGATGGACAAATCCAGATGTGGATTGGCACCAGCGTAGATATCCATGATCAGAAAATGATGGCCGAAGAACTGGAGAAACGGGTTGCCAGGAGAACAGCTGAATTGAAACAGGCTAATGACGAACTTATGAGGGCAAACCAGGATCTTGAACAGTTTGCCTATGTATCGAGCCATGACTTGCAGGAACCACTCCGAAAGATCCTGACCTTTAGTGATCTTGTCTTAAAGAAGATCGCCAGCGATCAGGAGGAAGTGAGGTTGCACCTTGAAAAAATAAATGCATCTGCCGGGCGAATGTCGGTGCTTATCACCGACCTGCTTAATTATTCCAAAGTCAGTAAGGCGGATGATAAATATGTTCCTATCAACCTGGATAAAGTACTCGAAGATATCCGGAATGATTTTGAAGTACTGATCGCCCAGAAGCAAGCCGTTATTAAGGCTAACAATCTCCCGGTAGTAAAGGGCATACCCATCCAGATAAACCAGTTGTTTTATAATTTAATAAGCAACGCTCTTAAGTTCTCACAGGATAAACCAGTGATCACGATTACGGCAAGGGAAGTTGCCGGTTCAAACCTGCTACCTGAAATTCCATTACCCGCCACCAGGGATTATATCGAACTGGTTTTCCAGGATAATGGTATTGGGTTTGAACAAATTTATGCTTCACAGATATTTACTATTTTCCAACGGCTCAATAACCGGGCGAATTATAGCGGAACCGGTATAGGCCTGGCTATATGTAAGAAAATAGTCGAAAATCATGGGGGTTATATTTTCGCAACAAGTGAACTTAACAAGGGAGCAACATTCACAGTATATCTCAGCAGATAATTAGCGCGGGAGTCAGCCTCAAATCTTCGGCACCGCGGCAAGACCCTTCCATAGATGCAAGCAGGCATATGTCCGGTACGGACTCCATTTCCTGGCCTTTTTTATCATAGCCTCTCTGAATTTCTTTTTATCCGAATTATCGAGTTTATAAAAACGGATCATGGCATTCTGGATACCAAGATCATCAACTGCGAACACATCTTCGCGCCCGAGGGCAAACATCAATAACATTTCAACTGTCCATCTACCCACTCCCTTGATCTCAGTTAAATAGGTTATCACTTCTTCATCCGGCATTACTGCTAATTTTTCGTTCTCCATTCCACGCTCGGCTGCAAATTTTGCTACATTATGTATATAAGAGCATTTGGCATTTGAAAGACCGATACCACGAAGGGTAGCCAAAGGGGTTGCGAGAATCTCATGCGGAGTTGGCTCTTTGCCGTTATACAAAGCCAGGAAACGCTGATTGATGATAGCTGCAACTTTTATTGATAGCTGCTGGCTCATGATTGAACTGCAGAGATACAGGCAAATATTGGTTTTGGGACTTAATTGCACTGCTCCGTGTTCGCCGATAAGCCGGCTCATTACTTTTTCCTTTGCAAAATGTTTTGTGTAGCTCATTGATGTCAGTACTTGATACCTGTTACGGCAAATCTAAAGATATCGTTCATAAGATTCAATCAGATCCTCGTTAACTTTGCAGACGTTATGACAACATCTGGAACCGATAAGGCAGTCGAACAATCACAACACGATGTCCACGCTGAAGCAGCCAGGGGTGGAGATAAAGAGTTGTTATTGACAAAAGACGGATCGCATACTGTGATTATTCCTTCCCTTGATGTTACTTACAGGTCTAGGCATGGTGCGATCCAGGAATCTATGCATGTGTTCATTGATGCAGGTTTAAAATACAAGTGGTCAACCGACCCACAATTTGCGACTGACACCACAAGACCGATCCGGATTTTTGAACTTGGGTTTGGCACCGGGCTAAGCGCTTTGCTGACTGCCAAAGAAGCAACCGCTGCCCAACGCAGCATTTCATATACTACAATCGAGCCCGAGCCTCTTGAGCCCGCGATGGCGCGCCGGCTCAATTACGAAGATGGTCCCGGGGATCTGCAAAAAATGCATGAAGCCGAATGGGGCACACGGGTTCGCATCAATCCTTACTTCCTGTTCACGAAATATAAATTAACACTGGCAGACTTCAATCCTGATACTGCACGGCTCAACAGTGATGAACACGGATCCGGCTATGACCTCATTTATTTTGATGCTTTTGGTCCACTGACCGCTCCCGGGCTATGGTCGGCTGAGAGTTTCACAAAAATTGTTTCACTGATGAAACAGGGTGCGGTACTCACCACCTATTGTTCAAAAAGTGTAGTTCGAAAAACCATGATGAGCAGCGGACTGAATGTTAAAAAGATCCAGGGTCCTTATGGCAAACGTGAAATGGTAAGAGCAACAAAATAACTGAAGATCACATTCATGCACTTAAGCGAGGCTATAGCTCATGGCGCTTAACCGAAGCTATAGCTCATGCTTCCGTCTTTTTCATCTTTCAATATAATTCCCAGCGCGGATAGCTGTTTCCTGATCTTATCAGATGTTGCATAATCTTTCTTCGACTTTGCTTCTTTACGGATCTCAATAAGTAGTTCCACCACACCCGTAAGTTTGCCTTCGTTTTTGCCGGATTCGTCTTTCAATCCAAAAACATTTTCCAGGTAAGCCCTGAAATAGTCCTGGAATCTCCTGATGGTGTTGGCAGAAAATGTAGCTAGGGAAATGTGTTTGTCTTTTATACCGTTAATCACATGCACCAGGTCAAACATATTGGCAAGTACCCTTGAGGTATGGAAATCATCGTTCATGAATTCGTCCATCTCATTCAACAGTGTCATCACCTTAGTGTCCTGTTCCGCATCAAATCCTGCAGAAGACGAATTTTGGGATTCGTCTTCTGCGGGATTGAATCCCATCAGTACCTGGTAAGCTTCCCACATACGCCGGAAACCTTTTTCCGCCGCCTGCAGCGCCTCATTGCTGAAATCCAGTGTACTGCGATAATGTGTCTGCAGCATAAAAAAGCGGACGGTCATCGGCGAATAAGCCCTTTCCAGCAAAGGGTGATCCCCCGTAAATAGTTGATGCGGGAGAAAACCGTTGCCCGCGCTTTTACTCATCCGTGCACCGTTCACAGTAAGCATATTTGTATGCAACCAGTAATTAACAGGACTTGTGTGGTAACATGCCTGCGACTGCGCAATCTCATTGGTGTGATGGGTAGCCGCCAGGTCCATTCCGCCACCGTGTATATCGAATTGTTTACCGAGATATTTTTCACTCATTGCGGAACACTCAATATGCCATCCGGGGAATCCTGTTCCCCAGGGCGATGGCCATTGCATCAGGTGTTCCGGTTTTGCCTTTATCCAGAGAGCAAAATCGAGGCGGCCTCTTTTCTCGTCCTGGCCGCCGAGCTCTCTTGTGCCCTCAAGCATATCTTCCAGCTTCCTGTTTGTGAGAATACCATAAGGTTTTTCCTTGTTGTATTTCTCAACATCAAAATAAACGGTACCATTCACTTCATATGCATAACCATTTTTCAGGATCTTCTGCACCATCTCAATCTGCTCTATGATATGTCCGGTAGCTGTGGGTTCGATGGTTGGCGGAAGCGCATTAAACATCTCCATTGTCTTGTGGAAACCAAGGCTGTACTTCTGTACGATTTCCATAGGTTCCAGCTTTTCGAGCCGCGCTTTTTTTGAGAATTTATCATCACCTTCATCACGGTCTCCTTCCAGGTGACCGGCATCCGTGATGTTGCGCACATAACGGACCTTATATCCGAGGTGGGTAAGATAACGGTAGATGATATCGAATGAAATAAATGTACGGCAGTTTCCAAGATGCACGTCGCTGTAAACGGTAGGTCCGCAAACATACATACCAACGTAACCAGGGGTTATCGGCTGAAATATCTCTTTCTTCCTGCTTAATGAATTATATACGGTCAGTTCGCTCATTTTCAAATATCAATGTTTATCATCCATCACCCATTCTTTCAAAACTTTACAAAAATAGCTGTCCACCTGCAAACATCACTCACCATTTAGCTGGAAATCAGCAATAATCGGATAGTGATCAGAAAAGGGGAGAACCCTGCGGTCGAATTGCAGCACTTCCAGACGTTTGTCCGCAATAATATAGTCAATTCTTAACGTTGGTGAGATATGAGAAAATGTTCGGCCGAGCCCCCAGCCTTTTTCATGGAAGGCGTCTACGCGATTTTTCCTGAGGCGGAAATATGTATATGAATTCGGGATGTCGTTGAAATCGCCGGCAACAATCTCGGGGTGAGGACTTGCATCCATCGCAGCTGCAACCTTGTCTGCCTGTTCGCTGCGGAACCGGTACGCTGCCCTTAGTTTTTTTGCAATCGATTTTGAGGCGATGAGAACACTATCCCTGACTGCGCGCCTGCTGCTTACGTGTACATATTCTTCCTGACCTATCCTGTTTGACTGGAGGTGGGTCGTGAAAATGCGGAGGGTTTTGCCGTTGATGGCGATGTCGGCAGCGAGCAGGCTTTCCGCGCTCATCGATGAGATATGCCCTTTGTACCTTATCCTGAAACTATCGGTAATAGGATGCTTTGAAAAAATGGCCACCCCCATCGTGTATTCGCCCTGGTCCTGGATATAATCTTCGCTCACAAAAGAATACGGATAGCCGATCTCTTTCATGAGGTCGAATACCGTAACCATTTTTTTCGGAGGTAACCGGTCCTTCACAAATTCCTGCAGGCACAAAATATCAGGGTTCTGTTCCCTGATGAAATCCAGCATCTGCCTTCTCAGGCCCGGGCCTTGTTTCGGATCCTCAAAATAGCCGAACTGATGAACGTTCCACGACAAAAGCCGGACAGAATTAGGCCTTTTTTCAGCACTGAATCCTGAATTAAAATTCGTTCCCACCAATGCACTGATATTGGAATAGCCTATGATCAGTGCGACAAGGGATAGTAGTGCCCAGCGCGATCTTGCCAACAGCCAGCCGACTATAAAACCAAGGTGGACGACGATCATGAAGGGAAAAAACAATCCAAGTATGGCAATGAACCACCATTCACCCGGATTGATGTACATATTGATACAGGCCAGTAAAAAGAAAACGACCGCCAGTATATTCAGAAAGATAAAAAGCCGCCTGGTAAACTTTGCAAAAAAAGACATAGAGTATTGTTAAGCATCATCATCGGCAGCACGCTTGAGGATATCTTTTTCCTCCTCTGTCAGATATCGGTATCCCTGTTGATTAATTTTATCAAGGATATCGTCTATTCGTTTTTGTGTGATGTTTGGAATTTTTTTATAAGGTTCAGTGCCTTTTACGGAGTAATGAAAATCACGTTTTGCTGTTTTTTTCCAGTTCTTTTTGTCGGGATTGAACAGGTTACTTATCCAATAGAAAAACTTGTTAACCGGGCTGCTCCAGTCATTCCCTTTCTTTAACTGGACGGTAAAAATATAACCGATTATCGCGCCGCCGATATGTGCAATATGTCCACCGCTATTATCGGACGAGATCATCGCGACATCGACAATGATATAGATCAGGGTAATAACCCAGAGCGGTATACCGCCGTTGATCATTGGGAATATCCTGTAACCCGGCGCCAGCACTGTTGTGGCGATGGCGATGGCCATTGCACCTGCGGAAGCTCCAACCACTGTTGCAATGGGCATATTAACACGAAGGCCGGGGAAGATATTATAGCTGAGCAGGAACAGCAGTCCTCCCGCTACCCCGCCATACAAAAACAAGGGAATGATCTTGCCATTACCACTCAGATCCTGGAGAATGTAGCCAAATATCCAGATCCAGATCACGTTTCCGAGCATATGCCATACACCATCGTGCATAAACATATAGGTGATCAGTGTCCAGGGTCTGCGGGCAAGTGTACCCAGATCGGCCGGAAGACTGAACCAGCTGAAGATATTTTCATAATACTGTGCAAGCGGAATTCCGGATAGATAAAATCCAACTCTTAGGAAAATAAAGAGGCAAAATACGGTCGCAAGGATCGCAAGCAA
This sequence comes from Flavitalea antarctica, assembly GCF_054461535.1. Classification (NCBI taxonomy): domain Bacteria; kingdom Pseudomonadati; phylum Bacteroidota; class Chitinophagia; order Chitinophagales; family Chitinophagaceae; genus Flavitalea; species Flavitalea antarctica. Next base: position 55,289 of record NZ_JBTLQG010000009.1, read on the forward strand.
CAGCACAAGAGTATTACCGTCCTGGCCCAGCGTCATTTTCCTCTTGAAGCGATTATCCATCAACACAGCATTAATTTAAGTGAAAATACAAAACCCGTGCGAAATAAGCCAGTGCTTAGTTTCAGTACACAAAATTAACAGATTACTGCCTGCAAAGTTGGAATTTAATAAAATTGCCTCCGGTTGGTTTTGTTCCAATAAATCACCATGAGTATACCTACCAGCGCTCCCCCGAGATGCGCCCAATGTGCCACATTATCACCAGCGGAATTGGCGACACCCATCCATAGTTCAGCAGCCGCATAAAGTATAACAAACCATTTCGCTTTTATCGGGAAAAGCGCGTAGATGTAGAGAACGTTGTTAGGGAACAGGTATCCAAAAGCCGCGAGGCAGCCAAATACTGAACCTGAGGCACCAACCGTAGTAGAATAATGAATTGCACCGACTGCCCGTTGTTGATCTTCGGGGCTCATAAACGGAAGCTGATCAATGATTGCCTGGAATTCATAGTACAGCACCCCTAAATGTAACAGGCCGGCGCCTACACCACAGGATATATAAAAAAGCAAAAAGCGTTTTGGCCCCCACACGTTTTCAAGTTCTGAGCCGAACATCCATAAAGCGAACATGTTGAAAAAAATATGTCCTATTCCGCCATGCATGAACATGTAGGTGAATAACTGGTGGAACTTGAAGAGATCAGAGTGAAGATCGTGAAGTGCAAGCCAATCATCAAGACGGACGGTGCTGCTGTTTTCAAATGTAATCTGGGCGAAAAAGACCAGGGCGTTAACAATAAGCAGGTTCTTAATAACAGTGGGTATCCCCTGAAACCCCCTAACTCTTATATCCCTCATACATATTTTTTTGAATGGCAAATATCGTTATGTTTAGGTGATTAGCAGAAACCTTAACTATAATTTCATTGACAACACGTTTATTAACAACGCTTTTACTCATTTCGCTTTTGTGATGTTTTGAATTCGCCCTGAAGGCCAGCCAGGTCTGCATGCGCGCGGGAGCACTTTCACCCCCTCAGCTTTAGCTGGGCTACGTTTTCGATATGATGTGTATGTGGAAACATATCAACCGGCCTGATCCTGGCGACCTCGTACTTTGCATCCAGCAGGTTCAGGTCCCTGGCCTGGGTGGCCGGGTTACAGCTCACATAAACTACGGTAGGAGCCGCAATATCAAGAATTTTCTCAACCAGTTTTTCGTGCATGCCGGCACGTGGCGGATCCGTAATGATCACATCCGGGCGCCCATGCTGACCAAAGAAGGCGTCATCACAAATCTTAATTACGTCCCCGGCATAAAACTCCGCATGACTAATATTATTCAGCAGGGCATTTTCCCTGGCATCTTCTATGGCTTCATTGATCAATTCAACACCCACAACTTTTTTTGCCTGTTTACTTACAAACAGTCCTATGCTGCCCGTGCCACAATAGAGGTCGTAAACTATTTCATTCCCGGTCAGGTCCGCATATTCCCTGGTTACCTGGTACAACCGCTCACCCTGGCCGGTGTTTGTCTGAAAAAATGATTTCGGGCCTATTTTGAATTGGAAATCTTCCAGGGTTTCGATCACATATCCCTTGCCGTGATATACCTCCGGAGCCAGGTCAAAAAGACTATCGTTCCACTTTGTATTTATGGTATACAAGAGTGTGGTGATGGATGGAAACAATTCCAGCAGATGGTCAAGCATTGGAACACGCTGAGCCTCATCTTCATAACCCAGGATTACATTCACCATCAGCTCACCCGAACGGCAGAGGCGAAGCTGAACGTTTCTCATAAACCCAGTGTGGTTCCGGATATCGTAGAAGCTTAAATTATGGCTGATTGCATACTCCTTCAGGGCAAGCCTGATCCCATTCGTGGGCTCGGCCTGGAGATGGCATTTCCTGATGTCAACAATTTTATCAAAAAGCCCTTTCACATGGTAGCCGGCCACATTCTCGAAGGCTGAGAAATTCGGGTCACCCACTTCTTCCGGCAGGAGGTATCGTTTGTTTCCAAACGTGTACTCAATTTTATTACGGTAAAATCTTGTTTCTGCAGCGCCAAGGATTGGTTCGAAAGGCGGGAGGGCGACCTTCCCTATCCGTTGCAGGTTATCCTGCACCTGTTTTTGCTTAAAGCCTAGCTGTTGCTCATAAGGAAGCATCTGCCACTGGCAACCGCCGCAAACACCAAAATGTTCGCAGAACGGCGTAACACGGTGACTGGCATATTGCCTGAAATTGATTGCCTTACCTTCCGCCCAGTCTTTCTTGCTTTTCGACAGGCGAACATCTACAATATCCCCGGGCACGGCATCTTCAATAAAAATGACCTTTCCATCTATCCGCGCAAGTGATTTTCCCTCGGCTGCGTAGTCCTCGACCAGTATATTTTCGAGCACTTTCTGTTTGTTATTCCTTTTCAAGCCGCGAAGATATGAACTAATAAAAAATGGCCCCCACATCGTGTGAGGGCCAACTAATCATTCAAGGTATTTATGAAAAAATTATTTGCCGGTCCGGCAATTATTCACCCTTTGCATTGTACTTTTTTTCAGCGGCCTGCGCCTTTTCAAAGTCGAGCACAACACCATTGATGCAATATCTTAAACCGGTTGGGGGAGGACCATCATCGAAAACATGACCAAGATGTCCCTTGCACCGGCCACACATTACTTCGGTACGCTTCATACCCAAAGAATTATCAACTTCATAGATTATGCTCGTTTTGCTGATTGGCTGGTAAAAGCTTGGCCATCCGCAACCACTGTCAAATTTTGTATCGCTCTGAAATAACGCATTACCGCAAGCTGCGCAATAATAGGTTCCTACCTCTTTGCTATGCTCAAAATGACTGGTACCGGGTCTTTCAGTGCCTTTCTGCCTTGAGATATAATAGACGTCGGCAGGCAATATTTTTTTCCATTCGGCCTCACTCAAACCCACCTTCGACGAATCATTGCGGGAATATACCGGGTTGTTCTCTTTTTTATTATCCATACTTACTTTTTTTGTTTCAGGAGATTGGGAATAGGAGCACTGCTGCAAGCCGCCGGCCAGCATTATCATTATCGCGAAAAGTGTAGATTTCATCATATAGATTGTTATAACAAATTTACGATAACCTGGTTCGGTGGGATTCCTCAAAATTGTTAAACGTAGTTTAACGCTGTTCCTTTATATTTGTCCGCTCACAATGGCATTCATTAAAGGCTGGTAACACAAATGTTCAATCTAATCTTGTTTGGCCCCCCGGGCAGTGGCAAAGGTACACAATCTGAAAAACTGATAGAAAAGTATGGCCTGATGCATCTTGCAACCGGCAACCTTCTCCGGGAAGAAATTGCCAATAAAACAGCACTTGGCCTTTCTGCAAAAGGATATATGGACAGGGGCGAACTTGTTCCCGACGAAGTGGTTATCGGAATGATCCGTTCCGCGATTGAAAACAATCCGGGAATCAGGGGTTTTCTTTTTGATGGATTTCCAAGGACCGTGGCCCAGTCTGTTGCACTCGATAATCTCCTGGCTGAGAAAAATGCTCAGATCGACCTGGTGCTGGCACTGCAGGTTTCTGAAGATGAGCTGATCGACCGGTTAATAAACCGCGGGAAAACTTCCGGACGCACGGATGATGTGAACGAAAATATTATCCGCGCCCGTATCTCCGAATATGAAAATAAAACATCGCCTGTTGCAGGACATTATAGCAAAACCGGCAAGGTTGTGCGCGTAAAAGGTGAAGGAACTATAGAGGACATCTTTGTTCAGCTATGCCGGGAAATCGATCTGAAACAGGGTTAAAAGAATCTCATCGGTTATTTTAACGAGGCTGCTCTTCCCTGTCTATATCACGCCCATAAAGAGAATCGGCCCGTTTAATGGAATTCATTATCCTGTCGCGGATCTTGTTTATCTTATCTCTTTCTGACTCGAGGTAGGCGATCCTGACTGGCTCGTTGTTCTCAGCAGAGTCGAGCTTAAACTCTTCCATCCACCTGTTCATACTATATTCTGCCTGGCTCAGGTCCGCAGAAACTGATTTGAGTGCAGCGACAACATTTTTATCTGCAGATTTCTGTTTTTTGGCGCTGTCAAGAGAGGCTTGAATCAACTTCAGGTATCCTGAAATCTTACCCATTTTGGCCATGCCAACATCATGACCATCCATCACCTCCTGGAATACCGAATCCTGCTTTGTCTTCAGATTTTTGGTATAACCATCCTTTCTTGGTTCTTCCTTTGGTGGCGTTTCATCTTTACATCCAATCGTAACGGCCATACTGATCAAAAGAAAAAGAAAGAAGAGGCTGTTGGGATTTCTCATAATGTTAAATCGGTTTTGCGATAAGTATCAAAGATAAGGAAGCAGAAATCAATAGCTGTTTTCAGGGTATCTTTTGATTAAATTTGGTGTAGGGACACAATAAACCAGGCTACCACTATGAATAAACTTCAGAACTATGTTTCCGGTCACTGGATATCGGGTGATGGCGAGGGCCAACCGCTGATCCATGCAGTGGATGGGAGCATCATTGGGTTTGCTACTACCAGGGGTCTTGATTACCAGTCAATTCTTGAATATGGGCGCAATACGGGCGGGCCGGCTTTAAGGAAGATGACCTTTCATGAACGCGGTCGTATGCTCAAAGCACTCGCCCTGCATCTGCAGCAACATCTTCCTGCTTTCTATCGTACCAGTTATATGACGGGCGCAACGCGTGCGGATAGCTGGATAGATATAGAAGGAGGTATAGGCAACCTCTTTTCGTATGCTTCACTCCGGAAAAAGTTTCCTGATGAACCTTTTTGTACTGATGGAGATATTATCGGTTTAAGTAAAAACGGCACTTTCATGGGGCAGCACCTGCTGGTTCCCAAAGAGGGTATAGCTATTCATATCAACGCCTTTAATTTTCCCGTTTGGGGTATGCTGGAAAAGATCGCAGTAAACTTACTGGCAGGCGTACCTGCTATCGTTAAGCCGGCCACGGTAACCTCTTATCTTACTGCAGCTGTTGTTAAGGAGATTGTAGCATCCGGTATACTTCCTCCGGGTGCCATTCAGTTGGTTTGTGGCAGTGCGGGCGACATGCTTGACCATGCCGGTCCACAGGATGTGGTAACATTTACCGGTTCTGCTAAAACGGGTTTGTTATTAAAGAGCAATTCCAATATGCTTGCACGACATGTGCCCTTTAATATGGAAGCCGATTCACTCAATTGCATTGTTCTGGGTAAAGATGTGGAACCCGGGATGCCTGAATGGGATATTTTTATAAAAGAAGTCAGGAAAGAAATGACGGTCAAGGCAGGGCAGAAATGCACCGCTATCCGCCGCATCTTTTGTCCGGAGAACCTGATGGATGCAGTCTGGAAAGACATGACGAAGGTGCTGGATCAAACGGTAATCGGCAACCCGTTGAATGAAAAAGTCCGGATGGGGGCATTAGCGGGTATGGGTCAGCGTGAGGAAGTGCGGGGACAGGTTCAAAAATTACTGGCTTCGTCACAGATAATCTACGGTTCGCTTGATGAAGTAGAAGTGTTGGATGCCGATGCGGTAAAAGGGGCCTTTATGAGTCCGCTTTTGCTCATGAGCGAATCCCCCTTCAAGGTGAGCGAACCACATGAGGTGGAGGCTTTTGGACCGGTAAGTACCATCATGCCTTATAAAACCACTGAAGATGCTATTTTGCTGGCGCGAAAAGGGAAAGGCTCGCTCGTTTGTAGTATGGTAACAGCCGATAATAAGATTGCAAAGGAGTTTGTGATGGGGGCGGGAGCCTGGCATGGAAGGATCCTGATCCTGAATCGCGACTGTGCTGCGGAAAGTACCGGCCATGGGTCACCATTGCCAATGCTGGTACATGGCGGGCCGGGCAGGGCAGGTGGCGGTGAAGAGATGGGAGGTATAAGAGGGATACATCATTATATGCAACGACTGGCCTTGCAGGGATCACCATCATCAATTACTGCCATCACCAATGTTTACCAGGCAGGAGCTGCATTCACCCAGGATGAAAAACATCCGTTCCGTAAGTACTATGAAGAACTAAAAGTGGGTGACAGTGTTATAACTCATAAGAGAACGATAACAGAAGCGGATATAGTGAATTTTGCAAACATCAGCTGGGACCATTTCTATGCCCACACAGATCATACCTCGCTTGGCGGTACTATATTTGAGAAACCGGTGGCGCACGGCTACTTCATTCTCAGCGCAGCGGCAGGGCTTTTTGTAGATGCGAAGAAGGGACCGGTGTTGCTCAACTACGGAGTTGAAGAATGCAGATTTCTGAAACCTGTTTATGCGGGTACAACAATAGGTGTGAAGTTAACCTGTAAAGAAAAACTTCCGCAGGATATTAAGGAAGAAAGCGAGGTTCCGAAAGGGATCGTGAAATGGCTGGTGGAAGTTACCGATGAAACCAATGAAATGATTGCCATTGCAACAATACTTACGATGGTTGCCAAAAAACAAAGCTCTTAACTACCTTAACATTCAAAAGTTCAAGTATGCTCAATGAAATTCTTGGCGGTTATGTAAAAACCGAAACGCATGGCAATATAACGACTATCGAATTCTACCATCCCTCGGGTAACTCGCTTCCTTCGAGGTTATTACAGGAAATTGCTCACGCCATTCATGGGGCGGGTAACGAAACGGATACAAGAGTGATCGTATTATGCTCCGGTGGCAGTTCCACTTTCTGCTCAGGCGCCTCATTTAAAGAACTCAGTACCATCACTACTCTGGAACAGGGTCAGAAATTTTTCAGCGGGTTTGCGGGAGTGATCAATGCCATGCGTACCTGTCCGAAGTTCATTATAGCAAGGGTTCATGGAAAGGCCGTCGGCGGCGGCGTTGGTCTCGTTGCCGCAGCTGATTATGCAATAGGGGTAGAAGGAGCTGATATCAAATTGAGTGAATTGTCAATAGGGATCGGTCCGTTTGTGGTTGGACCCGTCATAGAAAAACGCATTGGCTTCTCTGCCTTCAGCCACCTGGCCATCGATTCAACGATGTGGCGCAATGCCGATTGGGCCAAACGCAAGGGCTTGTATGCAGAGGTACATGAATCCGTAAGCGGGATGGATGAATCTATATCGCGATTAACCAATGCGCTCACTCATGCCAGCCCTGCGGCTGTTCGCGAACTGAAGCTTGCGTTCTGGCGAGGTTGCGAACACTGGGATACCTATCTCGCGGAGAAAGCTGCCATCAGCGGTCGGCTGATCCTCAGCGAATTTTCAAGGCAGGAACTGGCCAAATTGGTGAAAGCTTAGTTGTTAATCAATGCTTGGTTGAGCTTCTGAAAAACTGGTCAACTTTGTGCAAGTTTAGCTGAAGTAAACATTGTTCATAGCTTAGTCATTCAACGTTTTCCACAGCGCATCTTTGAGCTCAGTCAGGCCTTTGCCCGTTACAGCAGAGATGAATATATGCGGAACATTTGCAGGTAGTTCTTTTGCGACAGCTTCTTTCAGTTCATCATCAAGCATGTCGGATTTGCTTACTGCAATGAGAAATTGTTTGTGCAACAGTTCCGGGTTGTATTGTTCCAGCTCACTCAGGAGGATCTCAAATTCCTTGCGATGATCACTGGCATCAGCGGGTATCAGGAAAAGCAGTATTGAGTTTCTCTCGATATGCCTTAGGAACCGGTGACCAAGTCCCTTTCCTTCTGCGGCACCCTCGATTATGCCCGGAAGATCTGCGATACAGAATGACTTTCCATCCCTGTACTCCACCATACCCAGGTTTGGAACCAGGGTAGTGAAGGCATAATCTGCAACTTTTGGTTTGGCAGCAGTAACTACTGAAAGCAAAGTTGATTTGCCTGCATTCGGAAAACCTACCAGTCCTACATCGGCGAGCACCTTTAATTCAAGCACCTTCCATCCTTCACTTCCCGCTTCGCCTGGCTGGGCATATTCCGGTGCCTGGTTGGTAGCCGTGGCGAACCTGGCATTGCCAAGACCACCTCTACCGCCTTTTATCCATACGATCTCCTGGCCGTCCGTGAGGATTTCGCCTTCTACAAGTCCGGATTCCTCATCCCGGGCGATAGTTCCTAAAGGAACTTCAATGATAACATCCTTACCGCTTCTGCCGGTCGAGTTGTTTCCCGAACCGCCTTCGCCGTTTTCCGCAAGCACATTTTTGAAATAGCGCAGGTGAAGGAGTGTCCACAGGTTTTTATTTCCTCTTAGAATGATATGTCCACCACGGCCACCATCGCCGCCGTCCGGACCGGCCTCGGGGTTAAACTTCGTGCGCATGAAGTGTTTGCTTCCGGCACCGCCATGCCCCGAGCGGCAAAATACCCTGATCTGATCTACAAAATTCGATTTTTCCATTTGAGCGGCAAAGATAGCATTTACTTCCGGTCGTATCTGTTAAGCATACACGCCATTTTGAGGTATGGGGCTGAACGGACTCTATTTTTTAACAAATGCCCTTATCCTTTGCGCAAATTCGGGAGATCCTGCAGCCTGTTGCTGTAATTCATCTTCCTCAATCAGTTGCTTATTCAAACTGTTTTGAAATGATGTCTGCAGCGCACGTTTCGTGTATGCAAGACCGGTAGCCGGCATGTCACTAAGCCTGGTACAGATTTCCCTGGCTGAATCGTCAAAAACATCATCTTCGAAATATTTGTAAATCATACCCATTTGCATGGCCTCAGCAGCCGTTACTTTATCACTTAACATCATCAGCGCGCTTGCTTTCTGCCAACCGACCAAACGGGGAAGAAAATAGGTGCCACCACTGTCAGGGATCAGCCCGATCTTCGAAAAAGCCTGGATAAAAGCTGCTGACTTTGCAGCCACAACGATATCACAACTAAGTGCAATATTGGCACCTGCACCTGCCGCGATACCATTAATCGCCGCCACCACTGGTTTATTCAACGAAGTGATTTTGTGAACGATCGGGTTATAGAGCTCAGACAAAATTCTTCCTATACCGGGATTTTCAGCATTGCAGATTTCAGAAAGATCCTGGCCCGCACTAAAGGCCCGACCAATGCCTGTTATCATAACAACTTTTATGGAAGCATCATGAGCGCAGGAATCAAGCCGGGATTGGAACTCCAGCGCCATCTCGCGGTTAAAAGCATTCAATTTATCGGGCCGATTGAAACTGATACTGGCAACATGATTGTTAATTTCGAATAAGGTTGATGACATAACTTTTTTTTAGTGATAGCGATCTGATTTAATTAAAAGCCGGTTAACGACTAGTGACATTTGAAGTAGTCGAAGGGTTCCTGGCAATTGTTGCACTGGTATAGTGATTTGCAGGCGGTGGAACCAAACTGGCTTATCATCCTGGTATTATAAGAATTGCATTGCGGACATTGTATGGCTTCTTCCGCATGAAACATGCGGGAATCGCAAACGGACTGACCGGGCATAGGCGGAGCTATACCATATGACTTCAGCTTAAGCTTGCCTTCTTCGCTCATCCAGTCTGTTGTCCATGCAGGTGATAGTATTGTTGTTATTTCAAAATTGGATATCCCATTAGTCAGCAATGCTGCTCTTATCTCCATAACTATCACATCCATGGCCGGGCATCCGGAATAAGTGGGCGTGATAACAATTTCAAACTTGCCATCCCTTTGCTTCACATCCCGCACAATTGCCAGGTCAACTATCGACAATACGGGCAGTTCCGGATCATTTACCTCGGCAAGCAGGTTCCATATATGGTTAATTTCTTCTGTCATGCAGATGTTTCTTTATTGATCACCATTCAGCGCCGGGATAAGCCCGTTGCAAAAATTGCATTTCAGCAAGAAGATAACCAAGCTGCTCTGAATGTATCCCGCTTTTACCTCCCCACTGCATCCAATGGCCTGTTGGAGCAATCAACCGTGCTTCTTCAAGTATAGCTGTCACCTTATCATCAAACATCGTTTTTATAGATACCGGATCAATGGCAATTCCCTCGATGGCGAGGCTGATCTCATAGTCGGCTCCCCTGACTAACTCACCCGTGTATGACCAGAGCTGTGTCACAGCCTTTTGCATCCTTTGATTACTTTCTGGTGTACCATCACCAAGGCGCACCATCCATTCACTGCTCCAACGCAGGTGATAGGTTACTTCTTTTAAAGATTTTTCCGCGATAGCAGAGAGTCTTGCATCACTACTTTTAACCAGGTCTTGATAAAGGTAATATTGATAAGTACTAAAGACAAATTGTCTCGTGATGGTAAATGCCCAGTCGCTATTAGGTTGCTCAACCAGCAGGCAGTTCATAAATTCCCTTGAATCACGCAGGTATGCCAGCGAGTCTTCTGTTGAGCCCCCGCCCTTAAGTTCTGCAGCATATTGATAAAAATTTCTTGCCTGCCCGATCAGGTCGAGGGCTATGTTGCTTATGGCGATATCCTGTTCGAGAATGGGGCCGTGACCAGTCCATTCACTATTCCGGTGGCCCAGTATCAGCGCATTGTCTGCCAGGTGTAGCGTATATAAAATCAACGGATTTTCCTGATGCATGCTACATGTGTTTTAACTCGTCTGGGAGATCATAAAAAGTAGGATGCCTGTACACTTTATCGTTTGCCGGTTCAAAAAGGCTTTCGGATTCATCCGGACTTGAAGCATGGATATTTTTTGATTCAACAACCCAGATGCTGACTCCTTCCATTCTCCTGGTGTAAACATCACGGGCGTTCTCAATAGCCATTTGTGCATCGGCAGCGTGCAGGCTTCCGACATGTTTATGATCGAGACCCTGCCTGCTTCGGATAAATACCTCCCATAATGGCCAATCTTGTTGTTGCATAGACTTTGTTATATAAGCTGTCCCTTTTTCTTAAGTGCATAAGCCTGTGCCGCCTCGCGCACCCAGGCGCCATCTTCATGCGCTTTCACCCTGGCGGCCATTCTTTCTTTATTGCATGGTCCGTTTCCGTTCAGGACCTCGTAAAATTCGTTCCAGTTAATTTTTCCAAAATCATAATGACCCTTCTCCTCGTTCCATTTCAGGTGAGCATCCGGAAGCTGCATGTTAAGCAGTTTAACCTGCTCCGCACAAACATCAACAAATTTTTGCCTTAGTTCGTCGTTGCTTAATCTTTTGATTTTCCATTTCATGCTCTGCGCTGAGTTCGGCGAATCTGTATCACTCGGTCCGAACATCATCAAGGAGGGCCACCACCATCGGTCTATGGCGTCCTGGCACATTTCCTTTTGTTCTTTATTGCCCTGGCTTAATTTAAGAAGGATCTCAAAGCCTTGTCTCTGGTGAAAACTTTCCTCTTTACAAATGCGGACCATCGCCCGGGCATAAGGGCCGTAAGAAGCACGGCAAAGCGGAACCTGGTTCATGATGGCAGCGCCATCAACCAGCCAGCCAATCGCACCAATATCAGCCCAGGTGAGGGTCGGGTAATTGAAAATTGAAGAATATTTTGCTTTGCCGGAATGCAGTTGGCTGATCATCTCATCTCTCGAAATGCCAAGGGTTTCGGCAGCAGCATACAGATATAAGCCATGCCCCGCCTCATCCTGCACCTTTGCTATAAGGGTTGCCTTCCGTTTCAAAGTCGGGGCCCTCGTGATCCAGTTTCCCTCTGGCAGCATACCGACAATCTCACTGTGGGCGTGCTGGCTGATCTGCCTGATCAACGTTTTCCGGTATGCCTCCGGCATCCAGTCTTTCGGCTCGATACGAATCTCCTGTTCCAGCTTGGTGTCAAAATTCTCTTGGAATTCGGCAGGCATCTGTAGTAGTTTTGCCTTAAAGATAGCAAATTTTCCCCCGGAATACTAACGAGTGTTAGTATTACATCATCAAGAAAAAGCAGCAGGTTGTCAAGATTATTTTCCGTGCCCAATAACTGCTGCTAAATTGTATAAAACAACAATATGCAAGTGCTGCTTCTGATAATCATGCTTATTTCCGGCAGTGTCGCGATTATCACCGGTCATACAGGCCAGGCAAACGAAGTACATTATACGGCCAGCACGCCCGCCGGACCAGCCGTAAGGAATTTCCTTGGCATCAGCCAGGCAGACTCGGTAGACTTCATCCGCTGGAACCTCGTGATCATAGATAACAACCAGTTCGGACTGAAATGTAAGTATGGAATCAGTAAGCCTAATACAAATGGTTTTATTGATGAAAAAGAGGTAGCACTAAACGGTACGACTGTGGTGAACAATGAACGGTTAACACTGACATACGGATCAAAATCCCTGGTAATGCTGGTGTTGAATGCCAACATTATTCACTTGCTCGAGAAAAATGGAAGCATGATGGTCGGGAACGGTGGGTGGAGTTACACGCTAAATGCGGTGGACAAAATTTCTACGCGGGAAGTTAATCTGAGACCGTTTAAAAGTCATTTTGAAGACTCGGTTGTTTTTATTGGAAGAACGCCTTGCCGCGGAATCGAGGAATTGATGATTGGTAAAACCCGTCCCGAGTGTTATAAGAAAAAGTGGAAGATCACGATGTATAAGGACGGACCCGGTGCGAGTGCTGGTACCTACCGGATTGGCAGCGCTGAATCAAGAAATGGAAAATGGAAGCTGAAAACTGACAAGGCAAACAATATTATTTATAGCCTTGACTTAAATAATGGAAATACTTTTGATCTTTTACAGACAGATGAAAATATAATCTATATCATGGACCCAAAGGGAGGCCTGATGGTGGGGGACCATGATTTTTCTTATAGTTTAAACCGGAAATAATACCGCAGTTATAGATGATCTATCGAATATGAGTGCAGCTTAATGAAGATGTTCATTAAGCTTTTCCTTTTTTACGGAAGTAACCAAATCCGTTCTCCTCATCCCAAAGAGAAGGCCATCACGAATTGAGAAAATCGGTATATTGAAACTGTCTTCAGTTGCTTAAGGACAAATAAGTTCTATAGCTCGGAACAAATAAATAATATGTTGTTCCAGGCTTATCTCGAAAACATAACTCAAAAAACCGGTAGGCGCTCCCGATGACTTCGGAAGCTTCGCAGGCCTTCTATACCTTGCTTAATGGACAAAAAAATACAGTAAAATAACGTAACAGCATGGCCTATGCAAAAATTAGTAGGAGTTCTCGGATTGGTTCTTTTCTGCATGGTAACGAACTGGTCGAATGCCCAGTCGAAAAACAAAAACAGGGCGAGAGATCTCGGTATACCTTTTGACGGAACTCCGGGCAAACTGAATGCGATCACTGATGTCCCTTCTCTTGAAATTGGATATAAGACACTCATAAGAGGCAATGGTAAATTGAAATACGGGGAAGGTCCGGTCCGCACAGGTGTAACCGTTATATTGCCCGTCGGCCGGTCCGGCAGCAATTATCCAGCGGCATGGTTTTCATTGAATGGAGATGGCGAGATGACGGGCCTTCCATATATAGAAGATTATGGCATGGGTTCAGGCCCGATCGGTATTACAAATACCAATAGCGTGGGTATAGTCCGTGACGCCATAGGAGCCTGGTCGTTTAAAAAGTTTTCAAAAGGTGGAGACGTAGATTTTTCATTTGGATTGCCCGTAGTCGCTGAAACCTGGGATGGGATGCTAAACGATATCAATGGTTTTCACGTAAAGAAGGAAGATGTCTGGCAGGCGCTTGACAGCGCTACCGGCGGGCGAGTATTGGAAGGTAATGTCGGCGGAGGAACGGGTATGGCATGTTATGGTTTCAAAGGTGGAAGCGGAACTTCATCAAGAGTGTTTTCGATTGACTCGAACCACTACATACTCGGCGTTTTTGTACAGGCAAATTTCGGCGGGAGAGACGAGCTGACCATTGCAGGCATACCTGTGGGCAGGGAAATACAGGAGAAAAAGGCAATTCTGAACGAAGCGAGGAGAAAGGATGGGTCTATTATAGTCATCGTTGCAACAAATGCGCCGCTATTGCCAGGTCAATTGAAACTGGTTGCAAAAAGAGTTTCAATGGGCATAGCAAGAACAGGGACTTACACTCATAATGGATCAGGCGATATCGTCCTGGCGCTAAGTACTTCCGCTCCGAAATACACCAGCGACTACATGAAGGAGTCTTGGCTCGTTCTTACGAAGTGGGAGCTGGATCCTGTTTTCAAAGCAACCGTTGAGGCTACTGAAGAAGCGATTATCAACGCTCTGGTGGCTGCCGAGGATATGGAAGGTATTAATGGCAATAAATATTTTGCCATTCCACACAAGCGTTTGCAGGAAGTGATGAAAAAATATAATCGATAGTCTGAAAAGCTATGAAAATTGAGAATAATAACATCATCATAAGGGAAGCAAGAGAGAGCGACATTGACCAGTTGTATATTTTTGAACAAGGCGTTATTGCCGCTGAACGTCCATTTGATCCAACCTTAAAACAAGGCAACATACATTATTACGATCTTCCGCGACTTATCCATTCAGACGATTCACAGTTACTCGTCGCTGAAATTGATGGAAAATTGATAGCTTCCGGTTATGCAAGGATCGAGAAATCTGAAGCATTTTTACAACATAGGTATCATGCTTACTTAGGTTTTATGTTTGTTGTTGAAGAATACCGTGGACAGGGCATAAACAAAAGAATTGTGGCGGATTTGCAAAAATGGGCGCTGTCAAAAAATATCAATGAGCTGAGACTCGAAGTTTATTACCCGAACTCTGCCGCAATCAGGGCCTATGAAAAAATTGGATTCTCAAAACATATGATTGAGATGCGTTTGCCGATTGCAGGCGATGATTAATGCTGTCTATACAACCATGCATAATGCTAAACTTCCTGCGTGAGTGTCGCCGTTGATTGCTTTATCACTAAATTGCTTTTCCTTAATAAAATATATGTCTAAGACGATCGTCCTGGTTTGCATGTTTCTTTCTTGTGCTCATTTGTTTGCGCAGGACGCAAAGTCCCGTTTTGACGGCCACAACTGGCAGGCCCCATATTCATTGGCCACGGATGGATGGGAGATCGAAAGATTCCTGATACCTATTGAATTCGCACCTGGCATAAAATATAAAGGGGTAGAAGATGTGCGTTTCACCAAAGGCTGGGGAGATTCAACAAGCAATGAGTATTGGTCCTATGCTTTTTTATGGTACCTCGATGGCAAAGCGACAATCAATGAACAAGATATTGAACGAAACCTGGCAATGTATTACGATGGCCTGGTCGGCAGCAATGTGGAGCCCAGAAAAATTCCCGCTGCCCTGGTAACACCCACTAAGGTATCGGTACGCAGGATTCAAACAGCTACAGGAGATGTTTCAACATTTTCAGGAACAATCTGGATGATCGATTACATGCAACAGAAGCCGATCATCATGAATTGCGTTGTTCATCACAAGTTTTGTGATGGGCAGGATAAAACTTTTGTATTTCATGAAATATCCCCAAACCCACTTACCGATGCTGTCTGGAGATCCCTTGATAAACTCTGGTCAGATTTTAAATGCGTTAAATGAATACGAAACTACTGATGATTTCGAGTGCCGTTATTTTTGGCGCTACCGGGCTCCTGTTAACATTTGTTCCTGAAGAAGTGGGTGTATACCTGGGTCTGCCGGTTGAGGCAACCCTTCTGATTCAATTCCTTGGCGCTGCAAATTTTGGTTTCGCCATGCTAAACTGGATGGCCAAAGGCAACCTGATCGGCGGAATTTACAGTAAGCCCGTTGCTCTTGGAAACTATTCGCATTTTCTGCTCGCCGTACCTGCCGTAGGCAGACTCGCGATTAAAAGTGAAGGCCTAAATTATCTTTGGATCATAACGATCGTCTATGGGATCTTCGCAGTGTTATTTGGATACATTTCATTCCGTAACCCAAAGCCTAACCACTAGCCATACCAGAAGCTTCAGCACCAGCTTATCATACAGAACGTGACTCAGTCGCTCCGTAAGCGCATCTGATCAAGGCGGTTCTCACTCACTTTCTCAGGCCCTTTATTGATGTTAACCGACAATTACTACTAGCGTTTATCGAAATCGACAACCACTTTTCCTGTCGTGGGATGAGATTGACAACAAAGAATAAATCCATCTTCAACCTCTTCGGGTTCCAGCGCATAATTCAGATCCATCGCTACCTGCCCCTCGACCAGCTTCGCCCTGCAGGTGCTGCATACTCCGCCTTTACACGAGTAGGGTAGATCTGCTCCCTGTTCAAGTGCTGCCTCAAGAATTGTTTTGCCTTCGAAGGGTAACATAAATTGAAAATTGATACCGTCCAGTTTTACGGTGACATCGCTAATCAGCGCTTTCGAATCCACATTCTTGTGACTTTGAAGGTTGCCGGATGGAATTCCGACAGCCGTTGTTGAAGCAGCAATGCCAGTACCTTGCGGCATATCCCTCACCGCAGTAACTGGGGTAGTAAATAACTCATAGTGAATTTTATTGGATGCAATTTTCCGGGCCAGCAGCCAGTCTTTAATTTCAAAGATCATTGCTTCCGGACCGCATAAAAAGATCTCATCCATCAGTTGAAAATCGATGAGACCAGCGCTCATTTCCTCACACTTCAGGGCGGTTATCCGTCCACTATAAATTTCTGCATCTGTTATTTCGCGGCTCAGTATATGATGCAGGGCAAACCGTTCCATATACCTGTTTTTCAGTGCATCGAGCTGATCCCGGAAAATGATCGAGTTGCGGTTCCGGTTTCCGTAAACCAGCGTGAATGAACTTAATGGCTCGCTGTGAAGTACAGAACTGATTATTGAAAGTATTGGCGTTATCCCACTTCCGGCTGCAATCGCCAGGTATCTCTTTTTGTTTTTGATATCAGGATGAACGATGAACCGGCCCGTTGGTGGCAACACATCCAGGAAATTCCCTTTAATTAATTCGCGGTTCGCCCAGGTTGAGAAAATCCCGCCCGTAGATTCTTTCACTGCTATACGCAGCTCGTTTTCATGCGCAGCACTACAGATAGAATAAGATCGCCGCACTTCCTCGTTGTTTATTGATGATCTTACGGTGACGTTCTGACCGGGCTCATAATGAAACAATGGTTTTAATTCATCCGGCAATTCAAAGGCAACCGATATACAATCCGGTGTTTCCCTCCTGACATCCACAACGGCCAGCTTATGAAAATGAATGGACATGATTTTTACAAACAACTATTTATTACTCCTGAGCCCATCGATCAATATCATGAGCATATTTTCTTCCAGTAGTTCACCGCTGATCTTTTTTTTGCTTCGGTGCCATGATTCAATGCCGCTGACTGCATGCAGCATTATCAGCACGGCCGTTGGAGCATCAATATTTTTGATCTCACCTTTTTGAATTCCATGTTCGATCATCTGCGCCATCCGCTGGCGATATGTTCTGCGTTGATTCTGGTAATTAGACATATAGGGGTCAACCAGGTGTTTCCATTCCCTGTCACTTACATAAACTTCTTCATAATGATGGATCATCTGCTGAACATGAAATCGAAGCACGGCTTCGATTTTGGCTATAGAGTCTATGGGACTGTTGTCTATTGCCTCTATATGAGACATAAACTTATTGGCAACCTTGAAACAGATCTCCTGAAGTATTTCGGATTTCGAATTGATGTGATTATATAAACTTGCCGCTTCAACGCCCACTTCTTCGGCGAGATCACGCATAGAACTCGCGCTATACCCTTTTTCCCTGAACAGCCGGGCCGCCTTGGATATGATCACATCCTTACGGGTTCCGTTTTTATTGCTCTTGATTTTCGACATGGCTGACAAATATAGTAATATACTAACATTCGTTAGTCGTTTTTGAGAAACGCAATCAAACGGGCCTGATATCATGGCTGATCTCTGGCTATTTTCATGTAGGTTTGCACGATTTTGAAAATCAGTTTATATAATTTAAAAACACACTATGTCATTGATCGTTGTAGGCACGATGGCTTTTGATGCTATTGAAACACCATTTGGTAAAACCGACCAGATTGTCGGGGGATCTGCCACCTATGTGGCTTATGCCGCGAGCAATTTTGTAAAACCGATCCAGCAGATATCTATTATTGGTTTCGACTTTCCAAAAGACGAATTGGAAGAACTGAAATCACGTGGTGTTGAACTTGAGGGTGTAGAACTGGTTCCGGACAAAAAATCCTTTTTCTGGAGCGGTAAATATCACCTCGATATGAATAGCCGGGATACGCTTATCACCGACCTGAATGTTCTGGCTGATTTTAATCCTGTTGTTCCTGATTCCTACCAGGGGGCCGAATTCCTTATGCTTGGAAACCTGGACCCTACCATTCAAAAGAAAGTTATACAGCAACTAAAGGTGAGACCAAAGCTCATCGTTATGGACACCATGAACTTCTGGATGGAGATTGCTATGCCTCAGCTTGAAGAAGTGCTCGGCATGGTTGATGTGCTGATGATCAATGACAGCGAAGCCAGGCAGTTAAGTGCCCAGTTTTCCCTCGTGAAAGCTGCAAAGGAAATCATGAAGATGGGACCAAAATATCTTATCATTAAAAAAGGAGAACATGGCGCCCTGCTGTTTCATAAGGACCAGGTGTTTTTTGCCCCGGCACTTCCATTGGAAGATGTATTCGATCCAACAGGAGCAGGTGATACTTTTGCAGGTGGATTTATAGGACATATCGCCCGCACAAAAGATATATCGTTTGAGAATATGAAGACGGCAATCATCGTAGGTTCCGCCATGGCTTCATATTGCGTTGAAAAATTTGGTCCGAACCGGCTCCGGGAAATCACAAAAGAGGATATCGATAACAGGATCCAGCAATTTGTGAATCTTGTAAATTTTGATATTGAACTGACAACCTGAGAGGTGCCTCGGATTATACCTGACTGAAGCGCCTTGAGCCTGGCCCGGTGCATTGTCAGGTGAAGAAAAGTCGTATTACTCCCGAATAAACGATAAAGCAGCTTTGAAAATTTCAGGCTGCTTTATTGTTTATATGTGTCATTGAAGTTTCCTCGCCAGTGTTATCGTTTGTCTGATCCTTTTTACCTGGCCCTTAAGGTTGAAGAATTCCATCAAAACAACATAGACCCCGACTGGTAGCTTCTTGAGGTTTTCATCCAGTCCATCCCAATTATACGCTCCTTTCATTCCAAGTAATTGACTTTTCACCAGGTATCTTACCGGCCTCCCGGATGCGTCGTAAATGGTAATGGAACCCATGTAGCCAGGTTCTGCCATCTCGTATTGGAACGCAGTATGGTCCTGGAACCCATCATTGTCAGGCGAAAATATTTTTGGTTCTGTCACCAGGTTCCCGGTAGCCTGCAAATCCGCACGAAACTGGCTGTTTTGGTAACCAGGTGTGCCAAACCCCGCCGCCGAAGCTGCTGACGTCCAGTTCGTTTTTTCATTGGTTGGCATTGCATGATCAATTCTTTCGAGCGCAATGCCTTCCCTGTTATTTAATAATGCAAAATGCCACTTGTCGGAATAACTGATCTCATCAATTACCAACCCGCGTCTATCTATAACAGCCAGGTTGCCCTTGTCATCCGGCATTGAAGGAAGATCCGGGATCGTTGAAATGGCAGCTCCGATCTTAACCATATAATGTTGCCTCATCCAAAGAGCGTTTTCTGTTACAACAACGTATTCACCCGGAAAAAGCATCCGTTCATCTTTAACAACACTAATCATGTTTATTAAGGTACCAGTGGCTGATCGCGATCCAAGCAGTATCTCCCTAAGATCAATCACCTTTGTGCTTCTGTTATAAAGCTCGACATAATCATAGCCTCCGGGGGCGGGATCAAACAACAATTCGTTTATAACAACATCATTTTTTTCCGGTGCTGTTGATATACCACATTTTACTTTGTTTACTGAGCCAACCGTGTTCCCGGCACAGTCAGTTAAGCTGGTGATGGTTAATTCATCAACCTCGCCCGGCTTCATGGCAGCTTTCATAATAAGTTTAACTGAGTTAAAAGAAGGACCAACCGGCACTGCCGCCTGGACAATGTGTTTAGTCATATTAAAACGGTAATTCATGATGTTGACCGCTGCAATACTATCCAAAGGTTCATCAAAGAACACTAACATAGTCACGCTGTCCATTGCATAGCTCTTCAACACTGCAGGTGGTTGCTGGTCAGGGTTTGATCTGTTTACTGAGTTAGTAGATCCGGGTGTGCCGCCGTTGCTATGTTCACTGGCTCTCCAGTTAGATAACCCGGAACAAAAATTCAGCGGGTCCATGATTTCCAGCGTCCAGCCACCTTCCTTTTTCACATCATTGTGATACCAGGACTCTTCATAATGCACATGATGCACCAGGTTGCCTGCCGGGTCATATACGCTCACCTGGTCCTCATCATTGTTCAATGAAGGAAACCCTGTGAGTCCTAACGCAGAACCAAAGGCTTTGAAAGTGATCACGGCCGACTGGGGACAAACCACCAGGAAGCTATCAGGTTTCAGTTCAAGGCTGGTGGTGATGGTCGCGCTGGTTGACCCATCAGTGATCTTCCACCCTTTAAGATTGATACCTGACCGGGAAATGTTCTTAAGTTCAATGAATTCAGACTGCGGGATGGCCGACTTAGCATCCGGATCAGGGTATAGTTCAGTTATTACCACCGCGTGTTTGAACGACGGCTGGCTTTGGGATTGAGCAGTGTATGGCAGGCCATAGATCGAAAAAAACAGGACCACCCGTATCAGCATTTTTATCATTCATTCATATTTTGGAAATAAATCAAGTTAAAAATTTGGGAAGTACCCCGATGGTGGTTATTTTTGGAACTCAGGTGAAAATCACGGTAAAAAATATTAAGAACATAAAGAAGCAGTCCTCCAACGGGGAAGGTTGAACGTGTTCTGATACCAGCATATTCATAAAGCCTTCCCCCGGGGAGGCTTTCTTGTTTTTAACACCTGGCCAGAACTGAAAAAAATCATATAAAAACAAAATCAACGAATCAAAGACAAATCAATATTTAATACTTAAAAAAATCATGAAACAATTAAAAGTTGCCGTTGTAGGTGCCACCGGGCTGGTAGGTACCAAAATGTTACAGGTTCTTGCTGAACGTAATTTTCCTGTCGCTGAAATTATTCCCGTTGCTTCCGAACGTTCAGTTGGAAAACAGGTGGAATACAAGGGCAAACAATATAAGGTGGTGAGTATGGATGATGGTATCCTTGCCAAACCCGATGTTGCGATCTTTTCAGCAGGTGGTTCTACTTCACTGGAGTGGGCTCCAAAATTTGCTGCTGCAGGTATCACCGTAATTGATAATTCATCTGCATGGAGAATGGATCCAACAAAAAAACTGGTGGTTCCCGAAATCAACGCTGATGCACTTACTGCATCAGACAAGATCATTGCGAATCCTAACTGTTCAACTATTCAAATGGTTGTTGCGCTTAACCCGCTCCATCATCAATATAAGATCAAGCGTATAGTTGTTTCCACTTATCAGAGTGTAACCGGCACGGGCAAAAAAGCCGTTGACCAGATGATGGGTGAACGCAATAAGACCGTGAAAGGAAGTACCGATGAATTTCCAATGGCTTACAAATATGAAATTGATATGAACGTTATTCCCCAGATCGATGTGTTCCTGGAAAACGGTTATACCAAGGAAGAAATGAAGATGGTTCATGAAACAAAAAAAATCATGCGTGATGATTCCATCCTCGTAACCGCTACTACAGTTCGTATACCCGTGATGGGTGGACACAGTGAATCTGTGAACGTGGAATTTGAAAAAGATTTTGAACTGACCGAGGTGCGGAACCTGTTAAGCGGTGCCCCCGGCGTTAAGCTGGTCGATGATCCTTCACAGGCCCAATACCCGATGCCTAAGGATGCTCATGAAAAAGATGATGTATTTGTAGGAAGATTACGTCGTGATGAGTCACAGCCAAACACCCTCAATATGTGGATCGTGAGCGATAACCTTCGGAAGGGAGCAGCCACCAATGCTGTACAGATAGCGGAGTATCTGCTGCAAAAGAACTTATTATAAGATCAGCGGCACATTACATATGATGTAAAAATGCTACCTGATCATTGATCAGGCATATTCCAACATATGTATCACAGGTATGTATACCTGATATGTTTGATCGGGCAATTAATATTTGCCGGGCAGTTGCAGTAATGCATTGCCCGGCTTTTTATTTCCATGTATTTTCCATTACTTTAAGTAATCAAAACTTAACATGCCTGCTGTAACTGAAAATTTAGTTTTGCGGCATGATATTCCGAAACCGCATGGACGATTGTTTTCAGATAGAACCGGGGATATGGGAAGCCTGCAAGGCCGGAAACAAAAATGCTTACTCCATCATTTATACCAGCTGGTATCCGCGTTTGTTTAATTATGGAAGAAAATTTACCGGTGATGAACAGCTGATAGAAGACTCTATCCAGGAAATTTTTACAAAGTTTTGGTTCCAAAGACAGAAACTCAAGTCAGTCAGGGAACTAAAAGGTTATCTCCTGGTATCTTTCCGCAACCAGTTGCTTAAGGGCATCCACAACGCCCGCAACACCAAATACAACGGCAATGAGTTTGATACGGAAAATTTTGAGCTCGAGGTTTCGGTTGACCAGGTCATGATCAACGCCGATCATATGTATGAGCAAAAAGTAAACCTGGCACAGGCGCTTGAAAAACTCACCGCTCATCAGAAGGAGGCGATCTTCCTGAAGTTTTATGCAAATCTTTCCTACGAGGAGATTGCTTTACTATTTGGCATCTCTACCAAAGCAACTTATAAGTTGGTTGCTAGGGCCATTACAGAACTTCGCGAGGCTTACAAATTGAAGCTAGCCTCCACTTTGCTATCGGTGATCAGCATTTGCTTTCTTCTTAATTTCCGGTAAACGAGCATTCGTCTTCTTTTCAATTTCCGGTAAACGAGCATTCGCCTTCTTTTCAATTTGCGGTGATAAGTATTTGTCTTTTTATCAGTCTCGGATTATAAGCATTTGTCATCTTTTAATTTTGTGGGATACTTTTCCTTTTCAATCTCGGGTGATCAGCATTTGTTTTTGTTTACAATTTCCGTTCAACCAGCTTTTGTCTCTTTCAGTGATCCCTAATCGTGACTCTGCTCTTCCAAATTTCGTGAAATAAAAAAAGTTTTCTTCTCCGTGGGGTAAAATCGTCGGGTTCAGACTCCTGTATCTGTGAACCAGCGTTACCTGAATTTTACAGTTGATGATTTTGTTGCTGATGAAGAATTTCAGCGATGGGTCAAATCTCCGGATCGAATGTCTGATCCGGCCTGGCTCAAGTGGTTAGCTGAAAATCCGCGTCAACAGGCTGTGGTTGACGAGGCGGCGGCATTTATTCTTAACCTCCAATTCAACATTTCCCTCCCGGAAAGTTCGACGGTACAGCAATCCCTCGAAAGAAATCTCCGGCATATATCTCAACAGGAGATTGTGCTCAGCACGAGGAAGCCGAAACGATCCCGCTGGCCTGCCATCATGGCTGCCGCAATCATTGCGGTCGCAGCCCTCTTTACTTACAGAATTCTTGATAACCGCGCCCCGGTGATGGTTGAATTTGTGACCGGGCCGGGTGAAATTAAGACCCTGCAATTGCCGGACAGTTCAACGATCACCATGAATGAAAATTCATCCGTTAGCTATTCATCATCACTTCCGAAGTCGGTGAAGAGAGAGGTATGGATGAAGGGTGAAGTGTTCTTTAATGTTACGCACATAGAAAACACGCCTGGTCATCCGCGACAATTCGTTGTGTATAGCGGCGATCTCCAGGTGGAGGTGTTGGGTACGGCATTCAATGTCAAAAGTTATCGCTCGGTTACAAATGTTTCTTTGAACACCGGCCAGATAAAGATTGGTGTAAAAGACGACCCGGTATCAGTAACACTGCAGCCCGGCGATTTCATACAATATTCAGAGGCCGATAAGAAGCTGGTCAAAAGGAAAGTTGATGCCGGCCTTTATTCAACATGGAAGGAGAAAAAGGTAAAGCTGGACAAGATGC
Organism: Flavitalea antarctica; assembly: GCF_054461535.1. Lineage (NCBI taxonomy): Bacteria > Pseudomonadati > Bacteroidota > Chitinophagia > Chitinophagales > Chitinophagaceae > Flavitalea > Flavitalea antarctica. The sequence goes on from NZ_JBTLQG010000009.1 coordinate 79,250, forward strand.
CAATGCGTGAAATCGCACAGCTTATACAGGATATCTATGGCTACAAGGTTGAGATAACTGAACCCGCACTACGGGAAAGCCAGATCTCAGGGACACTACCGGTCAACGATGAAAAAACATTTTTGGAAGCGCTTGCTTTCGTACTTGACATACAGATAGTAAAACAGGACAGCATACTCAAATTCACTTCAAAATCTAAAATCAAAGAGGAATAATATGAAGGCCCGATTTTCTATTCCGAAACCGCCATGCATTGTAGTAGCGATGCTGTGTCTTATCAACTCTCCGGTGTTTTCACAGGATGCCCTGGCGTATAACCGCGTTGGGACAGATCTTTACCAGCGAAGTCCTGTCACTGTAAACAATCTTTCCCTCGGTGACTTGCTTGAAAATATTGAGAAAAGGCATGATGTAAGTTTTGTCTGCCGTTCCGAGGTGTTGGATATTAAAGTGAATGCAGGTAAAGAGGATTTCTCGGGTACCCGTTTCGCTTACCGTCTTGAAAAATTGCTGAAGTCTTATAATCTCCATCTTAAGCAAATCTCTGACAAGCAGTTTGCAATTTCCTTCCGGGATGAACCGAAACAAACGTCCCAGGCAAAAACGGTGTCCGAATCGCCGTTGGCTGAAACTGCCAGGTCAGTAAAATCAACCGGGGTTGATCTCGGCCTGTTGTCCATGAGCCGCCGTGAGCGCAGGCTTGAAGCGATTCGTCAACAGCAGATCTCCGGCATTGTTACCTCGAGGAACAGCCTGCCGCTTTCCGGGGTATCCGTGACTGTGAAAGGCACCGAAGTCGGGACCACTACAGATAACGATGGCAAATTCAGCCTGAATGTCCCGGACATGAAAGGCATACTTGTATTCAGTTATGTTGACTATAAAACCCGTGAGGAACCCATCAACGAGCGCATAAGCATCGACGTTGTAATGGAGGAAGCCAACAAAGCGCTGGAAGAAGTGGTTATCGTGGGTTATGGAACACAGAAAAAAGCCAACCTTACCGGGGCGGTTGCCACCCTTGACGGTTCAGTCCTGGAATCGAGGCCCGTTACTTCCGTATCGAGTGCCATCCAGGGTTTGATCCCGGGCCTGACGAGTATTGCTGCCAGTCCGCGTCCCGGTGGAACCGGCGCAAACATGCGTATTCGCGGGATCTCAACACTTGGAAATTCAGAACTGTTGCTGGTGATTGATGGAGTGCCAATGGCCGGACCGGGAGACCTGAATCACATCAATCCGGGCGATATCGAAACAATCACTGTCCTGAAGGATGCTGCTTCCGCTTCCATATATGGAGCCAGGGCTGCCAATGGTGTTATGCTGGTAACCACCAAGAAAGGTAAATCAGACAGCAAACCATCGGTGGCTTATAACTATTACTATGGTATCCAGAAGCCAACCGCTAAAGCGGAGTTCCTGAGTTCCGCAGATTATATCCGCCTGCTCAATGAGTCGCAGCGAAATGTTGGCAAAACACCGACCTATACCGATGAGCAACTACAGAAGGCTATTGACGGTTCGGATCCCAATTACTTTGCCAACACCAACTGGGTGGAAGAAATGTATAAGAGTTCGGGCTCGTTACAGAATCATAACATTAGTGTAAACGGAGGTAGTGGAAAGTCGGGTTACTTTTTGTCATATGGTTATTTGAAGGACAACGGCTTCATCACGGGTGACGCATTCAAGGCACACCGGCATAATGTGCGTTTGCGTATGAATACTGAAATTATCGACCGTGTAACCATTGATGGTAACGTCAGTTATATAGACCGTTTCGATTCTGAACCTGCACAGGGAACGGCAAGGGACGGGGGAGTAATATATAGTGCGCACCAGATATCACCACTTGTGCCGGTGCGTTTCACCTCCGGTGGATGGGGTTACGGCGGCGGATCACAGAACCCGATCGCCATCGCCAGCCTTGGAGGGCAGAATCGTTTCCAGTCACAACAGTTCAGTGGAAATGTGAATGCAACCATCCGGATCGTGGAAGGCCTGTCGGTTAAGGCCCAGTACGGAATGATCATTGACAATTCGCTTAGAAACGAACAGAACAATACCATACGTTACTATTACCCCGAGAACAACCTCCTCTGGTATACAAGCAACCCGGTGAACAACGTTGCATTAAATGATTATAAAACACGGAATCAAAACCTGTTCTTCCAGGGTGATTATGCAAAAAAGTTTGGCAAACATGATGTCAAGGTGCTGCTCGGTTACTCCCAGGAATGGCTGAGGGGTGATTTTTTTGGCGGTAACAGGCAGGGCATCATATCTGAAGATCTGCCGACCTTAAATATCGGCGCCGGCATCCAGACGAACAGTTCAAGCGCGTATCACCGGGCGATCAGATCTACTTTCGGACGTTTCAATTATGCGTTCGCCAGCAAATACCTGCTGGAAGTAAATTACCGCCTTGATGCTACCTCAAGGTTTGCGGAACAAAATCGCTGGAAAGGTTTTCCATCGTTTTCTGCGGGCTGGTTGCTTTCCGAAGAAAAATTCATGGATTGGTCACGCAACACATTATCAAGTGCAAAAATCCGTGGGTCCTATGGCAAGCTGGGTAACGAAAATCTTGGTTCCAACTACTACCCATACCTCTCTCTTATGTCAAGTGTTGGTACCATGCCGATAGGAGGTGTGTTAACCAGCGCATATGCCCAAACGGTAGCCGCTAACCCTGATCTTTTCTGGGAAACCCACGAGATGTCCAATATCGGTGTTGACCTCACTTTCCTCAAAAATAAGCTGGAGATCAACGCTGACTATTTTATAAAAAATACCAGGGATATTCTTGCTACTATTCCACTTCCTGATGTACTCGGTGTTAGTGAGCCACAACAGAACCTCATCTCCGTAAAAAATAAAGGCTGGGAGCTTGCAGTAAACTGGAAAGACAATGTTGGTAAAGTAGATTACTCTTTGCGGTTCAATATTTCTGACGTGAAAAACGAAATCACCAACCTGGCCGGCGTTGCACCGGTAATTGGCGACCAGGTCAGAATGGTCGGTCAGCCGATAGATGCTTTCTATGGACTGGTGGCGGATCGTATATCACAGGTAGAGGATTATACGTTTGATCCGGCTACGAATAAATACACACCAAAGTTCCCGGTACTCGTAGCTGATAGAAACTTTCTCGGACCCGGAGATATCATCTACAAGGATCTCAGCGGACCAGACGGTAAACCGGATGGGGTGATCACGCTGGATAATGACCGCCAGGTTATTGGTAATCCATACCCGCGCTACACTTACGGTTTCCGTGGTACTGCTAATTATAAAGGGTTTGACTTTGCATTTTTTCTGCAAGGTGTACTGAAGTCGAATGGCTATATTCTCGGACCTGCACGTCATGCATTTATCAATGAATCAACAAACCCGCAGAAAGTTCATCTTGACCGGTGGACCAAAGAAAATCCCGGGGGTTCTTATCCAAGGTTGACGTACCAGCAGTCACATAACCAGCGTTTCTCATCATACTGGCTTGAAGATGGTGCTTATCTCCGTCTCAAAAATATTCAGCTCGGCTATACACTTCCAACCTCGCTTACAACCAAATTAAGGATACAACGTTTGCGTTTCTATGCATCAGCAGACAACCTGTTCACGGTTACGAACTTCTTCTATGCTTATGATCCGGAAACACCACTAACTAACGGTGGGCTTTACCCGCAGTTGAAAATCTTCACATTCGGACTCAATGTAAATTTCAGATAACATTCAATGTAAAGACCATTAAATAAACTGATAAACATGAAACGCATAATATATATTCTCGCTGCCGGATCTCTTTTTTTCAGCGCCTGTAAAAAAGATTTCCTCGACCGTTATCCGCTCGATGCAATTTCGGATGAGAATTATTGGGAAACTTCCGAACAGTTGAAACTCGCTGCAAACGGAACCTATGCTTATCTTAAAGCAAAAACCAATGTTGATTTTGAGAACCTTGGAGACAATACTACCTGGCCCACAACTACCGATTTCCAACGTATCTCAACGGGTAACTATGGATCCGACCTGGGCAGCGTGAACGCAGAATGGACCAACGCATATGATGGTATCCGCCGCTGCAATCACTTCCTCGAAAACTACAACAGGGGCGTTGAAGTGCCTGCAGCCGAAAAAGAACGTTATGCAGGAGAAGTAAGATTCGTCCGCGCGTATCTGTATTACCTGCTCACTTCGTTTTATGGTGACGTTCCGTTGTTAACTAAAACATTAACCCCCCAGGATGAAGAACTTTACGGAAAACGCAAGCCTCGTAGTGAGGTGGTGGACTTCATGTTAGCTGAACTTGACTCTTGTGCTGCCAGGCTTCCTGCCAGTTATGGTGCAGCTGATTACGGCCGTATCACAAAAGGAGCGGCACTTGCATTCAAAGCCAGGGTAGCGTTGCAACATAACAAATTCGATGTAGCTGAAGCTGCCGCCAAAGCTGTAATGGATATGAACATCTACAGCCTGTATAGTAACGGCAACAAAGCCACCAGCTACTACGAACTCTTTACTTATAAAGGAGAACAAAGTAAAAACGGGACTAATAAAGAAACGATTCTTGCCAGGGTGCATGTACCCGAAGTGTCTATGCACAACCTGAGCCGGGAGATACAGGTGCCGGACCAGGAGATTCGCTGGAACCCTACCAAATCGCTCGTTGACGCTTATCTCTGTAAAGATGGACTGCCGATTAACAAATCGCCATTGTATAGTGAGCTAACCTATGCAGACATCTTCAAAAACAGGGATCCCCGTATGATTCAAACTGTACTTTCACCCGGCAGTGCCTGGAAAGGCCTGGATGATGGTGATGCGGATAATACGCCTAATGATATTTATAACTGGCCAAAGTTCACCAGCGATAAAAAAGGTGCGGTAACCGTTACAGGTTACTACTTTACCAAGTACTGTGAACTGTCAACAGTAGGAGTGGTAAGCAAAGATGAAAATGATATTATCCTCATCCGATTTGCAGAGGTGCTGCTGACCTGGGCCGAGGCCAGGTTTGAGCAGGGAAAACTTACACAGACTGATATCAATAACTCCATTAATAAGATTCGTGAGCGGGTAGGGATGGTTCCGATGGTGATTGCAGATATAACTGCAAACGGTATGAACCTGAGAGACGAGATCCGTCGCGAAAGAAGGATCGAACTTGCATTGGAAGGACAGCGATGGTTCGACCTGATGCGTTGGAAACAAGGTTCACTGCTTGCGGCTGATGTAAAAGGTATGAAAAAATCACTCGCCCGGGTTCCATCCGAAATTGCCGGCCGCCCGGCTGATGCAAACGGTTTCCTGATCTTTAACACAAACAGGACCTTTGTAGAACCAAAACACTATCTGTGGCCGGTGCCGCTTGTCCAGTATCAGCGTAACGAAAACCTTCTTCCCCAAAACCCTGGCTGGTAAATACATTAGCTACACTATAATCTGTAACGAATGAAATTTGTATCGGGACTTGTGCTGTTAATGATTGCCGGCATCTTTGCATGCAGTCCGAAAATCAATAATGAGAATCCCGGTCCTGGTGGCATTGCCACATCTTTACCGGCAACATTAAATGTGCTTAGTTATAATATTCACCACTGTAATCCGCCAACAGCAGGAACACTTATCGATGTTGATACCATCGCCGGAGTTATCAGGAAGCTGAATCCCGATCTTGTCGCCTTGCAGGAGGTGGATGTAAGAACCAAAAGAAGCGGGGGAATTGACCAGGCAAAACTACTCGGTGAAAAAACCGGGATGAAAGCTTATTTTTTTAAGGCTATCGATCACGACGGAGGAGAATATGGAGTCGGTGTACTAAGCAAACTTCCTGTGAGTGACTTCAGGCAGTACAAACTGCCCACCGTTGAAACCTCAAAAGGTGAGCCCAGGATTCTTGCAACCGTCACCATTAAAGGAAAAGATGGCAGGGATCTGTTGTTTGCCTGCACTCACCTGGATGCTCAGTCGAATCCGCAAAACCGTTTGCTTCAGATACGGGAAATCAATAATATCCTGAAGGATAGCAAAATGCCTGTGATTATTGCCGGCGACCTTAATGCTGCTACGGGCACTGAGGTGATCAATATTTTCGATGAAGTGTTTACCCGGACCTGTGCAACCTGCGCCTTCACCATCCCGGTACTTAATCCAAACAAAACAATCGATTTTATAGGTTACACCCCAGCTTCAAAGTTCGAAGTAGAAAAACATGAGGTGGTCAATGAGACGTATGCTTCGGATCACTTACCGGTTAGCGTAAGGTTGAGGCTGAAGTTTTGATCGTTTCTAAAAACAAAACAAGGCCGGGTTTGCCGGCCAGTATATGTTGATTGAAGAAGGTAAAAAGCAGGAAAGATGCGTCGTGCGCCAGGTTGCTCAATTCTTATTGGAACGGATCCGGGTGGTGGTCATATCGGCCACCATAGAAGGAGTTTCAACAGTCTGACCATTTAACTTGATCTTCAGATCGCCACGAAAAGCCTTATCATACCTCATCTGGTATTCATCTTTGCTTATCTTTTTACTCGGATTGTAAACTTCCTTTTCGAAATCGCTTTTCTGGGAAGTGACATTGCGACTGTACTGCTTCATTTCCAGGCATTTTTGTGCGCTGAAGAAGGGCACACAAAGTGCTTCAACCGTTGCAACATTCTTTTCAAGTGAGATTTTATAATAATAGGTTGAGAAAAGGTAGCGTGTTTTGCGATACAGAACAGTCATACAAATCGTTTTATGATTTTGTGTATGCAAATCCCGGACCACCTCAATTAGTGAAAACCCAGTGGGATCTGGTGGCATTTTAACCCAATGCGCGATTTATGAAGTTGAGAAAGGGTTGTATGGTTTCAAAGGCGGTAATTATCTTTTTTGTTAAATCCGGAGATGTCATTTCGACGTCGGTCAGATTTTTCATTGCCAGCCAACTTTTTAGTTTGAGATAAGGTGCGGCCGGGTTATCTGCATCAAAACCCTGTGGCACTTTTTTCAGGCTGGCGTCCTCGCCTTTATAAAGCCCTCCAAAAATCGTTTTGAATTTTTTCGACTCAACTATCGATTTAAACTCGTCCAGGCAATAGTCAATCTCCTGCCTGACTTTTTTTGTTTCTTCAGGCATAGGCATCCAAAGTCCGCCACCTACAAAACTTTTTCCACCTGGTTCCAGGTGAACGTAGTAGCCTGCGTAGATGGATTTTTTTCCACCACGGTCAAGGCTACCCCCCATATTCGTTTTGTAAGGTGTCTTGTCTTTTGAAAAACGTATATCCCTGTTGATCCTGAAAGTGCATTTCTTGGCAATAAGGTCCCGGATTGTTTCATCCGTCCTGCCATGTTTGTCTATCAGTTCCTGTATGAGCGTTTCAAAGTCGGATTTAGCAGCATCATATTTCGCTCTGTTGTTATCGAACCAGGTCTTGTTATTATTTTTACTAAGGTCCCGGAGAAATTTTACCGTGGAAGGTTGAAGCATTTGTTATTATTTTACCCTGGCCCAGTTCTCACCACTTTTAATGCGGTACATAGTCATTTCACTAACGCCATACTTTTCAGCAAGTTTCTTAATGGTGATTTTTCTTTTTTTGTCAATCAGTGTTTTCTTGATGCTTTCAACTTGTTTGGCATTTAATTTCAAACCAACTGATCGGTTAGCCTGCACCTTTTTGTAAGCAAGTTTTGCGGGACTGCTTTGCTGGTGCTCAATCATTTCTTCCAACGAAGCCCAGGCAAGGTTCTTAACGGAATTGTCAAGTTTGTTGTGATTGGTATGAATCACAAACTTGTTCTTTGTTGAAGACTTTCCAAGAAACAGCCTTGCAATTTCGCGATGAATGTAAAGGGTTCCATTGTTGCCCGGTCGGTGAAGATTTAGTGTCCGGTAACCGGTAGTCAGCGAACCCTGTAAGAGTTTGCCATCTTCGATTACATCTTCAGTAAAACTTGCAATGCGACCATGAGAGGAAAGGGCGTATTTTTTTCGGAGATGTTTCCAGCCGGGAAACTGCAAAGGTTTCCACACTTCGCCGGGGAGTTTTTTTACCATGACCACCTTTTATTTAAAGATACAAATAAATTATAACGTGAACTTAAGTACACCATCAATAATTAATCCATCCGCATATTTTAATTGACCGTAACTGTTGAATGCAAAAGCTAGTGATTTACCATTTCAAGAAATTCTGCTTCACTGATAATTCTAACCGAACTTATCTTTTTGGCCTTTTCAAGTTTTGAACCGGCATCTTCTCCTACGATAAGATAATTCAGCTTGCTGCTAACGCTGCCTAACAACTTACCTCCCTGTGCTTCGACCATTGCTTCGGCATCGGATCTTTTAAGTGTTGGCAACGTGCCGGTAAAAAGAAACGTTTGTCCGCCAAGGTTACCCTTATCCATCGAACTTTTACGGGTACTTTTCAACGTAAGCCCAAGGCTTTCCAGTTCTTTCAACATCGCAATGTTATCATCATTATGAAAAAACTGGTAGATGCTTCCAGCAACCTTAGGTCCGATATCTTCCAGACCCGTAAGCTGTTCTATTTCAAAGTTCGCAAAATCCAGCAGGTGTTTTATAGAATGCGCAAGCACTTTAGCAGTCGTTTCGCCAACATACCTGATTCCCAGGCCAAAGATGAGCCTGTTGAGAGGTTGGGATTTTGAAGACTCAATGGCTGCCTGGAGATTAGTAATGCTCTTTTCACCAAAACCTTCCAGTGATCTGATCTTGTCGAAAGGGATGCGATAAATCCCGGGGATATCCGGGAGGAAACCAAGTTCAAAAAATTTCCGCACATTAGCTTCTCCAAATCCCCTGATATCCATCGCATCTTTACTCGTAAAATGGATAATTCTTTCCACTACCTGCGCCTTGCAGTTAATATTAACGCAGCGCCAGACCGCTTCTTCTGCCGGTTTAACCAGCTCATCGCCACAAACAGGGCAATTTTTTGGGAAGACTATCGGGAGCTCCTTACCTGAGCGTAACTCGCTCAACGATTTTACAATATATGGGATAACATCTCCTGCTCTTTCAACAAGCACCGTATCGCCTATCATCAGATCTTTCTCACGAATTACGTCTTCGTTGAATAGTGAAATTGAGCCAACGGTCACCCCGCCAATGGGCACCGGCTCAATTTTCGCAACCGGCGTTACCGATCCTGTTCTGCCAACCTGGTACTCAACGGCACGTAGCTTACTCGTGGCCTGCCTTGCCTTAAATTTAAAAGCCATAGCCCAGCGGGGGTGATGGGTAGTCATTCCGAGCCGGTCCTGCAGCCCGATGTCATTCACCTTGATAACCATGCCGTCAATTTCATAGGGCAGGTTATCCCGTTCAGCCTCAAATTCATTACAATACTCAATGACTGCATCAATTCCCCTGACAACCCGCATTTCTTTTTGTGGACTGCGGAATCCCAGATTCCATAACATCTCCAGCATACCACTATGCGTTTCCAATGCTGAATGTGCTTTGAAATTAGGATCATGCACATGATAACTTACATTATATAAAAATGCCTGGAGGTTGCGACGGGCCACTTCCCTCGAATCTTTGATGCGTAAGGCACCGGCTGCCGCATTTCGTGGATTGGCAAGCGGAGCGAGATTTTGTTCAGTGAGCTGTTCATTGTATTTTTTAAAACTGTTTTTGTTCATCAACACCTCACCCCTGATCTCTATCATCTCTATACCATAACTTGAAAATGATGCGGAGAGCGGCACAGATTTAACCTGGCGGATGTTTGGGGTGATATCATCGCCCTCCACTCCATTACCCCTAGTTACCCCACGAAGCAACATATCACGTTCATATATAACCGAGATGCTCGCCCCGTCGAATTTCGGCTCCACGCAATATTCAACCTGCGGCAATTTTGATAATTCCCTCACTTTACGATCCCAATCCCTCAGGTCATCCGCATTGTATGAGTTTTCCAGCGATAACATCGGAACAAGGTGCGCCACTTTTGGAAAGTCATCCGTCAGGCCCTTTGCCACACGCTGGGTGGGGGAGTCAGGAGTAATAAGATCGGGGTTTGCGGCCTCTATCACCTGTAATTGCTTGTACAACTGGTCATATTCCCCATCGGCAATCAGGGGATCATTCATTATATAATAACGGTATTCATGAAAACGGAGAACGTCTCTGAGTTTCTGCAGGTCTTTTTTTTCTGTTGATTTTTGCTTCAATAGTGCGGTAGTGGCATCCTGCAGGGACCTGGTCTGGACATTTGAATACATAGAAGTGATTTGCGTTGTTAAAGATAGTCCAGGCCGGCGAAAAAAGATTTTCGCTGAGATCACAAGGAAATGTTAACAGGATTAAGTATCATTGGAACGAAATAAGATCGAGTGCCAAAAATTGGTTTGCGATTGCCACTGCTTGTCATAACTTATTATTAATGTCATCACCGAAGAACATTCAACAATTAATGAATGAACAAACGGAGTTTTTCCGCATAGGTATCTCCGTTGATTGTGTGATCCTTGGATTTGATGATAATGAGTTGAAGGTGCTCCTGATAAAATCCGACCTGGAGGAATACCGGGATCAATGGTCACTCCTGGGTGACCTCGTGAAACCTGATGAAAATCTTGATAGTGCTCCTTACCGGGTTCTCCGGGAAAGGACCGGCCTCGAAGACGTGTTTCTTGAACAGGTTTACAGTTTTGGAGACGTGACCCGACATCCTGCAGGGCGGGTAATCACCACGGCTTATTATTCACTGGTAAACATCCGGGATCATGATCTTAAACTTGAACATAACCAGCTGCACTGGCACCCGGTGAATGATATTACTACGCTCGCATTCGATCATAAAAAAATTCTTGACACCTGTATCCGCAAACTACAAAGCCGGATAGAAGATCATCCAATTGTATTCAATATGCTTCCACAAAAGTTCTCTCTCCGGGAGCTCCAGTCTTTATATGAATCCATCCTTGGGCAGAAGCTTGACCGCCGCAACTTCCGCAAAAAGTTCTTCCACATGGACTGGCTGCTCGATGCAAATGAACTCGAACAGGATGTACCCCACCGCCCGGGCAAACTATATATATTTAATGAAGCGCGGTTCGCCCAGAAAAATCTCCATGGATAAATAATCGGGGGAACACCAGTTTTTAAGATTTTCTGACTGATCGAACAACTTTGAGGCGATGAATGTTAAGAAAATCTGAAGATGACTGTTAAAGAAATTGGAAGAAATATTGCAGGAAATAAAAAACTTCATACTGAAGTTTAAACATCATGCAGCAATGTGCAATGTTATCGTGTCCATATCTGGATTGAATTTCATTACACTTGTGGGTCAGATTCAATGGATTAAGTGTTGAAATGACCTTTAACATTTTTTTGGATGTTCATGTAATTGTTCTATCATTGTGTAATAATCACACATTGTGATTGTTCAAGCCATATTAATAAACCAATAATCTCGCTGTATGCAAATCAAACGATTGCTTATGAAGGTAGCCTTACCTTTGTTACTGCTATTTGTTACCCAGACCTTGCTGGCCCAAAACAAGGAAATAACGGGAAAAGTTACCGATGCTAAAGATGCATCGCCCGTCTCAGGAGCTTCCGTCCAGGTAAAAGGAACCAATCAAGGAGCCTCCACAAAAGCAGATGGTACATTTACCATCTCTGTTCCTGCAAATGCGACTACACTTACCGTTTCATCGGTCGGTTTCAAAGAAATTGATGTAGATATTACCAACAAAACTTCGGTAGACATAGCACTTGAAGCATCAGGTGCGGATCTGAGTGAAGTTGTGGTTGTTGGTTATGGTACTGTAAGAAAACGAGATCTTACGGGTGCGGTTGTTTCCGTTCGCGAGAAAGATTTTAATAAAGGAACGTTTTCGGCTCCTGATCAACTGATCCAGGGTAAAGTTGCCGGGGTCCAGGTTCTTAATAATAGTGGAGCGCCAGGTGGCGGTACTACTGTTAAGGTGAGAGGAAACTCCGCCATTACTGGTTCGGGTCAGCCGCTTTACGTAGTTGACGGAGTGCCTTTAGATGGGCGTTCTTCAAGACCAGGGCTTGATGTAGGTGGATTGGGTGTTTCGCCCGCGGGAAATCCTCTGAACTTTATTAACCCTGCTGATATCGCCTCAATGGAAGTTCTGAAGGATGCATCAGCAACTGCCATTTATGGTTCACGTGCAGCTTATGGCGTTGTATTGATCACTACAAAAAGAGGTGCAAGTGGTCAACCAAAACTCGACGTGGGTGCTTCATATGGACAGAGTACACTGATGAGACAAATTGAAATCCTTGACGCATCAGAATACAGACTGGCTTTAGCGAAATTCGGTGCACCTTCAGCCAATGATAAAGGCAGTGATGTTGATGCCATGGATGCGATTCTCCGGACAGCAAATATTCAAACTTATAATGCTGCGGTTAGTGGTGGAAATGAAAATGCAAAATACAGGTTGTCTACCAGCTTACTTGACCAGGAAGGTATCGTTCGCAAGACAGACTTCAAAAAATACACCGTTGGTTTAAACGCCAACTTCAAATTCCTGGAAAAGAAAAATCTTGGTATCGACTTCAACGTTATTTCCAGTCAGTACACAGAGAACGTTGCCCCAATTTCAAACAACGCAGGTTCAACTGGTAGTCTTATCAGCCAGGCACTTCAGTGGAATCCCACTGAATCTCTATACAAGGCCGGAACAGACTCGCTGAACATTGCCGCAGGTGGTGGTATTATAAATCCACTGGCCATGTCAGAATCTTACGCCGATAACTCCAAGGTGACTACAATTCTGGGAAGTATATCTCCTTATTTCAAAATAACAAAAGACCTCGAATACCGGATGTTGTATAGTGTGAACTATAGCACGGGTGTTCGCAGAAGTTCAATTGCCTCTTACCTGAACCTGAACGAAATTATTGGTAAAGGAAGAGCATACATTTCAAACAACGAACTCATCACCCAGCAAGTAACGCATACACTTAATTATAACAAACAACTTACATCAGATTTCAGTATCAATGCCCTTATCGGTTATGAGTATATGAAATATACCAATAAGGGAAGCAGCATGAATGCTTTCGGTCCGGATGCTGGTGGTTTCGGAAACTATGGTCTTGATTACACAAATTATATCCAGTATTCCAATGCTTCTTCGCGCACCGTCAATTCATTTATTGATCCGGTGTCTGAATTGCAATCTTATTTTGCAAGAGCAGTAATGAACCTGAAGGACAAATATTTATTAACTGCAACTTTCAGGGCTGACGGTTCTACCAAATTTGGTTCTAACAATGCATACGGTTACTTCCCATCCGTATCAGCTTCATGGGTAATCAGCAAGGAAGATTTCTTTAAGGTAGATTTCTTCAATGACCTTCGTGTAAGAGCGAGCTGGGGTATCACCGGAAACCAGGAGTTCCCATCAGGATCTTCACAAACACGCTATACTTTCAACGGACCTGCTTCGATCGGTCTTGCCAATAATGGTAACCCTGATTTGAAATGGCAGTCTGATGAGCAATATAACTTCGGAGTTGACTTCGCAATCCTTGACAACCGTATAACTGGTTCACTGGATTATTTTAATAAAAAAACATCTGACCTGTTGTTCCCTACAACACCTATTCAACCATCTGCTCCCGGTACAACTGTTACCTGGAAAAACCTGGAAGGTGAAGTGCTTAACAGGGGATTCGAAGTTGCTGTGAATGCAAACATCATCCGTTCAGAAGACTTCTCATGGGATCTGGGTGTTAATGCCAGTTTCATAGAAAATGAAATTCAAAATCTGGGTGCACCAATCCGGACAGGTGCTTTACATGGCCAGGGTGTATCAGGTTCTTCTGTTGAAACTATCAGGAACGGTTTACCCATCAATGCCTTCTTCACACGCGCATATGGCGGACTCGACAAGACTACCGGCCAGGCAATCTATCCTGACGGGGAAATTTTCAGTTACCAGGGAAATCCAAATCCTAAAACAGTTATGGGCATAAGCACCACATTAGCTTACAAAAAATTAATGTTGGTTGTGAACATGAACGGTGCGTTTGGACAATATATCTATAACAATACTTTAAATAACGTAATAAATGTTTCCAACCTTGTTGGCGGTAAAAACATTGCCCGTTCTATTTATGAAGATCCAACACAGGAAGCATTATCAAACCGTGTAACTCCTTCAGCAAGATTTATTGAGAAAGGAAATTATATGAAGATGGCAAATGCTACTCTTTCTTACGGAGCGGGAGATGTTGCCAAGATCTTTAAGAATGTGAATATATTCCTGACAGGTCAGAACCTGTTTGTTATTACTAATTTCTCTGGATTTGATCCGGAAGTAAATACTGATAAAAGCCTGAACTCTGTGCCTTCATTGGGTATCGAGTACGCTCCTTATCCTCCGGCAAGAACAATCACTCTTGGAGTAAATTTTTCTCTCTAAAAATTTAAAGAACTCGTTATATGAAAAGTATCAGAATATTAGTGTCAACTGCGCTTGTCTTGTCTGCGGTTGGTTGTACAAAACTTGATGAGACCTTACAGGGCAATCTTACTGCCGACCAGGTTGGAACAAGTGGCGGCGGAAACAACGCTGCGCTGCTGCGTGGTATTTATAATTCAATGCGGGTTAGTTACCAGGGACAGGAAAGGGTATTTGCCCTTGGTGAGTTACCAAGTGATGCTGCCATTGTCCCAACACGGGGTGGAGACTGGGATGATAATGGTGCCTGGCGGGTGCTTCACTCTCATGCGTGGGATGCTGAAAATCAGTATATCCGGAATGCTTACAACGATTTATCAGGTACGCTGTTTGCTGCGACCGACTTTTTGCAATATAATCCTTCTCCTCAGCAGGCTGCAGAAGCAAGATTCCTGAGAGCGTTTACCATGTTTGATATTCTTGATGGATGGGACCAGGTAGCTTATCGGGAGCCGGGAGAAAATACTTTACTTCCATCAAAAGTCAGAAAAGGAACGGAAGCGCTTGATTATATTATCGCCGAAATAACCGCTATTTTACCCCAATTAAAAGTCAGCGGCCCAATCGGCGCAAACCAGGATGCTGCCAAAGTGCTTCTGATGAAATGCTATCTGAACCGGGGTGCTATAGCTAACAGGGCAGCACCTACATTCGCTCCAGCTGATATGGCACAGGTTATAACGCTTGCTGACCAGATCATCAACAGCAACAGGTATACCCTGGCTAATAACTATTTTGACAACTTTGCACCAACGAATGGCGCGATAGGCACTGAAAATATATTCACCGCTGAAAACGTAGGTGGTGTCGAATCCGGCGGTCTGAACTCACGCTGGCACATGACCATGCACTATAACCAGAACCCCGGTGGATGGAATGGTTTTACTACCCTCTCTGATTTTTATGACAAATTCACTCCCAACGATCAGCGTCGTGGCGTGGCTTATCCTACTCCTGGTGTTCCAAATCCCGGCAATCGTATCAATGTTGGATTTATGGTCGGGCAACAGTACAACTGGACCACTGATGTGCCTTTAAGAGACAGGACAGGTGCTCCGCTTTCTTTCACAAGAGAAGTAAAAAGCGTTGAAACCGGTACTAACCTTGAGATCACAGGTATTCGTGTGAATAAATATCCCATAGACTATCCAAATGATGGTAGTGGTCGCGTGGACAACGATTATGTCTATTATCGTATTACCGATGTGATGTTGATGAAAGCAGAAGCTCAACTCAGAACAGGAGCAGCTGGTGCAGCATTACCGATAGTAAATACTATTCGTGCAAAAAGAGGTGTTGCACCATTTACCACACTTACGCTTGATAATCTGCTTGATGAAAGAGGACGTGAATTGTATTGGGAAAATTACCGCAGGCAGGATCTTATCCGGTTCGGAAAATTCCTTCAGCCTTACCAGGAAAAACCAACAGATGATCCTAAATACCTGTTGTTTACAATCCCTAATGAGCAGCTGGCTGTAAACCCGAACCTGACTCAGAATCCGGGTTACTAATCGATTAATAAGACTTAATTTTATAACCCTAAAAGATCAGGTTTAACTGATCTTTTAGGGTTTTTTGTTGATTATTGCGTTTGAAGATCCATGTGCGATTTTAATTTATAACCGAGTTTATTGCTGATGAGAAATCTGCTGATTTTATTCGCCGTTGTGTATAGTGTTTTCTTGTTGTCTTGTAAAAATGATCAGCCGGTTTTGTTTGATCTCATGAAACAGACCGGGATAGACTTCAACAATGTGGTGCAGGACACTAAAGAAGAAAACGGTTTTTATTTCAGGAACTTTTACAATGGTGGCGGAGTGGCGATCGGCGATATAAATAATGATGGTCTTGCTGACGTTTTCTTAACCTCGAACCTCGGGGATAACAAACTTTATATTAACAAAGGAGGGTGGAAGTTTGAAGATATCTCCAATAAGGCAGGGCTGAAACAGGATAGTATGTGGAGCACCGGCGTGGTCTTTACCGATCTGAATAATGATGGATGGCTCGATATCTATGTGTGTAATTCAGGGCACATGAAAACGGGTAACCGTCTCAATAAACTTTATATCAATAACAAGGATCTGACCTTTACTGAATCAGCTGCAAAGTACGGACTTGATATTTCTGCCTATACTACGCAGGTTTCATTTTTTGATTATGACCTTGATGGTGATCTGGATTGTTTCATGATCAACAATAGCCCGATCCCCGTTAATACCCTCAATTATTCCAACAAACGAGATCTTCCTGAAGCGGAATGGCCGGTTGCAGAATTTCTCAAGGGTGGCGGTGATCATCTTTATCGCAATGACGATGGCCGGTTTCATGAAGTATCGAAGGAAGCCGGGATTCACGGTACCCTGATCAGTTTCGGTCTTGGTGCTTCCGTGGGCGATCTGAACAACGACGGTTATCCTGATATCTTTGTTTCCAATGATTCCTACGAACGCGATTTTCTATACATTAACCAGGGTAACGGCACTTTTAAAGATGAGCTTGAAGAAAGGATGGGCCATACCAGTTTTTCCTCTATGGGTGCTGATGTAGCGGATATCAACAATGACGGTTTCCAGGAAATATTTTCAACCGATATGCTTCCTGGTGATGATTACCGGTTAAAAACTTTAGGAGCTTTCGATAACATTGATCTGTATAACGCTAAGATCAAAGCCGGTTTTTATCATCAGTACATGATGAACTGCCTGCAATTAAATAACGGCGATGGACGATTCTCCGATATTGCTAATTTCAGCGGTGTTGCCGGCACTGACTGGAGCTGGGGCGCATTGATGTTTGATGCAGACAATGATGGATACAACGATATCTATGTTTGTAATGGTATCAATAAAGACGTTACCAATCTGGATTTCATGGACTTTTTCGCCAACGATGTTGTTCAACAGATGGTAAAGACGGGCGAGAAAGAAAGCCTTGATAAAGTGCTGGAAAAGATACCAGTGAATGCGATGCTTAATAAGGCCTATCGCAACCTTGGCAACCTGAGATTTGCGGACCAGGGAGAGGAGTGGGGCTTCACACAAAAATCTTTTTCTAACGGGGCAGCATACGGAGATCTCGATAATGATGGCGACCTCGATCTTGTTATCAATAATGAAAACCAGCCGGCATTTGTCTATAAAAACAATGCAAGAGAGTTAAACGGGCATCATTATTTAGGGCTTAGTTTGAAGGGTTCACCAAAAAATCCGTTTGCAATAGGCAGCCGTGTAGTCGTATATGCCGACTCACAGGTAATATCCCGGGAGCTTGTTCCCAGCCGTGGGTTTCAGTCTTCAGTGGATTACAAAATTATCATCGGGTTAGGCAGCCGGACAAAGGTTGATTCCATGTTAATCATCTGGCCAGACAGATCAGTAACTTCATTTCCGGCCCCCGCATTAGACTCGGTACATGTTTTGGGTCAGCCGGATGAGTTAAAACCGGGCAGGGCCTACAAGTTCAGCGATCTATCACTTAACAGTGACTTATTCAACAGCGGACCTGATACAAAAAGATTTGAGTCTGATAGCACACGTAATCCGGGGCGAAATACAACAAGAATTAAATCTGATATCGCACTCAATACCGGATTAAATACCGAAAGATTGAAATCTGGTAGGACAGTCAATACCGGACTAAATACTGAAAAATCGCGATCTGGTAACGCAGTCAATTCCCGAACAGATGGAGACCGACTCAGATCTGATGTTGCAATCAATCGTGTCAGCCGGCCAGAAAGAAACAGGGGGACAATGTTTAGCGTGTCTCCCACCAGGTTCGATGAACACAGGGAAGATGATCATATCGACTTTTATTATGAACGCAACATACCGCAAAGTTTATCCCGCCAGGGTCCAAGGGCAGCGGTAGCTGATGTAAATGGCGATGGCCTGGAAGATGTTTATATCGGAGGTGCGGCCGGTCAGCCGGGACAATTATATCTACAGACTGATGATGGCTTCCGGAAAAAAGAACAGGAAGTTTTTAATCGGTTTGCCGCATTCGAAGATGTGGCCGTAGCCTTTTTTGATGCCAACAAGGATGGATTTGCAGACCTGATGATCGGCGCGGGAGGTAACAAACAAACTAACATGGCAAGCCTCCTCGAGCACAGGCTATATCTCAACGATGGCAAAGGCAATTTTGCCATTGACACCCGCGCATTTCCAAAAAACAATACGGACATTTCGACCATTGCTCCACACGACTTCGATAACGATGGTGATATAGATCTGTTCGTCGGTAGCGGAAATGTTCCGGGAGATTATGGTGCAACACCGCAGAGCTATTTATTTGAAAACGATGGCACCGGTCACTTCAAAGATATTGCGAAAACAAAATTCCCTGCTATAGCCAATGCGGGAATGATCACCAAAGCGTGTTGGGCAGATCTTAACCAGGATGGTAAAAAGGATCTTGTGCTGACTGGGCTTTGGATGGCTCCGCGCATATTCAATTATGTGAACGGTTCTATGGTTGAATTGCCTTCCAATCTGAATGGCTTACACGGCTGGTGGCAAAGTATGGAAATAGCTGATCTTGATAAGGATGGCGACATGGACATAGTGCTGGGTAATATCGGCCAAAACTTTTACCTGAATCCTGTTCCCGATTCGCCTGTAAAGCTATGGATGAACGATTTCGATGATAACACTACTGTTGAAAAGATCTTAACAAGGACCGTTGAAGGAAAAGATGTGCCGGTATTTCTCAAAAGGGATCTGCAGGACCAGCTTCCGTCGCTGAAGAAGCAAACGCTCAAACATGGTGAATTCGCCACAAAGTCGATCCAGGACCTGTTTCCCGGCCCGGCGCTGAAGAAATCACTTGTTAAGCAATTCAACTATTGCGCCTCGATCGTTGCGATCAATAATGGTAGTGGACAATTCGAAATAAGGGAATTGCCCACACTTGTACAATTGTCATCGATAAACGCCATTGCATTTGAGGATGTAAACGGCGACGGTGCGACAGACATCATAACGGGAGGTAATCAGCATGGGTTTTTGCCACAGTTTGAAAGACTTGATGCAAGTTTTGGTGACGTGCTGATCAACGATGGAAAAGGGTTTTTCACAGTAATGGATAACCGAAAGACCGGTTTACAGGTACTGGGTGAGGTCCGGGACATCAAGCCTGTAATGGTTGAGGGTACCAGGCAATTTTTATTTCTCCCGAATGACGATGTGCCCGTTCTGTACAAATTTAACAACAAGATAAATCAAGCGGCAAAGAACTGATGTGTAAGACAAAATCACATGGGCTCATTATACTGATGGTATCACTGTTTGTGATTTGTACTGTTTCGTGTAAAAACAGCGCGAGCGAACAGCAATCGTTTGAAGTTCTGGAGAGTGACCGGACCGGGCTAAGTTTTGCGAACAAACTGACTCCAACGGATAGTTTCAACCTGTTTGATTACATGTATTATTACAATGGTTCCGGCGTGGCGGCGGGCGATTTCAATAATGATGGAAAAATCGATCTGTTTTTTGCCGCAAACCAGTCAAACAATAAAATTTATCTGAATGCTGGCGATCTGAGGTTCACAGACATAACCGCTCCATCAAAGATTCCACAGGATGGTGGCTGGTCAACCGGTGTGTCTGTAGTAGATATCAACAATGACGGACTGCTCGACCTCTATATTTCCCGGGTAGGAAACTTTCATTCCCTTCATAGCAAAAATCAATTTCTCATCTGCCAGAGAATAAATGCGCAGGGTATTCCCGTCTATGCAGATAAAGCAACAGAATACGGCCTTGATTATTCTGGATTCAGCACGCAGGCAGCATTCCTTGACATCGACATGGATGGTGACCTGGACATGTTCCTGTTGAATCACACTGTTCATGAGAATGGTGTGTATCGTCCACGACAGGAATTTTTGGGTTCAGTTCATCCGGTTTCAGGAGCAAGGATGTTCCGGAATGATGGTGGGCATTTTTCAGACATCACAAGGCAGTCGGGCATAAACAGCTCAGTGATAGGCTATGGACTTGGAATTGCCGTAGCTGATATTAATCTTGACGGTTTTCCTGATATCTATATCGGCAATGATTTTCATGAAAATGATTACCTGTATATCAACAACGGCAAAGGCGTTTTTAGTGAACAGATCACAGATAAGATCGCACATACCGGCAGGTTTACGATGGGCGTGGATATAGCCGACATAAATAATGACGGGTTTAGTGAGATCATCTCAATGGACATGCTCTCCGATGATCCCTATATCCTTAAGCGGTCTCTTGGTGAGGATGAGTATGATATATTCAACCTCAAGATTGCTTATGGTTACCAGCATCAATACACAAGAAATAATCTTCAATACAATCGCGGTAACGGCCACTTTACAGAGCTTGGCCTTTATTCGGGCATAGCAGCTACTGATTGGTCCTGGTCGCCGTTGTGGGTGGACTTCGATAATGACGGATTGAAGGATTTGTTCATTTCAAATGGTATACCCAAGCGGATGAATGATATCGACTACATCAACTTTGTTTCCAATGAGGAGATTCAACGAAAACTTTCGCCCGGTAACAACAAGGAGAACGGGTTAGAGATGATTGACAAGTTTCCGAAAATCAAGATAAAAAATAAGTTTTTCAGGAATGCCGGTTCTCTATCCTTTACCGATATCGGTGGCCAGGTAGGCAAAGCGAAGGAAACCTATTCGAATGGTGCAGTATATGCCGATTTCGACAATGATGGTGACCTCGACATTGTTGTAAACAACATCGATGAACCGGCATTATTATACAGGAATAATTTTACGGAAAATGCAAACACGGAGCCTGGTACGGACTCTGTTGCAAGTTTCTCCATTTCACTCAAAGGCGATTCTTTGAACAGGCGGGCCGTAGGTGCAAAATTGATTGTCTATTCAGGCAATACCACCAGGTTGTATGAGAAGTTTGGTGTGCATGGATTTCAGTCTTCCATGGATATTCCATTTCATGTTGGTGCAGCAGACCTGGTAATTGATTCAGTGTTGCTGATCTGGCCGGATAACAGTTATGAAAATATCCCTAAAGAAAAGCTCTCTTTTCACAGGCGATCAGACGCACAGAAAGTCAGCGACAAAGCGGTCGTAATCAGCGGTAACAGTGACGGCAACAATACTACCAACATCATAGGCTTGAATATTGTGAAGTTGGAATACAAAAAAGGATTGCCCCGTTTTGATTATTCCAGACCATATTTCCAGCGTCGGTATGAGGCAGGTAAAGCTTCTGACATCACGGGCGAGGCAGGTCTTCTTTACAAACACCAGGAAAATGTATTCGCAGAATTCAACCGCGAGCCGCTTCTTCCGCATATGATCAGTACTGAGGGACCGGCATTGGCAGTTAGTGATATGAACGGGGACGGACTTGATGATGTTTTTATCGGTGCTGCACGTGATAAAATTCCCTCTTTGTGGATTCAAAAAACGGGCGGAAAATTTGAACGCTCAGAACAGGAGGCGCTTAATAATGACAGTGTTTTCGAAGATGTCAGTGCCTGCTGGACGGATATCGACAAAGACGGGCACAAAGATCTTGTAGTCGCCAGTGGAGGCAATGAATTCTATGGACGCTCGGAAAATACAATGCCCCGCGTTTATATGAATGATGGTTCAAAACTTACCCGAAAAAAAGATGCGTTTGAAAATATCTATGTAACAGCATCTGTAGTTGTTGCTTCTGATTTCGATGCTGATGGGTTTGAGGATCTTTTTATTGGTGGCAGGAGTGTACCACAGGAATACGGGACGGTTCCACAGTCATATTTGTTGAGGAACGATAGCAAAGGACGATTTACCGATGTTACTTCAGGTGCCTCAACCGATCTCAGGCAGGCTGGATTTGTGACTTCGGCAACCTGGTCCGATATCGATAAAGATGGTGATCCGGACTTACTTGTATCTGCCGAATGGAACGGCCTTACAGCTTATATAAACGATAAGGGCAGTTTTACTAAAAAGGTGTTAACAGATAAAAAGGGTTGGTGGAACTTTATGCTTCCCTGCGATGTGGACAATGACGGGGATATCGATATGATTGCCGGCAACCTAGGCCTCAACAGCAGGCTCAGGGCTTCGGATAAGGAACCGGTGAACATGTACTTCTATGATTTTGATGGCAATGCAAAAAAAGAACAACTGCTAACTTACTATCTCAACCACAGGGAAGTTCCATTTGCTTCTATTGCTGACCTGAATAAACAGCTACCGGTCATAAGAAAGAAGTTTCTCTATGCTGGTGATTTTGCAAAAGCCACATTGCCCGAAATTTTTGATAATGAAAAGTTGAAGGCGGCCGCTCTTTTCCAGGCTAACTATTTTTCAAACGCTGTTCTGATAAATGATGGCGCGTTGAACTTTACTGTTCAGGATTTGCCCTGGGAGGCGCAGTTAACCTCTTACCGCGATGCAACTATTATCAACGCGAATAATGATCCTTTGCCTGATATATTGCTGGTTGGAAACTATTTTGAATCTAACACTGAAATGGGCAGGTATGATGGCGATTTGGGAACCGTGCTTATAAATAAGGGGAAAGGTAACTTCCAGGTTGAGCTCTTAAACGGTGTGATGATAAAGGGCCAGGCTCGTCATATTGCGCCTGTCGTTACATCATCAAACCCCCAGGCTTTTATAGTCGCAAGAAATAATGACAGCGCTATGGTCATTTCGTTACCTGGTGCCCGTTTGGTGAGCCCTCAGTAATTAAGAAACTCAATCCCGCAACGGGTAATAAATTGTTGTGATCCACCTGCTCGTATCGGGCTCCCTGGTCCGGTCAGTAATCATCGACTCAAATGGTATAGCAGGCGAGCTTAGTTTATAGTCAGCTTTGTATTGCCTGATACTTTCCCAGGCTTTCTGTATTGTCCATTCTCCGCCCTTTATCCTGGTGGCTATCAGGTTTCCACCTACCAGTCCCTTAGCAATAAAGCCGTTATTCGACCTGAGCAGCCTGCTGGTTGGAATAGCAACCATTAACTCATGACTGTTAGAATCGAGCTGGGAACTATATTTCATTGCCGGGCCTATTGCACTGTCGCCCTGGGCTAAAGCATTCTTTTTTAGCTCTTCAATAAGTTGATAAGCATCTTCAGCAGTAGGATAACGATGCATTATAATCCGCTTCGACAGCAGGGGGTCATCCTTAAGTTGAGCCCTGACAATATCTGCAGCATAAATCCTGCGCTTATCATTCAAAAACGCTGTCATTTGGCTCATGACAACATCCATTTGTTTCTTTAAAGCTTTTGCTTTTTGATACTGGCCGATCCTGGTGAAAGGATTGTTCCCGGTATATAAGGTGTCACCCCATTCTATGCCAATTGAATCTGTGTTGAACGGAATCAACCTTAGCGTTGTGGTATAACTTTCTCCGTCGCTATCTATTTGTATGTCCGTTTTGGTAAACGTGGTATTCGTGACCTTGTATATGTGACCATGACTGCTTAGTGAATCATGATTGATCCACTGTGGCCATTTGTTCTGTTCAAAAAGAAAGCGCTGCGCCGCGGGGAGACTGCAATTAATGATGCCAACCTCAGAAATGATGAGCCTTGATGGTATCAACAAATAAACGGCAGCGAAAACAATAACCAGGAAAATACCGGTTGCCAGGAAGCCCTTTCTCATATAGCACGTAATTACGGCGCTAAATTAATGAACGTTTTTTTGATGTGTGATGATAAAATCAATGATTTCTTCCAATGGTGTATCTACCCGCGAAAGCGCATCAGTGATGTCATCCCGGTTTACCTGTGCAGCAAAAGAAAGTGTTTTTAGTTTTTTTGTAATGCTTTTGGTATCCATGCCCTCATATCTTGTTGGCCGGATCAGTGCAGCGGCATGTATGAAACCCGATAACTCGTCAAACACATAGATCATTTTGTCCATGCTGTTTACGGGCTCCACGCCAAAATACCTGGGTCCATGGGAAGCAATACAATGTATCACTTCCGGATCAATATTCATCTCCTCAAGCTTTTCAATGATTACCCTGCAATGATCGTCGGGATTTTTTTCCCAGTCAGCATCATGCAACAGTCCAGCCAGTTCCCATTTCAGCGCTGTCTTTTCATCGGC
Organism: Flavitalea antarctica; assembly: GCF_054461535.1. Lineage (NCBI taxonomy): Bacteria > Pseudomonadati > Bacteroidota > Chitinophagia > Chitinophagales > Chitinophagaceae > Flavitalea > Flavitalea antarctica. The sequence goes on from NZ_JBTLQG010000009.1 coordinate 103,821, forward strand.
ATGTTCTTTTTCGAGTGCCCACGCTTTCATAACGGCAGCAACCTGTTTCATGTGCAGGCGAAGCCGGTCATTGGGGACCCAGTCGTTTAATAATGCATGAGCCTCTTCAATGGACATGAGGTTTCCCTTGTTTGCCGGATTGCCAAATTCAGAACGATTCAGAGCGTGAGTCATTAATAATAATTGAGGATTAAAATTGGGGGACTTTCCCGACAATGCAAAGAAAAAACCGGCTCTGATTACAGGCCGGTTCTTTATATGATATTATGTATGAATATTTATGCCTGGCGATGAATCCTGTCATGCTCCTCACGTAAACGAACATCTTCATCAATATGTGTATCAATGATCCGGCTTCTTCTTCTTTGTGATCCGGCTACATCAGGTCGCTGTCCGGCAGGTATCTCTTCCTGGTAGACAATTCTGGTTTCTCTACCTGAAGTTTGATAGGAATCGTTGTCTCCGGCGTTCCTGATCGCTTTGATTTCTTCAGCGCTGAGACCGGCTTCTTTCAGATCTTCATCGGTAAGACCCTCATTGGTCAGGTCTACAGTTTCTGAGATAACTATCTTTTCGGAACGTTTCTCGCTCTTGATCCGCTCCTCTTCCCTGAGTCGATTCTCCTCCAATTCTGCTGCCCGGCGTTCTTTCTCTTCATTAATTCGCTCCTGGTCTCTGAGTTCCTTCTCTCTCGATTCTGCTTTCCATTTTTCTTTCTCTTCATTAATCCGCTCTTCGTTTCTGAGTTGCTTCTCTTTGAATTCGGCTTCCAGGCGTTCTCTCTCCTCATTAATCCGCTCCTGCTCTCTGCGTTGCTTCTCCTGGAATTCTGCTTCCAGACGCTCTCTTTCATTATTAATCCGCTCTTGCTCCCTCAGTTGCTTCTCTTTGAACTCTGCTTCCAGCCGCTCCTTCTCGGAATTGATCCGCTCTTCTTCCCTGAGTCTTTGTTGAGTCAATGCTGCATCTGAGGTTTGGTCATTGTACCGCCTGTCAGGGAATGCTGAATCACCGGTATTTTGATCATAATTTGTTATCCCTTGGGGTTGAAATCGCCTGTTAGACAATGTCGCATCTCCCGCCTTCCTTTCATCATCCGACTGCTCTTCTTCCCTGTATCGCCGATCAGACAAAGCGGCATCTCTATCATCATTGAAGGCTGACTGATCCTTAATCCGGTCATTTGCATTTTGGTATCCACTTCCTGCATTCGCGTTCTCAACAACAGTGTCCTGGTAAGTTTGTCCGACCAGTTCACTTTCATCAATGTCCATCGCACCACAACCATCAAGAATATTTGCAGCTTCTTCAGCCTGTTCCCTGCTGCCTGCATGAACGGTTACGATGGAGTCGGCACGTGCAGACGCATTTGAATATTTCTTCGCGTCATCGCTTCCATCACCGAACAGCGAATTAAAAAATCGCGTGATAGCGTTGCCGCGGTGTTCGCTTTTTTCCCGGTATTCATGAGCGGAAGCATCGTTGTCGGAATCGCTTCGATCCCCGGGATATTCCTCGTTTGATTCGTAAACAGTATCAGGATTGTCCCTGTAGTCGGTGCGTGCATCAACTGTCCGGCGAGCTTCTGCCCGGTCATTGACTGTCCGAACCTCATCCGTCCGACTATCAACTGACTGATAATCTGACTCTGGATACCCGGATGAATCAGATGTACCTATCCGGCTATGGGAAAGATCAATATCGTTACGGTAAAAACCAGCGCCGGTCAATTGTTGCACCGCATCTTCCGCCTCTGATCTCGTCTTGAAAAAGCCTATAACTGTGATTGACATGATCGTAAATTTTAAAGTTGAACAAAAAATGAAATCTTGTTATCACTTAGGCTAATTCAATTATTGTTCCCCCCTACATCAGGCATAGCAGGGGAAATCGCTGCTCATATTTCCAGGGCAGGCGATCGCCTTTTTGGGCGCGGGAGATCCTTATAGTTTTTTGTACTTAAGTCCGAGGATTCTTCCACTGTTTACCTCGAAGCCGGTAATTTTTTGGTCATTATCTCTCAGGAACCTGATATGATTCATCCACCAGTTGGAAGTTGTAAATTGGTCGGGAGCGATACGGGTTAAAGCTGTATTTGGGAATTTGCGATGTTCAATTGTTAATTTACCATCCAGTTCGGTGACGGTGTAGAAAGCTTCAGTTTCATCAGAATAATAGCGACCTCCATACTCCGCGGTAATTGGAGGCATCACTGCAGGCATCCTTTTGTACACCACGCTGTTTATCGGGCTTTCCATAGTTAATTCTACAATTGAATCACCTTTGATATTCTCAGGGTCAACAATAACCGACGGACCGCCGGAAGGTAACACATAACGTCCAGGACCAGCTACTACAAAGCGGGACTCAAGCGGGTTTGATCCGTTACGGCCGGCACGAAACAATTTTCCATCCTTCCAGTACATTTCCCCCATATCGCCCCTGGATGAATAATATTTGCCAGGCATCTTTTTGAGAAAACTGCTGTCAGCAAAGTTTGTATTAACGGGTGGTTTGACTTCTTCTTTGCTATCTGGGATCAACAGTTCGGCCACCTGCCTCACCAATCCTCCCGGGTTAACGAAGCCGGAGTTGCTGAATACTACAATACCAAGTCCTTTATCAGGATATCTGCAGGCATAAGTTCTGTACCCTGCATCTCCCCCGCCATGGCCGATCTGATCCCAGCCTTTAAATTTATCCATCACAATAGCGAATGCATAGTTGAGCTTGCGGCCATCGTTCAATACTCCTACGGTATGCATTTTCTGAATGAGATCCTTGCCCCCGACCTGTCCGGTTGCGAAGTTGTTCAACCATTTGGTTTCATCCTCGACAGTTGTAAAAAGGCTTGTTGCCCCAACGATCGAATAGCTTAGTACAGCATGCTGGTACCCGCCTTTATTGTTCGGGTTATAAGAATATGCGCGGTTGGGGACGAGTTCCTGGTAATTATCATGAAAATGAGTATCCTTCATGCCAAGCGGCCCGAATATATATTTCTCTGTGTATTGCCTCAGCGTAAGCCCGCTAACCTTCTTCACGATCTCAGCCATCAGGGTGTAACCGGTATTACAATACATATGCTCTTCACCGGGCTTAAAGTTCAGCTCCTTTTGTTTTGATACCAGTTTGATAACGTGATCCTGTGTGATCACATCATCCAGTTGCCAGCCGGCATTTGCCAGTAGCTGCCATTGATCCCGGAGACCGCTTGTGTGATAGATAAGTTGTTTAATGGTGATTTTCTCGTGAAAGTCGGGAACATAATCGAGGTACTTCCTGATGTCATCATCAAGAGAAAGCTTGCCTTCCTTCTCAAGCAGCAACATACAAAAAGCCACATATTGTTTTGATTCGGAAGCAATATGAAATACCGTTTTTGGGGAGATTGGAATATTGTATTCAAGGTTGGCCATTCCATAGCCTTTTTCAAAAACCAGTTCCCCGTTTTTAATTATTGCAATGGCACATCCGGGTGTTTTGTCGTTAAAGGATTTAAACACATTATCGATCTTCGATTTTATCGAGTCAGGCAGTTGAATCCCTCGGATTTTTACCGGGTCAGTTGACTGAGACTTACAGGCAAGATGCAGGCAGATCAATATTAAAACACCGGCAAGCTTATTCATATCAAAAAGGTATTGAAATTTTATCAAATTTGTTTTCTACATGGACAAACGAATTGTTATTGTGATGAGAGGTTTCATTTCTGGTTATCTGTTGTGGTTGCGGGTTCAGGGGCGTTCACTTGGTATCTCACTCCGCCGGATGGGCCTGAGGTAGGTCTGATCTGCCACTGTGATTCCTCCCGCGGACCAGGGTTTTATTGCCGGTCCGGGCGGGCGGGAGGAATCGAAGGTGGCAGATCAGACCCACCTCAGGCCCTCCGCGTTCGTTCCAACTGTCGTTCACTGGGAAGGTTATGCGATGAGCAAAATTATATTCACCATTCACTTGATGCCGGCAATTGGCACTTATTGCTGGGAATTTGCTTTAGATTTTATATTAATTAGAGCCTTGCGATTCTCACGGCCTTGCCAGCGACCTGCTATTCTCGCAGCCTTGCAATTCTCACGGCCTTGCCAGCGACCTGCAATTCTCACAGCCTTGCCAGCGACCTGCTATTCTCACAGCCTTGCAGTGACCTGCAATTTTAGGGGTCAAATGCAAAAACGCTGATCTGCACGAAAAGCGGATCGGTGCCAAAGGCTGGGATGGAGAGAGCCAACCTATAAACCAGGAAAGCGGCGAAAAAAGCAGTGAGGTCCCTCACCCACGATGTGAAAAACCAGCGAGTACTCGCAACAAGTATGTGAAAATGCGGCCACAAATGTTGGAGAATTAAACATCTGCTCGGGACATTTGCAATGAACTTTGAAAAACCAGCAAAATTTTTATTGAAAATCAGTGGATTATAAGCATGCGCTGAAAGAATAGTTTTGATATTTGCATTTTATCTGATGAATAACTCTACCTTTGCAGTCCAAAAATTATCAACGCCGGGATAGCGGCAAAACTTAAACAGAAATTCAAATGAGCAAATTACATTTTACTACCAAACATGCTAACGCGGCTACCGTAAAGCACAACTGGTACGTTGTGGACGGTACTAATCAAACCGTTGGACGCATGTGCGCCAAAATAGCTGCTGTTCTTCGTGGTAAGAACAAGGCCTATTATACGCCACATGTTGATTGCGGAGATTACATCATTGTTATTAATGCCGACAAAGTGGTTTTCACCGGCCAGAAACTTGACGACAAGGAATACCTGACATTTTCAGGATATCCGGGTGGACAGAAAGCGGAAACTGCAAGAAACCTGCTTGCCCGCCGTCCTGAAGCAGTTATCGAAAGAGCTGTAAAAGGTATGTTGCCAAAAAATCGTCTTGGTCGCAAGGTGTACAAAAAATTATTCGTGTATGCTGGTGATAAACATGAGCATGCTGCACAGAAACCACAACCATTAACTTTCTAATTGTAATCATACATGGAAAAGCAAAAAAACGCAGTAGGCCGTCGTAAAGAAGCAGTTACAAGGATCTTCCTTTCAAAAGGCTCTGGTAAAATCACAGTAAACGACAAAGACTACAAAGAATATTTCTCACTGGTATATCTTCAGAACCAGGTTGAATTACCTATGAAGACACTCCAGGTATTAGATAAATATGATGTTAAGATCAATGCTGCCGGTGGTGGTATGAAGGGTCAGGCTGAAGCCGCAAAACTGGGTATTGCCCGTGCGCTGGTTGAAGTTAACCCTGAAAGCCGCCCTGCTCTTAAAGCTGCAGGCGTTCTGAAACGTGATCCAAGATCTGTTGAACGTAAGAAATTTGGTCACAAGAAAGCACGTAGAAGCTTCCAGTTCAGCAAGCGTTAATCTTATCTCTAAACAAAATATTCAAAGAAGAAATAACATGGAAAATAACACTTCGTTACAACAACAATTACTGGAGGCAGGTGTACATTTCGGTCACTTGCGCAAGAAGTGGAATCCAAAGATGTTGCCATACATCTTTGCTGAAAAAAAAGGTATTCACATCATTGATCTTAACAAAACAACAGAACATCTTCAGGAAGTTGCTGCAGTTTTGAAGCAGGTTGCCCGTAGTGGTAAAAAGATCATGTTTGTCGGAACCAAAAAACAGGCAAAAGAAATCGTATCTGATTGCGCTAAGAAGGTTAACATGCCTTTCGTTACTGAGCGTTGGTTGGGTGGTATGCTTACAAACTTCAACACTGTTCGTAAGAGCGTGAAAAAGATGCAGAGCATTGATAAGATGCTCGGCGACGGAAGCGCGGAGAGCCTGACTAAAAAAGAGCGCCTGCAATTACAGCGCGATCGCGATAAAATAGATAAAGTATTGGGTGGTATCTCACAACTGGGACGTGTACCCGCAGCTTTGTTCATCATTGATATCGGTCATGAACACATCGCTCTTGCAGAAGCAAAGCGTCTTGGAATCACAACTTTCGGCATGGTCGATACCAACTGTGATCCAAATAAGGTTGATTTTGCTATCCCATCTAATGATGATGCAACAAAATCAATCGCAATCATTACTCAATATATTACTGCAGCGATTGCTGAAGGTCTTGCTGAAAGACAGTCTGCAAAAGATGAAGAAATAGATGAAAGTGGTGATGAAGAAAAAGAAAAGAAAGCAGCACGTCTGCAGGCTGAAGCGGAAGCTGAAGCTGCACGTGGTGGCGGTGGTAAAGTAAGGGGTGGAACACAGCCAAAGCGCCGTGTACCAGGTGGAGCAACCCGCAGACCAGGTGGTCCGGGCGGTCCTCGCTAATCCCGGACGTCCGGGATTACAATATTAAAATTAATACGGTCAGGGAGGCATGGAATGATGTATCCCTGGCCAATTTATAAAATTTCAAATAATATTTTATGTCAACTGTTGCTATTACAGCCGCTGATATTAACAAGCTTCGCCAGACTACTGGCGCCGGAATGATGGATTGCCGCAAAGCATTGACGGAAACGGGTGGCGATTTCGAAGCCGCAATCGACTGGCTGCGTAAGAAAGGTGCAAAGGTTGCCGCTCTCCGTGGCGATCGTGAGGCAAAAGAAGGTGTGGTTCTTGCAAAAACAACTCCTGATCAAAAAACCGGGATCGCTGTTTGTATCAGTTGTGAAACTGATTTCGTGAGTAAAAACGCTGACTTCGTTGCTTTTGCCCAGAGCATTGCTGACGCTGCTGTCGCCAATAACGTAAAGTCGATCGACGAACTGAACAATGTATTGGTTAATGGCGCTAAGGTTTCCGACCTGGTGAACGACAAACTTGCCAGCATCGGCGAGAAAATTGGTATTACCAAACTGGAAAGAGTAGACGCTCCATATGTAGCATCTTATATACATGGTGCAAACCGTATCGGTGTACTTGTAGGAATGAACAAAGAATCAGCTGAAGCAGGAAAAGATGTTGCTATGCAGATCGCAGCCATGAATCCTGTAGCTGTTGATGCTGATTCAGTACCACAAGCTACCATCGACCGTGAAAGAGCAATCGTTACTGAACAGATCCAGGCTGATCCAAAGATGGCTGGCAAACCTGCAGAGATGATATCTAAGATCGCTGACGGAAAACTGAACGCGTTCTTCAAAGAACAAACTTTAACTGCCCAGGTTTTTGTTAAGGATAACGGCAAGACTGTTGCTGAATACCTTAAATCTGCGGGAGACATCAAAATAACCGAATTTAAGAGAGTTGCACTCGGATAAGACTGAAGTCAACAGACGTATGAAAGCCGTTCCCAAAAGGAGCGGCTTTTGTGTATCAGCCACAGAAGCCCTCATACATCAAAGCGAAGATGAGACTTACCATAAAAATCCTTTTCTTTGCACGAATAAGGCTTCATCATCTAAAATCTTCTAATTCACATGCTTCCAAAGTATAAACGTGTTCTGCTTAAGCTTTCCGGGGAATCTTTAATGGGCGATAAAAGTTTTGGTTTTGATACTGCCATCACAGAACAATATGCGAATGATATAAAAAGCATCGTGGATCTTGGCGTTGAAGTTGCGGTTGTAATAGGAGGAGGCAATATTTACAGGGGAATGAATGAAAAGGAAACCGGGATCGAAAGGGCGCATGGAGATTATATGGGTATGCTGGCCACAGTGATAAATGGAATGGCCATGCAGGCAATGCTTGAAAAAATAGGAGTTTACACCCGGTTGCAAAGCGCCATCAAAATGGAACAGATCGCGGAACCCTATATACGCAGACGTGCAATCCGGCACATTGAAAAAGGCAGGGTAGTAATATTTGGTGCTGGTACAGGAAATCCATATTTTACCACTGATACCGCGGGTTCACTTAGGGCGATCGAAATTCAGGCTGATGTAATTTTGAAAGGGACAAGAGTGGATGGAATTTACACAGCTGATCCGGAAAAAGATCCTACTGCAAAAAAATATAGTGTAATCACGTTCCAGGAATGCATATCAAATAACCTCCGGGTAATGGATATGACTGCCTTTACCTTATGTATGGAAAACAAATTGCCAATCATTGTTTTTGACATGAACAAACCAGGCAACCTTCACAGTGTGGTCACAGGGCAAAAAGTCGGCACACTGGTAAAGGATTGACCATCAGGAGGATAGAGATATGATTTTATATAGTTTGCATATTCAGGAATGTGTCACTACTTTACCTGTACGAAAAACCACCAAACGGGTGGTTTTTTCATTACCCCTGAATCCCAATCCATTGAAAGACGGTCCCTGTTTTATATCCCGCGTAATGCGGGAGATAAACGTTAACCCAAAACCGTTATGAATTCATTAGTAGTCATCCTAGGCTTCCAGTTAACTGTGAGCATTGTAGAAATCTTGATTTTCCAGATCGGAGCGATAATCCTGGGATTTTCCATCCACTTTTTCTGGACAAGCAGCAAAACTCCCCCGCCTTCCAACGCCGAACGGCCCGTACTGGCAGGATCAAGTTTAAATCCCGGCAACGAATGGCGACTAAAGTATGTAGAAGAAGTAGAATCAAGACAAAAGCTTGAAAAGCAGATGAGGCGCGACCTCGAAATGACCCGTGATAATGAAAGCCTCCTGATCATCGAACTGGAGGAAGCAAAAAAGGAAATAGCCCGCCTGGAAGAGCTTATCAAACTTCCCGAGGAAAGCAACGATCAACAGGAGAAAACATACCTCGACCAACTGCACGTGGCCCACAGCAACCTTCATGAGCACAATCAACACGTATCAAAACTATTGAGCCAGATTGATCTCCTGAAAGAATCTGAACGAAAACACTTAAACACCCAAAAAGTAAACGAGGAACTCCATGCGACCCTGCATGAACTCCGGAAAAATCTTTTTGATAAAGAAAATGAGCTCCGGCTGATCAGGCAACAGCAACATCTCACTGCAGAAATCCAGGAGCGCCTCGACAAAGCCCATAACGACTTCATCGGTCTGCAGGAAAATATCTCTAAGCTAAAGACCTATATCGCAAGGCCTGAGAACCGAAGCTTCGAATATGAAGATCTCCAACAATCATTTTTCAGACTCACTTCAGAATTTGATGCCCTGAAACTCAAGCAGCAATCGATGCTCGAGGAAAATCAACGCCTGTCTATTCTCCTGGCAGATGCGGACGATAAATTGCGCGAGTCAAATTTTCAAAGACAACAGATTTACAAGAAGGTAACTTTCCTTGAAGAGATGAACCGGGATCTTCAGCAGCTAACCGAACAGAACAAGAAGCTCGACAGCCAGCTAAAGAGAGCAACGGATATCGGAAATATGATTGAAAGGAAGGATTGATTCCTTTCGAAAGCCGATAACGAATAGTAGCAGTACTACGGTTACATATGGTCGTTTCGACACCTTGCGAATGCATTGTGCTTTAATTTTAACTACCAGCTGTCACTTTAAGTGGCAAACGTAAGTATGTCTTGCCGTGACGACCAGGTTAATTGGATTTCATGAGCTTTTCTTTTGTGTGTAATTTGCAGCTGGCAGTTGAGTTTATTTCGAAAACATCAAGGCATTATGACATCAATCGCAGATATCAGGAAAGACTATCGCTTGCAATCTTTAAATGAGGAAGATGCCGGCTCTCCGTTTGATTTGTTTAATAAATGGTGGAAAGAGGCGCTGGACGCGCAGATTGATGAGGTGAACGCTATGACGCTTGCTACAGCTTCAGCTGATGGTGTGCCTTCGGCGAGAATTGTTCTGATGAAAGGTTTCGACGAAAACGGCTTCGTGTTTTTTTCCAATTATAAGAGCTTCAAAGGTCAGCAGCTGGAAGAAAATCCAAGGGCAACCCTGGTATTTTTCTGGAAGGAACTTGAACGGCAGGTCCGGGTCACTGGACTGGTATCAAAGACTTCCGCAGAAGAAAGTGACATCTATTATCATAGTCGTCCTGAAGGTTCAAGATTAGGCGCCTGGGCCTCCCCGCAAAGCCAGGTGATTGAAAGCCGGCAATGGCTCGAGAATAATGAGCGGCAGTATCGCGAACAGTTTGCCGGTCAGCCGGTGCCCCGCCCGGAGCATTGGGGAGGATACCGTGTGAAGCCTGTCTCCTTCGAGTTTTGGCAGGGACGAACCAGCCGTCTCCACGACCGGCTGCAGTTCAGCCTGTTGACAGATGGCGTCTGGCAATTGGAGCGGCTTGCTCCCTGATTTGAACCGGGCATAAAAAAACCAGCCTTGGCTGGTTGTCAAAAATTATGGCACCTTAATGTCGAAGATATGACCGCCCGATGGATTCACCCACCATGGCTCTCCATCCCCATATGCTTATGCATCTTTTTTCTTAGCTACCTTTTTTGCTCTAGCAGGTCTTGACTTTCCAAATGATCCTTTGAATGTCTTTCCCTTTTTTGTTTTTTTATCTCCTCTGCCCATGTTGATTTTTTTTATGCTGCGAAGTTATTCTTTTTGTGTTGCAAAAATGAAAAAAAGCTCCGTTACTTCGATAGGTGCAAGTAGCGGAACTTTTGGATGCAGTGCATCAACATCATAATTTGGCTTGCAATTCTTTCCCGGCTTTGAAACGTGCAACTTTTTTTGCCTTGATTTTGATGACAGCTCCGGTTTGTGGATTACGACCATTACGGGCAGCTCTCTTAGAAACCGAAAAAGTTCCGAAACCAACAAGCGTAACTTTACCACCACCTTTCAGTGTTTTAGTAACAGCTTCTACAAAAGAATCTAAAGTAGCATTTGCTTGTGTCTTGGTAAGGCCTGCATCGTCAGCAAGCTTTGCGATTAATTCAGCTTTGTTCATAGTGTAATATTTTTATTTACTTTAAGCATAACAAATTTAGAAGCTTTTTGATATACACAAAACTTTTGTGCAATTATTTTGAAAGCTTAGAGACTTGCTAGAAACCGCAATGGATAAGGCTTATATGGGAAAATGAGTGAAATACGGGCAAGCTTCTCAACAGTTTGATCTCACGAAACCCGCTACCAGAGAGGGTTTCATGAATCGCTGGCTGAAATCCTTGCCTGTACTGCGTTTGAGATTAATGTACTACTTTTTTCTATTGAATAAGGTTAAAATATTCTTATCCACAATTAGTTAATAACTTCCATGAGGGTTCTGAACGAAATCACGTGATCTCCCCATCTGTTTATGGCTTTCTGCCTTATGCCAGCTGCAAATTGCTGAATGTAAAGGTCATAATTCTCCTTATTATCCAGGTAGTACTGAACTGCATACGTGGGGCCATCAATGTCGTCAACATCGAGCAGGCGCACCAGCTGATGCTTCAAAAAAAGCCCTGTTTCCATCACTTCCCTGATCTGTTCTGTTTCCATCCATTCTATCCAGGTGTCATTTGCCTCCCAGCTAACCTTTGTGGTAACGTTATAAATAAGCATGAGCATTCGGTTGATCGGTATAAGCAATCTTAGTTTTTCAATTCGAGATATATCGGACAATGATCACTATGTTTTACATCAGGATAGATCTCCGACGAGATCAGTTGAGCTTTTAAGGGGCTCGTGACATTGATATAATCTATCCGCCAGCCTTTGTTCTGGGCACGGATAGATGGAAAACGTTGTGTCCACCAGCTATACCTGTGCGGCTCAGGATGAAACTCACGGAACGTGTCAATCCAACCGCTATCGAAAAGTTTATCCATCCATGCTCTTTCTTCCGGCAAAAATCCGCTTGACTTTTTATTGCCTTTGGGATCATGAATATCTATTTCTTTGTGTGCTATGTTGTAGTCGCCACAGAGTATAAGTTTGGGATGGGTTTTTCTTAATTTGGTGACGAAACTATAGAATTCATCGAGCCATTTATATTTGAAATCCTGCCTGTCATCCCCGGAGGTGCCGGATGGGAAGTATGCATTGATCAGTCTTATATCTCCAAAGTCCATCTGCAGTACCCGTCCTTCGTCATCGCTTACGGCATGGCCATTACCATAGATAACATTGTCCGGTTTGATCTTTGTAAATACAGCAACACCGCTGTATCCTTTTTTCTGGGCCGAGAACCAGTAATCTTCATAACTGAGATCGTTAAACATAGCCAGGTCAACATTATCACGTAGCGCCTTGGTTTCCTGTACGCAGATAATATCGGCGGGATCTGTTTTGAGCCATTCAATAAATCCTTTATTGATTGCTGCACGGATCCCGTTCACGTTATAACTGATGATACGCATGCTTTGTGTTTTATTAATTATATTGAAAGTGAATAACAATATTGGCGGCAATTTACATACTTCAATGAAAGCGCAGACTACTAAAAAAATACAGCGTATTATTCCTGCAAAGCAACAGGTCTACCTCGACGGGCCACACAGCCGTGAACATGAACTGGGGTTTGCCTGGCGGGTGTTCAGACAACTTATCAAGGGCATGAGAACCCTGCATTTTGTTGGGCCATGTATCACGGTTTTTGGCTCGGCACGTTTTGATGAAACCCACAAATACTATCAGGCCGCAAGGGAGTTTGGCAAGCGGATAGCAGATCTTGGTTTTACAACGATGACCGGGGGAGGCCCGGGTATTATGGAAGCTGCCAACCGGGGGGCGTTTGAGAACAATGGAAATTCTGTCGGTTGCAATATTGAACTGCCTTTTGAGCAGAAGCCTAATCCTTACATGCAGTATTCAATAACCTTTGAGCATTTTTTTGTCAGGAAGGTGTTACTCAAGAAATATTCATATGCCTTCATCATCATGCCAGGAGGCTTCGGTACACTCGATGAATTTTTCGAAACACTGACCCTCATCCAAACCAAAACCATGACCCAGTTTCCATTGGTGATCTATGGAACCGAATATCATAAGGACCTTATTGAATACTGTAACTTCCTGGTAGAAGCAGGAACAATTTCTGCTGCCGATATGAAACTGGTTTTGTTGACCGATGATATCGATGAGGCCATGCATCATATACTCACTTATATCACCGTCAACTACAAAATAAAACCCAGGAAACGTAAATGGTGGTTGTTCGAAAAACGATAACCATCTCTCACTAAGCATCATACTCCAGGATCGGTCTGAGCCAACGTTCGACTTCTTCAAGCGGCATTTCCTTTCGCCGCGTGTAGTCCTCAACCTGGTCCTTCTCGATCTTACCGACACCAAAGTATTTGCTTTCCGGGTTTGCAAGATACCAGCCACAAACCGAAGATGCCGGGAACATAGCCAGCGATTCGGTAAGCATAATGCCGGCATTTTTTTCCGCCTTCAGCAATTCAAATAATTTATATTTCTCCGTATGATCCGGGCATGCAGGATAACCCGGTGCCGGCCGGATACCCATGTATTCTTCTTTGATCAATTGCTCGTTGGTGAGGTGTTCTTCAGTCACATAACCCCAATCTTCTGTTCTCACTTTTTTATGAAGGAACTCTGCAAAAGCCTCTGCGAGCCTGTCTGCCAGCGCCTGCAATGTTATTTTGTTATAATCATCCAGTTGTTCTTCAAATCTCTTGATATGTTTATCGATACCATGAATTGAAACAGCAAATGCACCGATATGGTCCTGCTTTCCGGTTGACGCAGGTGCTATGAAATCAGCAAGTGACAGGTTAGGTTGATCAGCAGTTTTCTTTATCTGTTGTCTTAAGAACTCGAGGTTCACCGTTTTGTCACCGTCTTTGAGATGCACAGTATCCTTGCCATCAGAGTTTGCTGGCCAGAAACCGATCACACCTTTAGCCTGCAACCAATTTTCTTCAATGATTTTTTTCAATAACGATTGCGCGTCATTATATAATTTGGTCGCTTCTGCGCCAATTACTTTGTCAGTTAATATTTGAGGGAATTTTCCATGAAGTTCCCACGCTATAAAAAATGGCTGCCAGTCAATGAACTCACTGATCTCTTTCAAATTGTGATTATCAAAGACCTTAATGCCGGTATAGCCAGGTTTAACAGGTGTAAATGAATCCCAGTTTATTTTGGTTTTGTTTTTCTGTGCGTCTTCCAGGCTCAGATACTGCTTGGAAGTTTTCTTATTTCCAAAGTCCGTTTTGAGCTTGGTGTATTCCGTTTTCAGCTTGTCAAGAAATGCTGGTTTGTTCTCCTTGTTAAGCAGTGTTCCCACCACTGTTACACTCCGCGAAGCATCGAGTACATGCACCACACCGCTTTCATACTCTGGTGCTATCCTCACCGCAGTATGCATTCTTGAAGTAGTGGCACCACCTATGAGCAACGGTACATGAAAATCTTTTCTTTTCATCTCCCGGGCAACATTAACCATCTCGTCAAGTGATGGGGTGATCAAACCACTCAGTCCGATTATATCTACGTTTTCTTTTTTAGCAGTTTCAAGTATCTTTTCGGTTGGTACCATCACACCCATATCTATAATGTCATAGCCATTACAACCGAGTACCACTCCCACAATATTTTTTCCGATATCATGCACATCGCCCTTGACGGTGGCCAGCAACACCCGGGCAGCTCCGCCCGACTCATCATTTTTAGTTCCGGCGGCAGCATGTGCAGCACGGCGATCCGCTTTTTCCTGTTCTATGTAGGGAGTAAGAATGGCGACCGATTTTTTCATTACCCGCGCGCTCTTTACTACCTGTGGCAGGAACATCTTTCCGCTTCCGAACAGATCGCCTACTACATTCATACCATCCATCAATGGCCCTTCAATTACATCCAGGGGCTTGGGGTATTTTGTGCGCGCTTCCTCTGTATCTTGATCGATATAGTCAGTAATACCATTAACCAGGGCGTGTTTCAGCCTTTCCTCAACCGATGTGGTTCGCCATTTTTCGTCTTTTACTTCAACCTTGCCTTTAGCTTTAACAGTCTCTGCAAACTGTATCAGCTTTTCAGTAGCCTCGTTGTTGTCATTGTTACGGTTGAGCAATACATCTTCACAAAGGTCGCGAAGTGTTGGTTCAATTTCATCGTAAACAACCATCTGTCCGGCATTCACAATACCCATGTCCATACCCGCCTTGATTGCATAATAAAGGAACACGGAATGCATGGCTTCACGAACATGTTCATTGCCACGGAAGGAGAATGATATATTACTTACACCACCACTTACCTTGGTGAGTGGCATCAATCTTTTTATTTCTGCTGTAGCCTCAATAAAATCGACTGCATAGTTATTATGTTCCTCGATACCTGTTGCAACCGCAAATATGTTTGGATCGAAAATGATATCCTGCGGATCATATCCCACCTCATCTACCAGGATCTTATATGCCCGATGACAGATCTCGACTTTACGTTCTTTAGTATCTGCCTGGCCCTTTTCATCAAATGCCATAACAATGATAGCAGCACCAAAGCTTTTGCAGATAAAAGCCTGTTCAATGAATTTCTCAACACCTTCTTTCATGGAGATGGAATTCACGATACATCGTCCCTGCACGCACTTCAGACCGGCTTCAATAATTGAAAATTTTGAAGAGTCGATCATGATAGGGATCCTTGCGATGTCCGGCTCACTTTGAACAAGGTTCAGGAATGTAGTCATCGCCTGGACACCATCAAGTAATGCATCATCCATGTTTACATCAAGTACCATGGCGCCGCTTTCCACCTGCTGACGTGCAACGCTGAGCGCTTCTTCATATTTGTTATCGCGGATAAGGCGGGCAAACTTCTTTGAACCCGTTACATTGGTACGTTCACCAACATTTACAAAATTTGTTTCGGGTCTTACTACCAGTGGTTCGAGGCCGGAAAGTCTTAAGTACGGTTTTATAATTGTAGACATATTATTTTCTTGGGTCAATATAGATAAGGTTATGCCAGTGTTTCTTCAAGCAAGGGCAACTGCCTTGGTGCAAACTTCTTTACATTGTCTGCTATATGTTTGATGTGATCCGGGGTTGTGCCGCAACAGCCACCCACTATGTTTACATATCCTTCTCTTGCCCATTCTTCAAGGAAATGAGCCGTTTGATGTGGTTCTTCATCGTATTCGCCCATCGCGTTTGGCAAACCTGCATTTGGGTAAGCCGACGTGTAGCAGGAAGCGATCTGGCTAAGCTCTGCTATATGCGGGCGCATCTCGGAAGCTCCGAGTGCACAATTGAGCCCGATGCTTAATGGTTTGGCATGCATAACCGAAACATAAAACGCTTCCAGTGTCTGACCGCTTAATGTGCGGCCGGATGCATCAGTGATAGTGCCACTGATCATGATGGGCAGATCCTGCATGTTGTTCTGGCGGAAGAAATTTTTTGCTGCGTAGATCGCCCCTTTGGCATTGAGGGTGTCAAAAATTGTTTCGATCAGCAGGATATCGACACCGCCGTCTACCAGCCCCCTGATCTGTTCAGTATAGGCGGCCGCTACCTCGTCAAACGTGACCGCCCTGAATCCGGGATTGTTTACATCGGGTGAAAGGCTCAGTGTTTTATTAAGAGGGCCGATTGCACCTGCAACAAACCGGGGCTTGTCATGATTCTTCGCGGTGTACTCATCTGCAGCTTTCCTCGCCACCTTAGCTGAGGCAAGATTCAGTTCATAGGCGAGTGACTGCATGTCATAATCACCCTGTGCTATGGATGTTGAACTGAAAGTGTTGGTTTCGATGATATCGGCACCGGCTTCCAGGTATTGTTTATGGATCTCTTCGATGATCTGCGGCTGGGTTATACTTAGCAGATCATTGTTTCCTTTTATGTCTTTGTGCCAGTCTTTGAAGCGTTCGCCCCGGTAATCAGCCTCCTCAAGTTTGTATCTCTGGATCATGGTGCCCATAGCGCCATCGATTACCAATATTCGTTTTTCGAGTTCTTTTCTGATGTTCCGCATTGCCACTCCTTTTTTATGGTTAATAATCATTTTCCCGGTTGACCTATGCGCAAAAAAACACATGGCCGGCTGTGAAAACCTGCGTAATGGAATAACCGATAATAAACGTTTGGAAACAAATGCGTGGGAGCGTTTCTTGGCGTTTATTAGTTCAATTAATCCCGTCCCGTATCCCGCACATGCGGGGAGACGTCTCGCGGGCCGAACAATAAACAAAATCCGCCCGTAAGAGTATGCAAAGGTAATAAAATGTATTCAAATAAAAAGTGGGCTATCTGGTCACGTAACTTTCCACGGGGAGTCGGTTTGTGATGGACCGGGCAAGCGTCATCTCATCCGCATATTCAAGTTCACCGCCAAAGGCAATTCCTCTTGCGATCGTAGTAACCTTTATGCCTAGTGGATTTAACTTCTTCTGTGTGTAATATATGGTGGTATCCCCCTGGATATTCGGGTTGAGTGCAAAAATAACTTCCTGTGTTCCCTCTTTTTGTACCCTGGAGACCAGGGATTCAATGGTCAGTTGATCAGGGCCAATGCCGTCCAGCGGGCTGATAATTCCCCCCAGCACATGGTAAACGCCATTGTATTGCTGGGTGCTCTCAATGGCAATCACATCCCTGATATTTTCCACCACGCAGATCAGTTCCTGTTTGCGCATCCTGTTCGAACAGATAGAACAGGTTTCTCCATCCGAGACGTTGTGACAACGATGACAAAACCGGATATCCTGGCGCATTTTGATAATTGTTTCGCCAAATCCCTGGACAATGCCCTGGTCCTGCTTCAATAAATGCAGCACCAGCCGCAAAGCTGTTTTTTTCCCTATTCCCGGAAGCTTTGCAAATTCATTCACAGCATTTTCAAGTAAGGAGGAAGAGAACTGCATAATGCAAAGATAATCTGGTTACAGGTTTATTTCGATATCATTATCGATGTTCGCCCTGATATTAACCTTCCGTTGTATAGGAATGACCCTCTCCGGCTGACGCCTGTTCAGAAAGAAACTACCCGGATCCCATTTCCCATTCTTATTCGCATCGTAGAGGATGCGCAGCTCGTATTCACCCGGGGTGAACAACCTCGAGTTGAATTCACGGCTGTTCCCAAAAACATGGGCAAAAACCACCGCGTCATTTTGCACAAACTGGAGAACGGGGTTAAGTGATAGATTAAGGTTAGGGAATCGAATCCTGACCAGCCCATAATCAGTTTCTTTTTTTGTGCGGAACGAGATTGTATCGGCCCTCGGAAGTTTCCGGCCCGAACTATCCACCGCAAAGTCCTTATCAAGTATAAGTTGATAGGCTGTGTTTTCTGTCCAACGGTAGAATATGCTGACACGTTTGCCGGTGCTATCTCTCAGGAACCGGTAATTGGTTAGCGGTTCAAACTTTTCGTTTGCTAACAGCACCTTTGTTGAATCGAACACCCTTAACGAATCAAGCGGGAAAAGCAAATGAAAGGTATCACTGGGAAGCAGGCCAAGCTGGTCGCCGGTAAGATTTGTTTGCACACGCAATAACCTGTCTGCGATGGCTGCATTTCCTTTAAGCACCGGCTTTGGCTGGGCAGGCTGTCTTCTTATGGTCGGGCGGGAAGTGTCTTTTTCCAGGTAAGCATACAGCGTGATGTCCTTAGGTGGTGCCTTACTTGAAATGACGGTATCATAAAACGCAAAAAGCTGTGATGGAGAAGAGTATCTCCTGCTTCCGCTTTCATCTGCAAAGGCATAAAGCGCATAAGTGTCAGGAGGCAGGTTACGAAAGATAAAATTTCCTTTTCCATCAACCTTTGTCGCATAACGAGGGCGGTCGCGCAGTGCAGAATCTGCAAAGTTTTTATGCAATACAACTACGATGGTACTGTCTGCCCTGCCGCTTTCCGCCAGTAGCACATTACCGGAAATAGTTAATGAATCGAGGCCGCCACCGGTCGAAAATATGTAAGTATAATTTTTATAAGGGTTGCCTTCATTGATGTCCCTGATGGCATCACCGAAATTTAATGAATAGGTTGTATTCGGCTCAAGTGAATCCCTGAGGGTTATCGTTATTTCACGCAATTTATTTTCAACCGTGGGGGTGATTTTTGGGACGGGTGACACCAGCAGGTTTTGCTGCACATTATCAAGTTGTACATATTCATTGAAAGCCAGCGTAATCCTTTTGCCCTTGAAGTTGATGGTAGAATCCCCGGGGTTTGCCCTAAGCAGAACCGGTGGTAATGAGTCTCTCGGCCCGCCCGTCGGGGGAATCATATTAGCACAACCTGATCCGCCAATCATCCCAAATACCACCAAAGCACTAACCAGGGTAAAAAATACAAAACTGTGTTTATTCATACTGTTCCTATGCGGATTGCAAACTTAATGGGTTTGAGCGGATATTGATTGTTTTGACAAAAGCTTAGCATTTCCACTATTCCTCTTCATCTGTTTCAAGATCGTGCAGGGCAATGGCCAGGTTATTGGTCTTCACAAATTCACACCAATGGCAGTCGGGTTTGCCACATCCGGTATAGAAATCATGTGCCTGTATCTTTTGCCAGGTACTAACAATCTGTTCGGTTACTGTAGTGATATCTTCAGGCGTAATCACCACTTTCATCTTCTGGTAGTTCTTCTTTTTATCCGGTTCGATAAAATCGAATTCGGTACTGGTAACCTTCCACTCCTTTTTATCATAGTTGTCCACCAGGATCTTATAAAATACTGCCTGCCTCCAATAGTCACCACCATTGGGGTCTTTCTCACCCGGACCTTTTAGTTTTGGTTTAGCATTATCCGGATCCCCTGTTTTGTAGTCAACTACGGTCACCAGCTTTCCATCAAATTCAAGTTTATCCAGCTTGCCTTTCAGGGGTACATCCCGGATAGCAACCTGCCGGATGTTCCTTTCAACCGAAACCACCTTGCTCCAGCTGTTTATATACTTATCATAGTAATCGGCCAGTATCTGGAACCCGTACTCAAGCCTGCGGTCAAACTGTTCTTTGGTAAAACTTTCCCGGTGGCGGTGCATATACCACTCAAAGTCAGTAAGAAATTCTTCCTTCGAAGGAAACTGGTCATTGCGTTGCTGCATCTTCTCGAACAACATTTGTAATGCGTGGTGCGCGGCAGAACCAAATTCCGTTGCTTCATTTTTTGGTGATGGTATGCGGACCAGGTTTTTGAAATAGAATTCGAGCGGGCACTTGAGATAGTTGTTCAAAGCCGTAACACTCATGACAAACTTCTCCAGCATGGTATGAAGAAAATCTTCTTCTACATGGCTTATCTCGGGAGCCCGGTTCTCAGCAAATGATAAGGCCTGGAATTCGAGGATAACTTCTTTATCAATGATTATTTTTTCTGTCGGGATGATATGATGATCCTGGATCTCTGCGATAAACATGGAAGGTTCCAGCTCACGGCCATCGTTCCTGAAACGGCTGTACGACAAATGCAGATATTGTTCTGCCCGCGTCAGCGCCACATAAAATAATCGTCTTAATTCCTCATCATCATTGGCATTGCTCACACTGGAAAATATAGTGTCGGGATAAGTATACCCGCCGCCCGGTTTTCTTTTCTTCTCCCAATAAGCGGAATTACATCCAAGTACAAAAACGTGTTGAAATTCGAGCCCCTTCGATCCATGTGCTGTCATCAGGTTGATACCTTTGTCGTTGCCGCTCACCTGCACGAGTGGCAGTACCAGTTCTTCCTTCTCCATCAGGTTGAATATATTTACCAGTTCGGGGAGCTTCATTTTCGGATTTCTTCTTGTCTCCTCTTTAACAAAATCGAAAAGTGCAGTCACCACCTGCATGAGCCATAATTTCTCAGGGTCCTGCATGATATGCCTCAGCACACCGGCTTCTCTTATGATGTTCTCTAACAGCGTTTGCAGGGTAACGTTAGGAACGTTTGCTATAAGTTTTTCGATGACCGTACCGGCAAACTTCAATTTTTCATTAAATGGTTTTGCAAACAGGTCAGCCGGTGGCCTGGTTGATTTTTCCAGCAATAACTTTCGGATCGATGTTTTTTGTGCACCGAATTTCTTCTCTGCTACTTCAATAGACAGCTTTGCAATTTCAATTGGTGGTATTCCAAACCAGTCAAAATGAAGGATCTCGAACAACATTTCATCGCCCCCAAATGGCGTTTCCAGTTCAGCCGCGAGGTATTTGAAAAACAATATGATCTTCGAAGCCACCGGTATCTGTAAAATGTTTACATCGCGTTTACTGTAGACGGGTATACCCCTTAGTTTGAAATATTGTGCAAGCTCTTCGCCATACCGGTTTTCCTTATAAATTATCCCTATACGGCCGGGTGCAAGGCCGGAGGCGATCAGCCTTTCACATTGAAGGGTTACATCGATCATCTCCTGGTGCTGTGATTCGTATTCCTTGATAACCGGCAGATGCGAGAGGGTGTTGATTGACATATTAGATGCCATCAGATCTTTTGAAAGCCCGTTTATCTTACTGATCAACCTTCCCTTGTTTCGATCTATAAGTGTTTTCGATACGTCAAGAATAGGTTGTATGGAGCGGTAGTTATTGGTAAGTACAATCGTGAGCAGGTCCTTATAGGTGTCAGTGAAAGCAAGCATGTTATCAATGTTCGCACCCTGGAAACGGTAGATGCTCTGATCATCATCACCCACAACAAATACATTGGGCCTGTCCCAGTAATTGATAAGCAGGTGAACCAGCAGGTTCTGGGTACCGCTGGTATCCTGGTATTCATCAACCAGTATATACAGAAATTGTTCCTGGTATTTTCTCAACAGCGCGTCGTTCTCCTGGAAAGCCCTGATGACCCAGTTGATCATATCATCAAAATCGTAACGGTTCCTTGACCTCATCAATTCCTGGAAGCGGTCAAACTCATGCACCGCGGCGCGGAGTTTTTCCATGCGTTCTTTTGCTTCATCGAGCTTATCTTTTTTCAGGTCACCCGCCTTATAGAGTTTGGTTGCTTTTTTATAAATGTATTCTTCCCGGGTCGGTAAGCTGTCAAGGTATTCCGTGATTTTACCATCGATAAATGCGGGGGTCCATCCCTCCCTTTTCATTGTGCTGAACAATGACTGGAGGTTGCGGATCTCGAAGTATACATCGCCCCTGTATCGTTTTAACGGATGATTTTTTGGAAACGTGTCGATGAGTTCCTTGAACAGGGCAATTTTTTCAAGCTCTGAAACCGGGTCCATAGCCGTTTTTTCGAACAATGAGAGATTATCCTGGATCACATCATTACAGAAGGCGTGGAACGTATAGATGCGGACTTTGTACGCATCCGGTCCGATAAACGATAGCAATCTTCTTCTCATCGCCACAACCCCAGCTTCTGTATAGGTGAGGCAGAGAATATTATCGGGAGCAGTATCAGTCTCCAGGAGGATCTTCCCGATGCGTGCACTCAGGATCTGCGTTTTGCCGGTACCCGGGCCGGCAATCACCATCACAGGGCCCTCAATGGTGTTTACGGCTTTTTTTTGCTGGTCATTGAGTTGCTCAAAAGTTTCACGGAATTTTTCATTGAGTTTGTCTGATAAAGCCATGCTGCAAAGGTAAAGCCTATACTTCATAACCCCTGACCGTGGGTCCGGGCGCATACTCGCGCGCCGGGCCAGGTATAACAGGCTAAGTACTTCCCCTTACACATTGATACCATGCACGTTATATACCAGGTTATTATTTTTGGAATTATTCCTTATTCTGGAATATTTTTTCATCATTTGCGTTTATAGTTACGTATTCCATACCCAACCCATGAAGAACCCTAATTCTCTCAAAATTTTCATCCTGGAAGATGATGTCTGGTACGGTTCCATGCTGAACCATTACCTTTCACTTAATCCCGATTATGAAGTTCGCCGCTTCGAAAGCTCAAAAGCGTTTTTTGGCGCCCTCCACGAAAAGCCTGATGTAGTTACGCTTGATTACTCCCTTCCGGACATGGATGGGGGAGAGGTATTGAAAAAGATCCGCGAGGTGCATCCCGACATCCAGGTTATTATTATTTCTGGCCAGGACGACGTTGCCACCGCTATCAGTCTTCTGAAAAATGGGGCTTTTGATTACATCGTTAAAGATGATGATACCAAGGACCGTCTTTGGAACATACTTGCGCATCTCAAAGAGATCGACGGGCTGCGAAAGGAAGTAGAACAACTGAAGGAGCAGGTTGGAAAAAAGTATGATTTTTCGAAGTTCCTTATTGGTAAAAGCGATGCTATTGAAAAAGTTTTCGGGCTGGTAGAAAAAGCATCAAAAACCAACATCACGGTTTCTATTTCCGGTGAAACAGGTACCGGTAAGGAAATGGTGGCAAAAGCCATTCACTATAATTCTGAAAAGCATAAAAAGCCTTTTGTTCCTGTAAACGTGGCCGCTATTCCAAGGGACCTGATTGAAAGTGAACTTTTCGGCCATGAGAAAGGCGCATTTACCGGGGCGGTCACCCGGAGAATAGGCAAGTTCGAGGAAGCCAATGGTGGTACCCTGTTTCTCGATGAGATTGGTGAAATGGATATTAACCTGCAGGCAAAACTGCTCAGGGTATTGCAGGAAAGAGAGATAACAAGAATAGGGGGCAATGAAATAGTGCCCATTAATGTGAGGATCATCGTAGCCACGCATAAGAATTTACTGGATGAGGTACAAAGTAAAAATTTCAGGGAAGATCTGTATTACAGGTTGATCGGTCTGCCCATTCACCTTCCCCCGATACGGGAACGCGGCAACGATATAGTTATTCTCGCCAAACATTTCATGGACCATTTTTCGAAAGAAAATGGCGGGGAGAAAAAGATACTGGATGCAGATGCACAACAAAAACTCCTGGGTTATGCGTTCCCTGGTAATGTGCGCGAATTGAAGTCTGTAATGGAACTCGCCTGTGTTATGTCCGACAGCGAAACAATTGCTGCCGAGCATATATCCATTAATACTACAGCCAAGATAGCCGACCTGATGAGCAAAGAAAGATCGTTGAAAGAATACGAGATCCAGATCATACAGCACTATCTCGACAAATATGACAAAGATGTTTTACTGGTAGCCAAAAAGCTTGATGTCGGCAAATCTACGATTTATCGTATGATACAGGCAGGCGAGTTGAAAGCAAGGTAAATGATATTGTATCAGTAAAAAGGTGAAAGTGCATCCAGGCGTGAATACTCAGAATACGATAGAAACCCTTCACAGGATTATTGTGGAAAAGCTTGCGGGCTCAGAACTGGCCGAAACTTCTCTCATCAATAAAGCAAAAGGCATTGGCGACATCAGCCACGAACTGGTGCAGCTAAATGAACTTTTGCAAAAGTCCGGCGGCAGGGCCGCGACATCCGAAGAGTTTATCAATCACTGCCTCTTAACTACTAGCAACCGACTTATGCACGTTGTTCAGAACCTGAACTACGGCATCTGTGTTGGTGATGAAAACAATAATCTCGTTTTTATTAACCAGCGTTTTTGTGATCTGTTCAACTGCCCCATTGATCCTATCGAGTTTATCGGAAAACCATGCAGCCTGACGACTGACGAGGTCGCAAATTTGTTTCGGTATCCTGAGGCATTTACCAACGGTCACAAGCAACTGATGAAAGAACGTTTACCCGTGCGCGGTATGCAGGTTGAACTTGCAGACGGCAGGATGTTGCTGCGCGATTATTGCCCGATCTGGAACAAAGATCACTTTCTTGGCCAGGTCTGGATATTTGAAGATGTAACCGACAGGATCGCCACCGAAGTTAAGCTTGAGGAACAACGAAAATTTTATGAAGATGTGCTTGATAAAATTCCAACTGACCTTGTGGTATTCAGCACAAAACGGGAATACCTTTTTATCAACGAAACCGCGATCAAAGATCCAGCTTTAAGAAAATGGCTGATCGGGAAAAGAGATGAAGACTATTTCAGCCTTCGTAAATATCCACCGGAGATGCTTCAGCGGAGAATTGCTGTGCTGGAAGAAGTGCTGCAGACTGCCGAACACCGTAAATGGGAGGAGACATTTATCTTGAAAGACGGCAGCATTCAACACCAGCTGCGATGTTTATACCCGGTGTTTCACGAATCCGGGAAACTGAAATTGCTGATTGGATATGGCTTTGATATAACTGAACAAAAACGCATTGAAGAACAGATCCAGCGAAGTGAAAAAAGATACCGTGATCTGTTCAATTATAGTGAAGCTTTGATCTGCACACACGATATGAGCGGGAGGATGTTGTCTGTGAACCCCGCCATCTGCCGGCTGCTGGAATTTTCGGAAGAGGAAATGGTAGGCCGGCTTATCTCTGATTTCATACCTCCTGAACATGTTGGAGCTTTCCAGGGACAATATCTCGATCCTTTGATACTTGAGGGGAAATGTAAAGGAGTGTTTTGTGTGATCAGCAAATCAGGCCAGCGCCTGTTCCTGTTGTACAAGAATTACAAAGTGGAAGAAGCAGACAGCGAGCCCTACACGATCGGGTTTTCGCAGGATATAACCGATCGGGTGGAATCGGAGAAACAATTATTGCTGGCGAAAAAAATCACCGAGGACACCGCAAAAGCGAAAGAGGTTTTCCTGGCAAATATGAGTCATGAGATCAGGACGCCGATGAATGGTGTTCTTGGATTTGCAAGTCTGCTGGTAAAAACGGATCTCAGTGAACAACAAAGAGGATACCTGAAGATGATCCAGGAATCGGCAAACAACCTGTTGGTGATAGTGAACGATGTGCTTGACCTGGAGAAGATCCTGATGGGTAAACTTAAGTTTGAACATATTGATTTTCCGATTGTAGAACGAATTGAGATCTGTGTCCAGACCTTTACCTATAAAGCAGAAGAAAAGGGGATAGTCATACAATCCTTTGTATCCCTGAACCCGGATGTAACCGTGATTGGTGACCCGCATCGACTGGGACAGGTCTTAAATAATCTCATAAGTAATGCCATAAAGTTTACTGAAAAAGGATCTGTTACTATCAGCGCAAAAGTGCATGAATCAAGTGATACTTTATTATGGCTCGAGTTTGCGGTAGCGGACACCGGAATTGGCATTCCGGCAGACAAACACAGTGAGATCTTCGAGCCTTTTATGCAGGCTAACACGGCGGTTACCAGGCAGTATGGAGGTACGGGGCTTGGATTAAGTATTTGCCGCGAACTCATTCAATTAATGGGAGGACAATTATTTCTTGAAAGCGAGCCTGGAAAAGGTTCAACATTCAGATTCATATTGCCGTTCGGAATCAGTGTTTATAAACCAAAGAACAAAGACATGTCACAGGAAATTAATTATCAAAGCCTGGGCAAAAGACGGATTTTGGTAGCAGAAGATGTTGAGCTCAACCAGTATCTGGCCAGGCATATTATGGAATCATGGGGCTTTGAAGTGGAGATTGCCGTGAATGGAAAAGAAGCATTGCAAAAGGTGCAGGAAAATGAATATGACCTGGTATTGATGGATATCCAGATGCCCGAGATGGATGGCATGCAGGCTACACAAAAGATCAGGGCGCTCGAAAGCAAAAAGATATCCCGGATACCCATTGTTGCGCTCACGGCAAATGCGCTTAAGGGTGATAGTGAGAAGTATATGGCCGTTGGAATGAACGACTATTTGTCAAAGCCATTCGACGAACCAAGACTATTCCAGGTAATTTCCAAAAATCTGAATATGGCAGGCCCTGATGTTGCCCAAAGCAATGCTGAAAGTTGCGAAGCAGCACCGGTAACGAAAAGTCCTCCGGACATAGAACTCACACCCGGTGAAAAGCTTTATGATCTTAGTATGGTTGAAGCGATTTCCGGTGGTGACCTGGATTTCGTCAAAAGGATGGTACAGCTGTTTCTGGACACCATGCCTGATGCTTTACAAGATATCGAAGTTGCAGCCGGTGATCAGCGCTGGGAAGCGTTGAGTAAGATGGCGCATAAGCTCAAATCAACCATAGATTCAATGGGCATATCGAGGCTGAAACAGCTCGTCCGCACGATCGAGTCAAACGGGAAAACCGGCACGGATACTGAACAGATCCCTGCTCTTGTTGAAACACTGGTTGCGACTATGCGGATTTGTATGGACCAGATAAAGACTGATTACTCGTTGTAGATAAAGTTGTTCGGTTCAAACGGGATAGACGAATTTGTTCGGTTTAAATCAAATTAACGGAGTTATTCGGTTAATACCGGTCAAAGGTGTTGTTCGGTTATAATTGATAAAGAGATTTATTAGTTTCATTCTGGCCTGATCCAAACGGGCTGCCCCAACCCCATAAAAAAATTAATCTTTTAAACATATTCCTGCTTCAGTGGTTGTATTGACAGTGCTCAATCATTTATCATTATGGCAGTTTATTCACTGAAAAGTGTACAAAGAATTCCGGTTCCAGTAACGGAGATCTGGGATTTTTTTTCCAGTCCGCAGAATCTTCCCGTGTTAACCCCTTCCACGCTCGGCTTTAAGGTTATCTCCAAACACCATGGAAACAAAATTTACCAGGGGCAGGTGATTGAATACAAGGTCAGCCCGTTGTTGGGAATACCTTTGTACTGGATGACCGAGATCACCCATGTTGACCCTATGAAGTATTTTGTAGATGAGCAGCGGCATGGACCTTATAGCATGTGGCACCATCAGCATCATTTCAGGCCGATTGAAGGCGGTGTCGAGATGACCGACATTGTCCATTATAAAAATCCCTTTTGGATCCTGGGTGACCTTGCAAACTCGCTCCTGGTTAAAAAGAAACTGCGGGAGATCTTTGCTTTCCGCTATCACGCAGTTGCGGACCGGTTTGGCAAATGGCCTGGTGAGCAGATGCTGCTTGAATTCAGTTGATACTATCCGGGGATCCTGGTGATGTACTTCTCAATGTCCTTTAGCTGTTTTACAATTTCAGGAGTGGTTGGCTTTAGCGCTTTTGCTTTCCTGAAAAACTCCTTGGCAGCACGAAACTCTCTTTTGTTCATCATGAGTGAGCACATCTGGAGATAAGCAGCGGCTTCATTTTCTTTGTCGGGCAGACCCTTTCTGATAGCCTGGCGGATGTAACTTTCCGCCTGTTTGAAATCATTTTTCTGCATATTAAGCATTCCCATCTGCAAAAAGCTGGCTCCTTCGGCTTCTTTCATCGGGATTCCCAGGTCAATTCCTTTCTTCATATTCAGTTCCGCCCCGGCAAAGTCCTGTTTCATCATAGCTACGTTGCCTTTCAGCGTGTAATAAACGGAACGGATCGGCTTGTAGAGAAGGTTCGGAAATTTGATCGAATTCATAACTTTTTCCGCGCCTTCCATATCCCCGGCTTCCATGTATTCCTGGATCACGCGTAATGGTCCAAAGAAAAAGTGACCTGCAATCAGGATCACCCCAACAAGATAAGCCGGGAAAGCTGGCCAGAAGCTGCCGAAAACGTTGGCAATGATGCCGATAATGATCACAAGTATGCCAATCTGGAGCCTATAGCGAATGAGAATATTATAAAATTTCATAACTAGTATTGAGGGACGCAAAGATATGAAATCGCGGACAGCTTAAGCAAGCGGTTTGGGAGAGAAGTGGCAGGAATTTCCAGCGACCCTAATACGGCGGATTCGGCAGATATATTTGGATCCGGCAAACATAGTTTGCAGGAAAAACGCAAGAAACGATGGAAAGCTTTATTTTTGCCGCCCTGTTGGGAGTTTCCTGATTGTCCGCTGAAGGCGGAATGATTTGAGATTCACATCGGTCCCGTAGTTCAATGGATAGAATAGAAGTTTCCTAAACTTTAGATACAGGTTCGATTCCTGTCGGGACTACCAAACCGGAATTTTTGAAAATGACTTCAGAAGTTTCGCCTTTTTTCTTGGAAAAGTAAATTCCTTCGGGAAAGATGGTTTGTTGCAGCTCTTGTTCCTCTTGTAATCGCTGGAAGCCCATAGGGACGGGAGTTCTACGAGAAAATCAAGGGAGCGATCTATGTATTTTTCAAGGTTCGAGTTAGTTAATGGGGTCATCTTCACCATTGCCTCCAGTTCCTCTCTTTCTTTGCGAAACTTTACCGAGATCTTTTCGTACAGATCAGCCTTAATTTCCTCATTTATGAAGCGTTCTTCTAGCCGTTCAATCTTGTCCTCTAGTTCTTTCGACTTGAGCTTGTATTGTTGCAAATGCTCCTCCCTTTCTGTATTGAGTGCTGTATATATTTTCTTTAGCTGAAGTTTGAATGGGTCAACATCTTCTTGTGTAAGGTTCAATTCATTCAGGATAGCTTCAAAAAGAGAATGGAGTTGTTTGGCGCTTAAATAACAAGAACATTGGCCTCAGTGGTTGCATTTACAATAATAAAGCCCCTTCTTTTTCAAAATATACCCTCTGAGGTATTCTTTACAGCTCTCGCATTTAAAGAACAGCTTTGG
This sequence comes from Flavitalea antarctica, assembly GCF_054461535.1. NCBI lineage: Bacteria > Pseudomonadati > Bacteroidota > Chitinophagia > Chitinophagales > Chitinophagaceae > Flavitalea > Flavitalea antarctica. Next base: position 132,984 of record NZ_JBTLQG010000009.1, read on the forward strand.
CGGCAGGTTTTCATTCATAGGGCTTGCCTTGTAGCCATGTGGATTTTCGACTTCTCGGCATTAGCTTTTAGAAATAACTCTTTTGAGACAAGCTTTTCGTGCTTGCCTTCAACCATATCACCATCCAGCAGGAATGAGATAGTAAACCACAGTAAAATGGATTTTGCAGAATTTCACTTATGCGTTGATGGGAAATTTTTAATCCTTGTGTTTCCAGGGGTTAATAATCTCCACCATTGAAATGCCTGCGTTGGCTTTTCAGAGGAAGGCTTTACGAAGCAGTTTGCCCTTTTCATTAACCATAATAGACTTTTCACTATTAATAGTGACGTTATCATAACCCAAAGGAGCGCCACAGGTCCAAATGCCTTGCAGAAGTTTGTAATACTCGATAAAGGATTTTTTTGTTTCTTGTGAAACTTAATTAAGGTAATTAATGGCGCACCAATTAGTCTTTATTAAACGAAAAGACATTCTCAGAGCAACTTCCAGGGAGCTAATTCTTTTCAGCATGATGTAGATGTAGTGATTGAAGTTCAGGAAAGAGGAAAAGCCGTCCAGATGGGAAGGTTTAATTAGGGTGGAGAAATCAATATTTTTTAAACCAGATATTAGTTTACGCAAACTAATTGCGGCAAGTAAAAAACTTAGCCGCAATTTTTTTATATCAATATTTCTAAACCATCTATTCTGTTGACTACTTCTTCTATCCACTAAGCTGGGAAGGAATGCAGTGATTTCAATAAACAATGAGTGCTTATAAAGGACAATAAGGCATTGACACAAACAATCAAACATTGTGAATTAAATGGACAATCTGTTCATGTATTTCATAGCGAATTTTGTCCAAGCAATAAGAAATCTGATTTTCTCGCTTTCTTAATAATGACTTGAAATAAGATTGAATTTTAAAATATTTAAAAAATAATAAGATGAAAAGAATAGTTCAAGGATGCTTAAGCGTTAGACCGCATTTAATCACCGTTAAGGTTAGTTTGTTCCTTCTGCTTGTTATAATTGGAGGTAATCTATCTGCACAGGTAAAAGATTATGCTACCGACCCACATCTTACACGGGAAGTTAAGAGTTTTTTGAAGCAGTTAAATTCCGGCGGGCAACCCCTGGAAACCCTGTCACCTCTGGATGCCCGCAATGTATTGGTAAATGCACAGGCGTCAGTTAAAGTTGATTTATCAGGAATAGATGTTTCTGAAAAAACAATTAACAGTGACGGTTACCAGGTAAAGCTAAACATTGTCCGGCCAAAAGGTAGCAAAGACGTACTACCCGTTTTTATATTCATTCATGGGGGAGGATGGGTTTTAGGGGATTTTCCTACGCATCAGCGTATGGTTAGAGACCTGGTTGTTCTCTCTGGAGCAGTGGCCGTTTTTGTCAACTACACTCCTACTCCTGATGCTATATTCCCACAAGCCATAAACGAAATTTATGCAGCTACCAAATGGGTTGCAGAACATGGTCAAGAAATAAATGTCGATGGCAAACGCCTGGCTGTTGTTGGCAATAGCGTGGGAGGAAATATGACAGCCGTTACCACCCTAATGTCCAAGGCGAAGCGAGGTCCGGAGATCAAATTGCAAATTTTATTCTGGCCAATTGTTGATGCAAATTTTGAAACAGAGTCTTATAAGCAATTTGGATCCCAGCGTTTTTTAACTACGGCTACGATGAAGTGGATGTACGATATGTATATCAAAGACCCTCAAAAGCGAAAAGAAATTTATGCATCTCCTTTGCAAGCAACGCGTGAACAATTGGAAGGATTACCACCGGCACTGATCACTGTGGCTGAGAATGATGTACTCCGTGATGAAGGAGAGGCTTATGGGAGAAAACTAAGCGAGGCTGGAGTGAACGTTACTACGGTACGCTACCTGGGAATGATCCATGACTTTGGTTTGTTAAATGAGCTTGCAGAAATACCAGAAACCCGTTCACTATTTATTCAAGCTGCCGCTGAACTAAGAAAATATTTGAAATAGGGGTTTCTAGAACCTCTATTAGCTAAAACAAATTAGTTCTGCAACAATAATTTAATTTATCACAAACATTTAAAGCTATAATTATGAACACTACAACCATGTCAAAGTTGGAAAGACTATTCAGTTTGATAGTGATCTAAACATTGATAGCTGGGGACCGCTGTCACTAGGCTTAAAGCTAAAGAATTGGGCGGGCCGCATATTAAATTTCAACTAATGTTTTGGCCCATTGTTGACGCTGATTTTGAAACGGAATCCTATCATTGATTTGGGAAAGATCGTTTCCTGACTACGCCGCTAATGAAGTGGATGTACGGTATGTATATCAAGGACCCTGAAAGGCGAAAACAGATTTATGCATCTCCTTTGCAAGCAGCCGTTGAACAATTGAGGGGGCTTACCCCCGGCGCTTATCCAGGTTGCGGAAAATGATGTGCTTCGTGATGAAGGTGAAGCCTATGGCCGAAAGTTAAGTGAAGCCGGAGTCGATGTCATCACCATCCGTTACAATGGGATGATTCTTGATTTTGGCTTGCTGAATGGCCTTGCTGAAATCCCTGCAACAAGATCCCTATTCTTACACGCCGCAGCAGAATTAAAAAAATATCTGGGTTAACGTAAACAATGAACCCATGTGTATGCAACAAATTGAGCAAAAAGTTGTGGGGATACTGATTCAAATTTTGGTCTTCGCAGGCTTTAGTTATAGCCAGGGGGTTGACTCCGTAAATAGCGGTTATATGGTTGATCCTGCGGAAGAATTTTGGTTACTAAGTGATGATAAAGTTGCGAAGATAAAAGGCTACCGAATGAAGCATATTCCAGTCAACCGGGAGAGAGGATTTATTAGTTTGGGTTTGAGTTTCCGTGAAGCCTACGAATATTACGATAGGTACTTATGGGGTATCGGTATCCAGGATGACAACGGCTATTTCCTACGTCGCTTCCTGCTGCATACCGATATAAGATGGAATGTGTATATCAGACTATTTATACAAATCCAGAGCAGCACAATTCGTGGCAGGTATGGAGGTGCGAGACCTGTACAGGATTTGAACAGGCTTGCCGTTCTTCAGCTTTTCGCCGAACAAACAATCTTGCAGGAAAGAAATGCAAAGTTGAAGCTGCGCCTTGGGAAACAGTCTTTAGACTACAGCATGGGAACCCTGCTTGATATTCGTGATGCTAATGTGAGATTGTCGTGGTTAGGAGGTAAGTTGATCTTTGAAAACAGATCGCTGAAAATAGATGCTTTTTTTATGCAGCCTATCAAAGAAGAAGAAGGATCCCTTGACGATCGCATTAACAAGTCCCAGAAACTGGCTGGTATTTGGGGAAAAGCCAAGTATTCGAAAAGTGCATTGAACCAACTGGATTTCTATTACCTGTTCAATAAAAGGGATTATACAAGCTTTTACCAGGCGTCCGGCAAAGAAACGAGACACACAGTAGGGATGCTACTTTCCCTTAAATGCGGAAATTGGGCAGCCTACTTGGTTACGGATTTGCAAGTCGGAAAATTTAATCAGGGTAATATCAAAGCATGGAAAATTGCAGGATTATTAAGACATGCAATCCCGGCTTCTGGTATCAAACCCGTTCTCTCGATCCAGGGTGCCATTTCCAGTGGTGATAGAGATTCTTCAGATTCAAACCTTCAAACATTTAATCCTCTCTATCCAAGCGGTGTTTACTACGGCTATGTCAATAATGCCGGTTCGGCAAACATGATCGTTCTTCATCCAATTGTGGAATTTAAATTCCGGGACAGGCTCAGCATAAAAACTGCATACTACCGATTTTGGAGACAACGGGTAGAAGATGGACTCTATTCCGGTAATGGCTCTTATTTGCTGCCAGAAGCAAATAACCATCATTCAGTTGGGAGTATGTGGGATATGGAACTGAACTACTCTATCGGTGAGCACATTTCTATGCAATTAATGTGCAGCCATTACAAAAGAAGTAAGTATTTAGAAAAACAAGCGGTAACGAATAAGGACATCTTTTATGTTGCCGCAAAAACATTGATCCGTTTGTAAACGATTTAGACTTTTCTGATTTATACTAATTATTGTCTCTTCACATTATAAATATCAAACAATGAAACTTCTATTTAAAGAAACGAAAGAAATGTCATCTAAGGTGATGTTAATTTGCGCATTCTCGTTTGCTACCCTGTTTTTTTATGGAACATCCTTTGCGCAAACAACTCCCAGGTACTCTAAGAACGAACTCTCAGATGAGGCCCTGGTGAATTCGCTTCATGGATTCGAAAATAAATTTGCCGCTGTCAATGGTATTCAATTGCATTATGTGAAGGGCGGCACGGGAGAACCATTGATATTATTACCAGGATGGCCACAAACATGGTGGGAGTATCACAAGATCATGCCTGCCCTTGCCAAAGAGTTTACTGTTATTGCCGTTGACTTGCGTGGTATGGGTGCTTCTTCAAGACCCGTGAGTGGGTATGATAAAAAAACAATGGCAAAAGATATTTACGAATTAGTTAAGAAGCTTGGTTACCCAAAAGTAAATATAGCAGGTCATGACATCGGCTCTATGGTAGGATTCAGCTTTGCCGCAAATTATCCCGATGCAATAATAAAACTTGCACTAATGGATGTGCCTCACCCTGATAACTTATTTGGACAGCTTCGTATGCTACCAGAAAATGGAAAGTTTGGAACGAAAATAGATGAGCAGCACCCCGGATATCCCTGGTGGTTTGCCTTTCACCAGGTTAAAGGTTTGCCTGAAAATATTCTTGAAGGCCGTACAGGCATTTACCTGGACTTCCTTTTGGATTACCTGACACTGCACTCAGATTCCATTGGTGCAAAGGACCGGGCGATCTACAAAGCTGCTTATGAAAGCAAGGACGCAATACGTGCCGGTGATGCATGGTACCAGGCGTTTCCGCAAGACATGGCAGACATGAAAACTTATCCGAAGCTTACGCTTCCTGTCCTTGGTCTTGGCGCCACCGGATATGGCTGGTTACAGGCTGCGGTAACGCCAGTTACAACCAACTTTACCTTGATTAAAGTAGAGAATAGCGGGCACTATATCGCCGACGAACAACCAAAATTTGTTGCACAGGAATTGATAAAATTTTGTAAGTAAACCGGATATGCTTTTACAGTTTCTAAAGTAAAAATGTTGGACAGATTTCGAAAATATTTAGAAGATAAAATAAATCTGACGGACCAGGACTTTGCCTTGATACAATCCGTTGCGACCGTTAAAAAGCTACGTAAACACCAATACCTTCTACAGGAAGGCAATGTATGGAAGTTTAATGCTTTTGTAGGCAAAGGTTTTTTGCGAACCTATTTTGTAGACGATAAGGGCACTGAACACATCATGAATTTTTCACCGGAGAACTATTGGACGGGAGACCGCGAAAGCTTGGCCTCAGGAGCACCTTCAAAATACAATATTGATGCGATTGAAGACAGTGAAGTCCTGCTGATTAGAAAAGATGATTTTGATAGTGTGTGCAAAGCTGTACAGCCTTTTAATGATTTAATGAATGGGCTGCTTCAAAAAAGTTTTATCGTATCGCAGGAACGCATCCATGTAAATATCACTTATTCCGCTGAAGAGAAATACAAAGACTTCATTAAAAAGTATCCCTCCATTGCCAACCGTGTACCGCTGCAAATGATAGCCTCCTATTTAGGTCTTACGCCGGAAACGATTACCCGGATCAGAAGAAAGGCTTCGCGGAAATGATCCCTTGACATTTATCAAGATTTTTTTTAGACAAATGTCTGCCTTCGTAGATGTGGGCTGTGCGGAGCTTTGCATTATTAAATCACAATAAAAAATTTAAACGATGAGCAAAATAATTTTCATCACCGGAACAAGTACGGGCTTTGGTAAATTAATGACCGTTACACTGTCGAAGGCAGGCCACAGCGTTATCGCCGGGATGCGGGGCACGAAAAGCAAAAACAAAGCAGCGGCAGATGAGCTGGGAGCCTTGCCCAATGTACAAGTGCTAGAAATTGATGTCACTTCCGACACTTCAGTAAAGGGAGCTTTTGAATCCGTGTTAACCAACTATGGCCATATTGATGTATTGGTCAATAATGCGGGTGTTAGCGGCTTTGGTTTGCTCGAAGCGTACAGCATCGAACAAATTCGGCAGATGTTTGAAGTGAATTTCTATGGTGTTGTTCGTACCTACCAGGCGATACTTCCTTCCATGCGTAAGGCAGGGAAAGGGTTGATCATTAACCTTACGTCCGGCGCCAGCGGGCACACATTACCATTTATGATCCCCTACCTTGCTTCCAAATTCGGAGTGGAAGCAATCACTGAAGGACTCGAAGCAGAACTTGCACAATTTAATATTGAGAATGTGACCATTCAGCCTGGTGTCTATCCTACGGAAATGAACAACGGAAGTAAAACAGGCTTAAATGCTGATAAAGCTGATGTTGCAAAAGAATATGATCCTGTAGCTACGCATATGTTCAATGCAATTGGTACCGGATTGTTCGGAAAGATGGCCCAGTTTGATATGAACCCACAAACGATTGCTGATGGAGTTCTGACTTTGGTGAATATGAAGGAAGGTACTCGCCCCCTGCGCTATCCCCTTGACGCCATTGCACAAGGCACGGACGTAGAGTTCATCAACGCAAGGGCAGAGATTAAAGCAAAATGGCTCGCCAAATACACTTCATAATCAAAAAGTAAAGCACTTGCATTTGTCAGCAAGGGCTTTACTTTTTATAAATTTTACACAATGAGCCACGAGCAGCAAATAAGCACGGGATTAATTCTTGACGCTTGGAATTTGCAAATTAAAAGGGCAAACAACCTGTTTAACTATCTGTCGGCAGAACAATTACAAAGTGAAATTGCACCTGATAGAAACAGAGGTGTTTACCTGTTAGGGCACCTGACAGCAGTGCATGATACCATGCTACCGTTGCTAAACTTAAACGAACGTTTATATCCTCTGTTGGATAACATCTTTATTGAAAACCCTGATAAATCATTTGCGATGATGCCTTCAACGCATGATTTAAAGTTTTATTGGAACCAAGTAAATGAAACTTTGGCAGCAAAGTTTACCCGACTGGAACCATCCGATTGGCTAAAGAAACACAACGAGGTAAATGCAGAAGATTTCAAAAAAGAACCGCATCGAAATCGGCTGAATGTTCTGATAAACAGGACAAATCATTTATCTTATCATCTTGGACAGTTAACACTGTTAAAGAACAAATCGTAATTAAGAATAGAATATTCATTCAATTTTTATAATAGCAATGAATATTCAAAGCACTTTTTTATAAAACAAATTGAAGTTTTTAGATAAGGCATCTGAATGCAAAAAAGCCACCTTTGATCTTTCTAGTAAGAATAGCAAGGAACGTTTCTTTCAGTGACTGACTTGTTGCGGCAAGAAAGTTAACATGAAGCACAAATCACCTTTTCAGAGGTTTTTTAACTACCAAAAAATAAACAAAATGAAGATCGAAACACGTCATCTCTATGCTAAGGTCAATGGAGTGGATATCTTTTACAGGGAAGCAGGTCCTTCGGATGCGCCCACCTTAATTTTGTTACATGGCTATCCCACTTCATCACACATGTACCGAAACTTGATCAGTAGTCTGTCGGATACATATCATTTGATTGCACCGGATTATCCAGGCTATGGAAGAAGCGAACAGCCACCGATGGCCAATTTTGAATACAGCTTTGCTAACTATGCAAATATCATTGAAGGCTTGTTGCTGTATTTGGAGATTGAAAAATATAGCCTTTACCTGATGGACTACGGGGCACCGGTAGGTTGGACACTGGCTTCAAAACACCCCGAAAAGGTAGAAACGATAATTGTGCAAAATGGTTGTTGCTATGAAGAAGGCCTGGAAACATTTTGGGAACCGATTAAAGCGCTTTGGAAAAACAGGAACGACCAGGAAGCCATAAATAAATGTCGCACTTTTCACAGTCCGGAGGGTTTAAAATGGCAATATACCCACAGTGTTCCGGATGCTAGTGTTGTCTCACCTGACAATTGGGAAATCGATTTAAGACATTTGCTCCGGCCTGAAAATGATGACATTCAAATCGGGTTATTTTACGATTACAGGAACAACGTAAAACAATATCCCAAATGGCAGGAATACCTCCGCACCCACAATCCGGAGATGCTGATTGTTTTTGGAAAGAATGATTACATATTTCCTGAAAGTGGCGCAGAAGCATTTAAAAAGGACGTAAAAAACCTGGAGTATCATTTATATGATACCGGTCATTTTGCATTGGAAAGTTTCGGTGATGAAATTAGCTCGACAATTAAGGATTTTTTAGAAAGAAAAGTAGGTACATTCAGGCAGGGCAGAGCAAAACCGAAGATGGTGTAGGGTTAGTCGACAGGTCAGAAAGGTTCAGAAGCCCCTCTGTGATAGAAGATTTTGTTCGTACGGGAGGGGCTCTTGTTTTAACCGTAATAAATAAATAAATGACAAAGAGCAGTTCTTTCAACGCTGTGTATATAGGATGAACAATAGTAATTCTCGAAATCGCCGGACTGTGCATCATGACTGATCTAACGCTTGACCGGGCTGGCAGTGCATATCAGTCTGGCTCGCTTATACATGAAACAACAAAAGGCTCAGCAACTATTAAAATTGGGCACATAGATATTGTGCTTTTAAGTCACGATCAGCATTTCGATAATTTAGATCATGCAGGCAAATTGCTTCTGGAAAAAGTCTTTAAAACTTACACTACCATTCCAGGCGCTCACCGGCTAAAAGGAACCGCCATTGGCTTAAAGCCCTGGCAAAGTGACATTGTTACAGCTCCTGACGGTACACAGATTGTAATCACTGCAACGCATGCCTGCCACGGTCCGGCAGGAACAGAAGCACTACAAGGTGAAGTAGTAGGATTTGTGTTATCCGTTGGGCACGATCAGCAGTTGAACATTTATATTACCGGTGATACCACTCATTACGAAGGCGTGGCAGAAGTTTCAAAACGGTATCGCTCGCAATATGTTTTCCTGTTCGCAGGAGGCGCACAGGTGAGAGCTCCGTTCAATGTAACGATGAGCACCAATGATGCGATCGATACAGCTATTGCGTTTCCAAACACCATGGTTATTACTTTGCATTATGAGGGGTGGCAACATTACACGCAAAACAAAAAAGACATTGATGCACCGTTCAAGATATTGGGAATTAGCCAACGTTTACGGGTATTGGAAGCTGGTATCATTGAAGTTTTGCGATGATAACTGACACCAGCAAGACTTGCAAGTGGAATATACAGGTGAACTCAATGACAATCACAGCGATGACCTGTCGGTAACATTAAAAACGTTTGACCTTCTGCTCCATTTGTAATTAATTTCTCCCGGTATAAACAGGCAATTTTCTTCATATCAATTGAGTACTATGAATCAATTGGCACAGATAAATCATGTTGAATCAACAATGGACAATAATCGGAAAATTCATAACGGTTTGCTCTTTATTCCTGATATCAGTGGTTATACCGATTTGGTGCACAACACTGATGTGATCACAGGAAGAACCATCACCTACGAGTTGCTTTCTGCCATCATCGATTATAATATTTTGGGGTTGAACATTGCCGAAATTGAAGGAGATGCAGTATTTTTTTACAAATATGGCGCTCCTCCCTCTACAATGGCTATACTCGATCAATATGAACTGATGGAGCGCATTTTCAATGAACGATTAGTAGAAATTGAAGCGAGATACGAACGTAAGTTTCCGCTCTCTTTAAAGCTGATTGCTCACTACGGAAAAATGGCGGAATTTAATCTGGTCGGCTTCAAGAAACTATATGGTGAAGTGGTATTAGAAACACACCGCCTCCTGAAAAATGATATTCCAAGTTGTTCTTATGTATTAATTACAGATGAATTAATAGACGAGTGTACTACACCCCTCAAAGAAGAACTGATGGCAAAAGGCATCCGTTCAAACAAACTGTGTAAAATATATGGTGGATTGAGAAACATCTGTTTCACCTATTTTGATTATGAGCATCCCAAAGTTCTTGTTTGAACGGGTAACTATGTATGAGTTGGCACAGGTTTTTGTAGACGGTTAGCCTTATGGTGGTTAAATCAAGTTTATTTCGTGAAGATTCAGTTGTCGTGAAGGATCTACGTCTTACGTAATTATGGTAGTAATAATGGAAGTGATTATACAGTCCATTGATAAACGAAACAGTTTCACGGCAGCATCCATCATACAGTAAGCCATAAGAGTCTACAGCATTATTGCGAAAAGTTTTTCGCGGGTTTCAATACAAGAGACATCAAGGATAACAAGGTTTTGAATAGACTGTAAAGAATAGTGAAGAACATTTAAAGTATAAACAGCTTATCGTAAAATAACAGAAGCCTTCGGCCTTCTTTTATTCATACAAAGCAAAAGCAACAATAAAAAAAACGTGCTGGTAACTATGAACCTAAAGTGAAGACTCATTTATAATTTGATGAATTGATTGCTATTTCAGTAGCCAAGGGTGCCGACCCCACCCAAAAGCAAGGCAAAAAAGTAGCCTAAATTTGCCCAAGATTAGCCTTAACCAACGACGATACCGTATTTTTTGAAAAATTAGCTACAGGCCAGGGGAATCTTAATTTTTACTTCAACAGGATCCACACATCCGAAGGGGTGCGGTTCCACGTATCAGTAGTGGCTAAATATCGCAAAACCGAAATTGTTAATTTGGTATATGATGGTGGCTCTTGGAAATAAGTAAATCCTGAAAATTGCCCGGATTGGATTGTTAGGATGGAAAAAGTTTTTGAAGAGTAAATTATTAAATACTTATCAGAAGGAAGCTAAGATAACCTCTTCCAACACGTATATAGTTCCCCTTTCAGCAAGCGCTACATGCGCTATACAGTTTGCTTGAAGTTTTGTCTAAATATTTTTTTTAAAACAACCTGGTATAGGATGCTAATCTTTGAAAAATACTTTTCCCTACGATACTTCTCTCTTTTTGTAAAGACACATTATTCTGTAGAACAGTGTAGGACGGCTCTTTTCGTAAAAGGCTTTTACGATTAATCTGATCGGATGTTTTCAGCATCTTTTTCTTAATCAGTCCTTAACTGGCCTTGAACGACGTCTTCTACTAGCTACCGTAGCCTTTCTAATCCTCCACCCCTCATTTACTTTTCAGCAAAAGGAAATACTGTTTCCGAAACTAGCGATATTTCGACAGTGGATTCGGCATTTAACGATATATCGACGATTTCGGATTACCCGTCGCGGGCTAAAATGTTCATTATTAATATGTTGCGCATTGGCATTTGCTTTGAAACCATTAGCCGGTTAACAAGTTATTCTACCTCTTTTAAAAAGAAGATAAAGCGACTAAAAATGCAGACAAGCACAACAAACGGACGGTATAACTTCATGCATATCAAAAGAGAACTATTGTGTAAGGGCCATTTCGGAATTCAATTTTATTCATCGAATCAACAAAAAAAAAGTACCTATTATCTAGAGCAGAATATTCTGCTTTTAGTCACAAAAGGAAAACTAGGCATTACGTATGGTATTGAGACATTTGAAGTAAATAATAGAGAGATAGCCTTTATCAAGAAAAATATGATTCTTACTTTTCATAGGGTTGCTGACACAACTGATGACCGCCTCGAATATTTTGTTTTCGTATTAGAGGACGAAATAATCAAGGAGTTTATCAAACTTAGCAATATCGTAATTACACATAACGAAGCTTCTTCGCCGATTTTGATCAATGTCCCTAACCGGCAGATATTGAAATATGTCGAGACATTAGAGTCCTTCTGCCACGAGCCAGAAAGTATAAAAAGCAGCCTGGTGAAAATAAAACTGCTCGAATTACTTTTTTACCTCTCAAGCCTTGACAATTCGATTGTGCATGGCCTTTACAACCTGCGTAAAGAATTCCGTACTGATATAACGGTGACAGTAGAGGAAAATATTATGAATTCCGTTTCCTTGCAACAGCTCGCTGTTTTGACCGGAAGAAGTTTATCAAGTTTCCGAAGAGATTTTTTAGCTATCTATAATATGTGCCCATCAGATTATATCCGCAAAAAAAGGCTCGAAAAAGCACAGGAATTGCTTCGCTGTACGACAATGACTATCACCGATATTTGCTACACGCTAGGATTTGAGAATATTGCACATTTTTCAAGACTATTTAAATCATATTTTCAGCATTCGCCTTCCGAGTTCAGACAACGTGCTACGATAGTTCAAGAATGAATCAGAATGCAACTGTATTAGCAACCGGAACTTTACCGTGACCATTTTAGAAGGTTCTACCTGTACTGTGACATCCATTAGAATAGCGTGGAATAATAAGAAAGTTTGCAACCCGTGTGTATTAAATAAAGTGTTCTTTTTTGATACCCAATCTTTTCATTTTCGATGTCAGCGTACTTGTAGGAACGCCCAGTATTTCTGCAGCTCCACCCATACCGGATATTTTCCCTTTGCAATGTTTTAGTGTCAAAAGAATATGTCGCCGCTCATTATCGTCAATCGTGGTTAACAGGGGTTCGGGAGCCTTTGCTTCACCTGGCACCTTTCCTTTGGTAGTAGGCAAATGGATTTCCTTGATGGTGTCACCTTCTGTTAATAAAACACTTCTCTCAATGATATGCTCAAGTTCCCTAATATTACCGGGCCAGCTATACTGAATGAATTCCTTCAGTACTTTATTGCTAAAAGTAGTAATTGTTTTGCCTGCCTTTTTTGCAAATCGCTTGATAAAATGCAAGGCAAGAACGGGAATATCTTCTGTGCGGCTTCTTAAAGGGGGCAGGCTAATCGGGAAAATATTAAGCCGGTAGTAAAGGTCGTTTCTGAACTTACCCTCTTCCATCATCTTCTCCAAGTCTCGATTCGTTGCAGCAATGATACGCACATCTACTTTAAAAGGGGTTCGGCCACCAACACGTTCAATTTCTTTTTCCTGTAAAGCCCGAAGCAATTTTACCTGAAGTTCCAAAGGCATTTCTCCTATTTCATCGAGGAAAAGAGTCCCACCATTAGCAATTTCAAATTTTCCGATCCGGCGCTCGGTGGCTCCCGTAAAACTGCCTCGTTCATGCCCAAACAATTCACTTTCGATTAAATTTGCAGGCAGTGCTGCACAATTTACCTTAACCATTAACTTCTGACTTCTTGGAGATCCATTGTGGATGGCCCTTGCAATCAGCTCTTTTCCTGTTCCGGTTTCTCCTAAAATTAAGACGGTACTATCTGATTTAGCTACTTGCGTAACAAGATGGAACACTTTTTTCATTGCGTCGCTGTACCCGATAATATCAGAATAGTTTTGGCTCGTTTCAATTTCTTCCTGGAGATAAATTTTTTCTTCTTCCAGTTGCTGTTTGTAGTGCTCAATTTCATGAAGCTGTCTTTCAACTTTTTCATTCGCAATAATATTGGAAATGGCAATGGCCAATTGAGAACAGATGCTCTTGAAAAGTGGTTTTTTTGTTGCGAACTGATTAGAGGCATCCTGTTTGAAATTCATAACGGCTATAGGCTCTTCACCTAAATGAATAGAAACTCCTGCCATTGTTTCAAGGTTTATATCATTGGCAGCTTTGGCGTAAGAAGGGGGTCTGGTAGAATGCAGCCAATCATCCACTTTAAAAACAACTGGCTCGGTTGAACCCAGAATGACATTAAATACTCCGTCATTTACATCTGATTCCATTTCCACTAACTTTCTGAAATCCGGGTGTGCGGCAAAATCTGCTTCGGGATCAAACAAAACAGGCCAATGCTTTTTTTTGTTTTTGGTGATTGCATGGATTACATAATCTTCAATTGCAAATAAGTTATTTAATTGAGCCTTTAAAATCTTTGCCAGCACATGTTTATCTCTTACCGAAGCAATGGAGTTACTGAATTCCAACAACCTCGACTTTTCCTCCTCTCTGGCTTTTATTTCATTATTGGCTATAAGATTCGATATTGTAATAGCGATTTGTGAACAAATACTTTTTAACAGATGATATTGGTTGGGCGTTAACTCGAAGTCATCATGCCTGAAATTCAAGATAGCAATATCTTCTTGTCCCATCCGGATTCGAACCCCTGTCATTCGCTTTAGCCCAATTGTTTTAGCGGTTTCTGCATACAGGGGTGGGTCTGTTGAACGCGACCATTGTGTAGCATCAAATGTTATAGGTTCCTCAGAGTTTAATATTTGATTAAAGACACCATCATTTACATTAGTCGGAATATGTAGAAGTTGTAGGAACGAAGGATCATTTATAAATGCTGCATCCGGATCGTAAAGCAACGGAATAAATGTTTTTTTATCGGAACTCAATTGATTGATAAGATAATCCTCAATCGAGAACAGATCTTTTAGCTGCTGCTTCAATACCTTTCCAAGTACTTCGTTGTCTTTTACCGAGGCGATGGAATTACTAAAATGTAACAACAAAGATTTCTCCTGTTCGCGGTATTTTATTTCCTGATTGGCAATAATGTTTAATACGGCTATTGAAATTTGATATGACAACCCATCAATAAGTCGCAGTTGGTTTGGTTCTGGCGCTTTTGGTGAGTCGAAAAGGATCATCCACACACCGAAATGGGTTGCACCATCTGAAAACCTTGCTAATACAGCATGGTTAATGCCACTGTCAAAGTTCACCTGAAAATAAAGAGGAAGCTTGGTTTCTTTAGACATCTGTCTCAAATCAAAAACCACAGGTTCCGAAGTGGAAAAGACTTTTGTGAGGACGGCATCATTTATTGAATAGGACTTGGCAGAAGCCTCCGCATAACGTGGATGTTGCTTACTTTTTGCTTCGTTATCCAAAAGAAAGGCACTTAATGTAGATTGATTGTCATTTATTGTCGCAATGACAGTATGTGTAAATCCGAGTAGCTCCCTAAGCTTTCGACTGATAACATTCAGCAGTTCATTGCTGTTGCGTGCCGCCGCAATTTCAATATTTAGGGATAATAATAATTCACGTTCCTTCTCGCGCCTGGAGATTTCTTCATTACGCAAGATGTTAGAAATAGCTACTGCTAATTGAGCACAAACACCTTTCAACAGGTTAGACTTTAAATCTACTTTCGCCCTGCCACCAACATCAAAAAAAACAACTCCTATATCTATCCCGCCAACACGAAGCGCAACACATAAAAGGAACTTAAAATTTACTTCTTTCCAAAAATGAACATATGCAGGGATGCTAGGTATTTTTTCGAGCTCATCAACATCAAGAATAACCGGATCAGGTGAATTCATGATATGACTGAAGACCGGATCATTTACGTCATACTTTTGTGTAGTAATTTTAATAAAGTCAAGATGATACCGCACCGAGTCACCAAGATCCATCATGAAGGCACTATGGCTTTTCCGGTCTTCGCTGATATGCGCTATTCCCAATTTGTTAAATGAAAGAATTGTCTTTATCGTCGGATTGACCTTTTGAAACAGGTCGTCTCTGTTTCTTAAAGCTGCCATATCATTACTGAGCGAAAGAAGTATGGATGTATCTTTCTCTCTTTTTATGATCTCCTCATTTGCCTGAATATTGGAGACGGCCACCGAAATTTGTGCGCTAACGGTTTTAAAAAGGTTCAGCCGTATTTTATCAGCATATCCTGAGATAAGATGAACAATAAGACAACCGAGGTACTTATTGGCTGCATTTAATTTAATACCCATTACCTGCTTCACACCCATCTTCTTCCAAAAGTCCACATAGGCTGCCCGCATTACTTCCAATTCTTCCACATGAAGTAAGACGGGCTCCTCGGCCAGCGTAATCCTGTTAAACACACCATCTTCAGTCGTGTAGGTAGATTTGGTTACTTTATTAAAATCTGCATCATTCTTTATTCGTGCCTCCGACTCTACCACGAAAGGACTATGTGATGTCCCGTCTTCATTCAAAAGAGTGATACCAAAGCCAGTAATAGGAAACAACTGCTTCAACTTCGAATTTAGGACTTGCATCAAATCGCTTTGACTGCGTACAGCAGCAATGGAATTACTCAAGGATAGCAATACTGTCTGCTCATGATTGCTATCTGTGGTATTTTCTTCACTTATAGGCTTATCCGCTTCCGAAAATGAAGAAGAATGCCTGGTTTTAGGCGTGAACTGTTTTTTGATTCCATCCAAAGGTCACTTTTTAATGTGCAAACTTTATCGCTTTGCCTAAATATAAGAATTTCGGCCTTATAGCAGATCAAAAGGCAATTGGAATTTTGGGGCGACTTCAAAGTTTATGTTAGCAATTTATGATACAAACTCTCTGAGGATCTTGTTATGATGGCTTATCAGGATGCCTTTTATAGCATATCTACTTACAGCCACACCGAAAACGATTGATACATAGCCTGACAAATCTTCAAAGCAGTAGTACTCAGTAATTGCCATATACTTCCTATGTATCTGTTTTTTTCGTTGTACCCAGAAGAAGCGGTTACCGTCCATAGCAAAGTCTTCTGTATAACCTCTATCGTGAAGAGATATAATAGTGTCACATTTTCTTAAAGAAGATGTCATTTAAGTTTCTTTTCAAGAACTAAATTAAAACCTTTGTACAATAAGAACTCCCAATATAATTAGCGCAATTCCTAACAGCCTCCATAAACTGAAAGCATGCGGCTGTTCTACAAGAATATTAAAATGGTCTAGTAATACAGAAATAATAACTTGCCCCGCCAACACTAGTCCAAAGGTTAATGCCATGCCTATCCGCGGTAGCGCAAGCATTGTTCCGGTTATAAAAATGGCACCAGTAATACCTCCTCCAACCAGGTAATAAAAACTTGCGGACTTTAAGCTGGTGATCGAAATAGATTCTTTCGTAAATGGGATATAAAATGCCATCGCAATGGCACCAACGATAAAACAGATCATTGACGAATAAAGCGGACTATCAATTGATCGCCCTAATCTGCTGTTTAAACCAGCTTGAAAGGGCAATAGCGCCCCGCAAATGAAAACGATAAGGAGCCAAATAAGTTTCATATCTTAGGTTTAGTGGTCGATCATTGAAAACGTGGCAAGCATTTGCCGGACCATTTGATTTGTAAATTCCCATTCCATCAAAACTGTAAACGCCGCCGCGCCTATTCTCCCGAAGCCATCGATTGGAATATTTTTCATGATTCAATTTTCAGGTTATTTCTTATTGCCCAATAAAGGTGAAGGCTTCTCCTAGCTTTCATTTTGCAATGCAGTTTCTCTTTTTTGATTTTTTACTTCAATTTTTGCGGACTGTAATGATAGGAAAGACAGTAGCGAGTGAGGATATACGGAGATTTTGCTTTATAAGTATTAAGTTAAAGCAGCTTGAGTGGCTTTGCCTAGTAAGGGAGATATAAATTCCTTTAGGCAAGACTTTGGCAGGCAACTGGAATGGGAGTGAGTATTCAGATATAACAACACATTAAATTCAATGGACCTTAAAAAACTCGAACTTTCAATGGGATGGCAATACCCTTAATTACCTCATAATGCTGCTGAATCCTTTAAATCCTGTAGGATTTGGTTCGAGTTTTCAACCCTTGGGGCTGCGAAAACTTTACAAAAGTTCCGGGCTTTCCGGCATTTTCTCTTTTCGTCTTTTTTGGGTGTCGCACAGGTTGCGCCTGGTTTATTCGGGGTTAGCTGCAGTTTTTCCTGACCGGTCTGATATTTTATTTATCTTTGTATGCATAAAAAAGGTTCCGGAAAATCGAAAATTTCTTCCATACCGCAACAAGTAAAGCTTGAGCACCGGATATACCTACAAATGTGCACGCCTTTTAGGTACCAGGCTGCTCATCAACGATCAAACAGTCTGCAGACTGCATTTACTGTGGCGTAATAACTTTTTTTCGATGAGATTTTTTAATGCGCGGTTTTCAATGCTCATCTCAGCGCCGAAGTTTGGGGAAGCCACAAGCCTCTTTGTAAATATTGTCCATAGTCTGGTTCAAAAAGTGTCCTGAAACTTTGACCGAATTTTAATCATCTGATAAACTCAAACTAAGGATAGACATTGTCAATTTGTTTGTTGAATAAATATTATACGTTTTCATCTTCTCGTTAAACAAAATTTAGTACATAATATTTGATTGTCTAATTTGATATGATCGAAATTGACTTTTGTCTCTCACCGGCAGCATTTCAAATCGTCTTGGAATAAACAATGAGAGGGAGGGGTTTCATGCATGGGTAACTCTTAGCGCCGGGATCTCAATAGGATTAGGCAACGGTCGTACTTAGAACTTCTTAAATGGAAACGGTTTGCCCTCCTCTATACCGGGACCACGTAACACGAACTCTGGTTCTGAAAATTGACAACTGATATACTGATGTAGCCAGGTATTATAATAACGAACAATTTTTGACCATGTTAAGATGCTCAATTTTGAAAGTTTTCTTTACTGGGATTCTGTCACTCGCATACATTTTTTCCCAAGCACAGAACACACGGGCAAGCAAAGCACCAGAAAAAATAGTGCTCATGCAGCATTGCTGGCCATGAGCGGCAAACGCAACCCTTACCCCCATGGCAGATTGGGCGTTGTAGAAGAAGGGGCTTATGCCGATTTGATACTAGTTGATGGCAAACCTATTCATAACATAAAACTGCTTGAAGACCCTGAGAAAAATTTTTTACTGATTATGAAAGATGGTGTGATTTATAAAAATGTTTCCAGGTAAATTCAATTCACCCATCCAGTTAATTGCTGCTAACCATATACAGGTATTTTATACCGGAACTACTACTTGTAATTTGCAGCCTATATCTTACTTTTAAAAGAGTTGTAAAAATATGTAGGCTTGAAAGGCAAGGACGGGCAGTTTGGAAAGTTTCTATCCCTACTACCCGTCAGATCTATAAAAGTTGGCTATGCAATCTCAGGTGAAAAAGCTAAAGAATGAACTCAACATCAATTAATGTAGGATGGAAGATAAATTACAACCTTACCGACAGCCAATGGTTAATGTTGCAGGCATTTTGCTGGGGTTCATACTGAACTTTGCGGCTATGTGGATCACCAAAGCATTTATAAGTCATAGACTCAAAGAAATAGTAACCGGAGTTAGTCTTTGCTTATGTATACCGATATTGTTGATTGTTATATATCGGGTATTGAACATGAATTATCCTAAACAAAATACGGTTCTCTATTATCAAAAAACCCTAATGCTTTTTATAATTGGTCTAGCCATTCCGTCCCTCGCAATCATCATAAGCTTAATTGAAAGTTTTATTGTGAACCGATAGGACTTCCTTGTAATTAGGCTCCTTAAGAATCAATTAAAAGTATAAAAACGAATACGACTTATTCGTCAACCATCCGCTGGTATCCCTTGTTGTTCGTACCGGCTCGTCGAATCATTAAGCAAGACATACCCAAACCAATTTATGCCGGAACCACGCACTTTTCCCTTCTACCACTCCATCAATGAATGGCACGCCGCTTTGAGTACCGGGATTCAAACGCTTCACGACGACATTCACATCTTCCGCTATGAAGACGTCATCAATAACGTGGTGCTGGAAACGCCGTACTACAAGGATGCGTTCTTTCACATCACTTTTGCGACCGATATGGATGCGGTACTGCATGTGAATGACAAAGCTTATGAATGCAGGGAAGGTGGCCTTTTTTTCTTTATCTCTCCGGATCAACTCATTCACTGGAAACGAACAAAAAGCAACTGGAAAGGGTTTGTCTTGCTGGTCAAACCCAAATTTCTTACCTATTCCATCCAGGGAAGCTTGCTGCTAAAAGAACTCATCTTGTTTCACCAGGATAAAATCCACGTTACGCCGGTGCCGGAAGCGTCCCGCAGGCAGGTGGAAATTGTTTTTGAAAACATCCTGGAAGAATATTGCAGTAACGAGGAATGGAAGTTTGAGATGATTCGCTCCTACATTAAAATCCTGTTGATTCATGCGCAACGAATTAACCGCAGCACCGCGCTACTGCCGGTGTCAAGAGAAGAAGAACTCCTTTTCAATTTTCAAAGCCTGGTCAATCGTTTTTTTTCGAAACAGCGTTCGGTGTACGAGTATGCCCAACAGCTGAATGTTCATCCGACGCACCTGAGTGAAACAATCAAAAAGAAAACGGGAAAAACCGCGAGCGCTTTTATTCGGCAAAGAGTGCTTCTTGAAGCCCAATGCCTGCTTGCCTACACCAGCCTGGATATCTCACAGATTGCCTACGAGCTGAACTTTGATGAACCATCGAACTTCATGCGTTTTTTTAAAACCTACGAAAAGAAAACGCCGTCTGCATACCGTGCAAGCCTGTCGATGGAAAAAGATTGATAGTTTTTTCTGAAAAATTGATAGTCATCTTAAAGCCTGCTTCGTGAAGCTTTGTAGTAAACGAAAAGTTTATGGCAGCAGTT
This sequence comes from Flavitalea antarctica, assembly GCF_054461535.1. Classification (NCBI taxonomy): domain Bacteria; kingdom Pseudomonadati; phylum Bacteroidota; class Chitinophagia; order Chitinophagales; family Chitinophagaceae; genus Flavitalea; species Flavitalea antarctica. Next base: position 153,419 of record NZ_JBTLQG010000009.1, read on the forward strand.
GGACAAGAAAACATCATAAAAGCAGAAAACATCGGGTGGGTGCCTTTCACGTTACCCGGTTGGAGCGGGGATACTTTGGCCGCATTTCCCAACACTGATATTCAGCAAGCACCTTTTATTGCCATGGCGAAACTGGCCCCCGGTGCCTTTCTTCAACGACACTATCACATAAAAGCTGTCGAGTCTGTTTATGTGGTTGAAGGTGAGCTGATCAACAATGGTGAGAAATTGAACGCTGGCTCTTTTCTGGTGCATGGCCCCGGCGTCGCCCACGGACCGCATACAACAGAGAAAGGCTGTACACTGATGTTTATTCAATACCCCGGGGTAAGCGTTGAAGACAGCGTTTTAGTGTAGAATGTTTATCCAGCATTTCCCGGTCAAGGCAGCTACCTCGATAAATATTTGAAGGCGATTAAACCCTTCTTCTCTTCACCACCTTATTTCAAAAGAAACGATTTACAAACCGTTGTTGAAAGAAATCTTGTGGCCGTGCCTGGCGAAGTAACTGCAACCCATGCCGGCAATCTATTTGGGTGCCGGCAACAAATAAAACGATCCTTTATGACCTGGGATTTTTACCAGATCGAAGATGGAATAATCGTAGCATCCTGGCATATAGCGGGCTGGCTGTAGGTGCTGTCTCAAGTCGGAACAATTAAATCTCAGATAAATTAAACCTAAAAAAATGGAGAATATCAAAAAATCAAATGAAATGGACTATATGCCATTTCCGATCCCCGGAGCTACTATAGATAAGCTGTTTGTAAAACTCCTGAATGTAGAAACGAAATACGGGCCCGTTTTTGCTGAACTTAAAATGGAAGCCGGCGCTTTCATCCCAGCACACATTCACCATAAAACCGAAGAACAACATTATGTACTGGAAGGCGATTTCATTAACGACGGTATCAGCTATGGGCCGGGGGCTTTCTTTGCTCATGACCCAGGGCAAAAGCACGGACCTCACAGCACAAAAAATGGCTGTCGCGTGCTCTTTATTCAACCAAAAGAAGTAGACCCCACCGATTTTGAGATTGCTGAAATCACAGGATAATCTTTCGCAATCCACACCTTTTGATTTATAAGTGCTTTGTATTTCGGCTTTCCACAAATACCATAAGCACTTGATAAAGACTGAAGCCAACCACCACCACTCGCACCGCGTTACCAATAAGCCAGATGATTGACAGGGTATGTAGCCTGTCCTTATTCTGTGCCAGGTCGCCAAAAAAAAGTTTCATATTTAGCTGTGTGACAATTAACGCTGTTACCACAATAGCGATAGATCCGTAAATACCTGCCTTTTTCAATCGCTGCTTTCGTGTGGGATGGCTCGTTTTCCAATACAAGTACCACACAGCAAGGACGGCTAGTTGTGTAAACGGAACATAGTAGTAAATTTGGTTGGTGAGGGTAAAATATCCTTGCCAGGCTTGGAGCGCTGCATAACTGTTTACTAGCTGGTTGGGTGCCAGTACAATCTCTTCGTATAGATTACCATAGAACCAGTGTGCTAAAAAGAAAAGACTGAAAGCCAACATCAAATCGAACGATTTCTCTTTCATTGCCATGTTTGTTTTATACCTCAAAAATGGCGTTGAAACATCCTCAAGAATCTACCAAATGGTAAGAAAACGTATCACTTGAGATTCTTACGAATCCGGCTCAATGAGTTGGGAGTAACCCCTAAAAAAGAAGAAAGGTCTTTTAGCGGTACCCGTTGCAGCAGATCGGATTTTTCCATTGCTTGCCGATACCGTTCTTCCGCTGTGAGCGTTTGATAAGAAATAATGCCATCGACAACTTTAAGAAAAGCATCTTCCCAGACCTCTCTTCCAAACTGTTGCCAAACAGGGTAACTACGATAATATTCTTCCATTTTTTCGGTGGAGATGGCAAGCACAATGCAATCCTCTATAGCTTGGATACTAAACCTGCAAGGCATCTGCTTCTTCAGGCTTGACAGCTCTGTAAAAAAGTCATTTTCCAGGGCAATCCAGCCGGTGATTTTTTCTTCACCGGTATCCATGTAGATGCGCAGTCCACCACGCAGAACAAAGAAATAATCCTTAATAATATGTCCCTGTCTGTGGAGCAACTTTCCTTTCTTTACTGTGATCTCACGAAACCCGGCAAGTATCGTGTCCAAGTCAATTTCTATGATTGGGACTTTGCTTTTGATAAATGTTCGTAACGCTTCCATTGTAAAACTAGTTTGGACATTTCAGAAAGCAGGGGGCTTGTACATTATCTACTGCAGAACGTGCAACACGCGTTGCTTTGAAAACACAAAAGTAAACACGTTCACAAACAGCACAAAAAACGGCTGTCCCATGCTTTTTATTCAACCCAAAGAAGTAGACCCCACCGAATTTGAAATTACACCGTAATACACGGTACAACTAATATTTCTACTTTATTCGCTTGTAAGCAAGCATTACGCAAAAACTGGCGACACATCCTGATAAATCCGGACAGATTCTACAAGGCCGTGATCATTGAGATCTGTGAAAGCGACGGCCTTCACTGTTGCCATTTTGCCGTCTTTGCGCACGTAGTGGTTCTGTGCCTCTAACACATAAGCTGTATCCCTTCCATAGATATTAGTCAGGTCGTGCTCGACACTTCCAAAGGATTGCCAGTAGTAACCCAGGCCTTGAAGGACTGTTTCTTTTCCTTGCATGGGTTGATCGTTGTTGAATTGAACCGAAATATCGTCTGCAAGAAACTTTCCGTAGGTTTCTATGTCTTTGCCATCGATGGCACGCAGGTAAGAAAGATAATTTTCAAAAGCGGCGGCGGAGAGTTGATTGATGCGAAGATTCTGGGTGATCATAACCTTTGTTTTTAGTGTTTTGTGATAATTACATGAACAGCACAAAACTACATTACCACGATCCTGGCCAGTAGAGCAAACTACGGAAAGGCTGGTAGTTTTTTCCGTTACGAACTTCGGTACTCAAGCGGCGTGATGCCCGTTTTATTCTTGAACAGCTTTGTAAAATAAGATGGGTCTTCATACCCCAGCCAATACACGATTTCTTTGATGTTCATCCCGGTTTGTTTCATAAGACTTTTTGCTTCCAGAATGATGTAATCATCTATGGACTGCTTGGCGGATCGTCCTGTTTCCTTTTTTAAAATATCAGAGAGAGTTTTGGGGGTAATCTTCATCTTTTCTGCATAAAAGGAAAGCTCTTTTTCATCTCTGTAATGAGCATGTAACAGGCCCGCAAATTGATTACAAATCTTTTGATTTCGGGTACTTTGATTAACCCCGTCACCTATTACTTGATAGATTTGATCAACCAACTCCAAAAAAGCGAAGAAAATACCTTGACTAACCCTTTTGTTGCTTTTGTAAGCTTGCAGTAATTCTAAAAGGCCGCTTACCTTCCGGTAGTCTGTATCAAGCAGTTTGATCGCATGATTGACACCCGCTTTGAAAAAAACATAGTGCTGTAAAAATCCATTGGCAAAGGGTGGGTCAAAAAAGTCGGGTTTAAAAAAGATGGTGTGGTTAATTGCCTGCCAGTCATTCTTTGTCCAACTGCGGACAATTCCAGGCCCTACAACGCTTAGGGTTTTGTCCACTATGTCGTATTCATTGACCCCAACCCGCAATCGGCAATCACCTTTGTGCATGAGTGCTACTACGTAGAAATAGCTCCGGTAAGGATAGTCGATGTTTCCGCCTTTCGCAAAGTCCTTTTCTGTTGCTATAAAGAAGGTGCCAGATGGATCACTTGCTCCAAGGACTTTCTGAAGGTACTGGTGAAATTGAAAATTATGAGGGAGTTCTCTTTTCATCGTCTTGTGGCCATTATTGCTGGTGAATGCTATCAACTGACAATTGTAACTCAGACAAAAAAAAATGACATTTTGAAGGTTTAGTTGATGAACTTTTATGAAAGATAGACATTAAACAAAATGTTTTCCACCCCCGGGGCTTCTTTGGGCCTGTGTAGGAGCAGGTGAGCTGATTTGATGAGAAGGGTCGGCCAATTCCAGATTTGATAACAAGTGCTGAACCATCCGAATGAACAAATAAGACAGGTGTCGTGATGCTTTGCCCATCACAATTGCTGTTTAGTGTTTTAGATATAAATCGGTAAAAAAATTAAACATTTTTCAAAGAGCCACATTTAAATAGCAGCGCGTATAAAAAGAAAGCAAATCATTTTATATAATGTCGTCTTTAAAATAACTTCAACTGAAATGCTCGGATATGGCTTGGGGCAGACTTACTAGTTGATGGATAAACTGAGGTAAAGAAAAATTGGGGTCTAGGTTTCTGTTTGATTCTGTAAAGGAAAAAATAAGTTGAAAGATGATTTGAGAAATTGAAAACAATAACGACCATACAGGACTACTGCAAGGAAATAAATATTCCTTTCCCCAGGCATCCCTATTTCGACATCAGGAGGTTTGAGGACAATATGAAAACGGTCAATCCGAAACAGCCACCATTCCGGCACGAGTTTTACGCGGTCGCTTTAAGAAACTGGGGCGATAATCGGGAGGTGAACGGCAGATTCCTCAGCAGCAATTTGTTTTTTAATTCTCCTTATCAAATCATCACCTGGGAGATTGAATTGGATTGGCAAGGGTGGTACATTATCTTCGACCGTGAGTTTCTGGGATTAAATCCATGTTGGAAAAACTTCATAATTGACTTTCCCTTCTTTCGACTGGACACGGTTTCTCCGATGAATTTACCAATGGAAGATGCCCGACTTGCCAATGGAATCTTTCAACAAATTTTTGACGAATATCATTCGAACAACAAAGACAAGTTCCTTTTCATTCAATCATTTACCCAGCTTTTGCTGCTGATTACAAAACGGTATTTCGACAAATCGGAATCAAAGAGCAGCGGTAACCAAGACAACAGAACAGCCGACATTCTGCTGGTTTCCCGTTTTCAGTCACTTGTTGAAACGCTTCTGACAGATGAAGCAGCAACGCAGAACATTCGCTATCCTTCTTATTATGCGGAAAAACTGCGGGTTCATCCCAACCATTTGAATGCCGTAGTTAAGAGAATTACTGGCAAAACCGTAACAAATATCATTCACAATCAACTTATTGTTTTAGCAAAGTCGCTATTGAGGCAAACGGACCTTACTGCGAAAGAAATTGCTTTCCGGCTTTCTTTCCGAGAGCCAACCCACTTCAACTCTTTCTTTAAAAAAGGAACGTATTTCACGCCCCAACAGTACCGGGAAAACCACACCCTTTGAATTTTGTCATTCTTGCTTTGAGCGCCGTTATCTTACTCCGTTAACATAACAGCATCTTTGTGTTATCACCTCAAACAGCAAAATCTAAAAGCAATGAAGCAAAAAGTACAATTCAACAGCGATGGCTTGGTACTGGTCGGAAACCTTTATACACCAACCGATTTTGACCAAAAAAAGAAATATCCTGCCGTTGTCGTAGGAGGTTCATTAACATCGGTGAAAGAACAAATGTCAGGGACATATGCTGAGAAATTAGCAGAACACGATATTGTTGCCTTAGCATTTGATTACCGGAACTTCGGAGAGAGCGAAGGGCAACCCAGACAGTATGAAGATCCAGCTTTAAAGTCAAAAGACCTCCAATCTGCTGTTACTTTTCTACTGTCTCTTCCGTACGTACGGGGGGTGGGCGCTTTGGGTGTTTGTACGACAGGAGGAAATGTTGCTTACCTGGCTGCTGAAGATGACCGTATAAAGGCAATTGCAACCGTAGTAGCCTGGCTTCCTGACGCCGACGTACTTCCAATGCTTTACGGGAGTGAAGACAATATCGAAGCTTTACGAAAAGCAGGCGCAGAAGCAAAAAAAGAATTCGCAATTTCCGGCAACAACAAAATCATTCCTGCATACAGCAATACCGACAAATCCGCATCACATGTGGGGCCGATGGAATACTATATGGACAAGACCAGGGGCGGGGGCGTCAAAGAATGGAAGAATGAGTTTGCCGTCATGAGTTGGGAAAGCTGGCTTGACTTTGACCCCATCCCTAAAGCAACAACTATTTCAACGCCGTTTATGATGTTTCATTCCGATGGCTGTGCACTTCCGGATAACGCAAAGAAGTTTTATAACCTGCTAAAGGGAGAAAAAGAACTGGTGTGGGGCGACGGCTATCATTTCGACTACTATGATCAGCCAAAACAGGTGGCGGCTGCCGTAGAAAAAGTCAGTGCTTTCTTTAAAAATCAACTGATAAAGTCATGATAAGCAGGATAAGTCCTGGTGATACCGGGAAGCCTGGTGGGATGCAAACAAACATCTGATAACAAAAAAGATCTTACAACATGGATCGATCACTGGTTGAAAAGAATAAAAAAGTAGTGGACAATTTCTTCGTTGCATTGGAAACACAAAAGTTTGAAATGCTGAATGAGGTGTTTGCCGAAAATGGGAAACAACTAAATCCATACTCGCCTGAAGGATTCCCTAAGAGTTTCGATGGTGCAGAGGGGATTTATAAACAATACAGTGGGCTTACTGCCAACTTCGGACAGATGAAATTTCCCAGGCAAATATTTGCCACCGAGGACCCCAACTTTTTCTTTGTAAAGTTTAGGGGTGAAATCGAGATAAAGGCAGGAGGCAAGTATGAGAACGATTACCTCGGAACATTTAAATTAGAAAACGGCAAAGTGATTGAATACACCGAATACTTCAACCAAATTGTAATGGCAAAAGCATTTGGCATTACACTAAAATAATTCCAGTATAGACCTCGAAAAACTCGAATTTTCGACGGTCGGTTTTACTCGGTAATTCGCAATAGGGGAAACAAATCGGGTAAATCCTGGAGCAAAAAGTTCGAGGTTTCAACGCTCGGGGCTACTTGTGAGTAATACAAAGGTCTTCTTCAAAGGCTTATTTTCTTTGGATTCTATTGCCTGGGGAGGCGCCTATTTTTTCTCAGAGGGCAAATTGAAAAATTATGAGACATTAGGGCATGGGAAATATCGCTTATCAGCTGCAGTCCGGGCTGAACGAACATAACCAGGCTTTGGAATATACAATCAGCTTTCTATCTTTACCCAGCGACAGTGCATGGCTGAAACAACAGAGAAAATCAGCACAGCAGAAAGCCCTGCTCGTTGGGCAGCATATTATGACACCTCTCGGTAAACTTATTTTTTCGACACTACCTATCTTATGCATGGGTTGTGGTAATTCATCAACGAACGCCGCAGCTGGGGGGAAACCATTGATCGCTAAAGACACCACAAGCGAGATAGAGAGGAAAAACACTTTATTTGTATTTGTTGGAGAGAGGATTGAAACTGCTTCCATCCCGCACAAACCAGGTGATTTTGATAATGGAGTGAGAGCAAAATACAGAATCCTCCAACCCGTTTATGGAAATTACAAGAAAGATGTCATCGAATTTGAAGCCTATGATCATTACGGGACACCGGAATTTATAAAATACAAAACCGTTTTGCTTTTTGTTTCAGAATATAAAGGAAAGTTCTATCAAGAGAAATACATGTTCGACCCTCTAGCTAAAACAAAAGACGGACGTTGGGCAGGACCTTACTCAAGTGAATACGCGCATCCGTATAATAAGCACACGACTGTGAAACCGGAAAAGGTTGACTTTGTTGAACAGATTTTTTTCCCCACCAGAATTAAGAACAACGACGGCAAGGAATTTACTCTTACTTATCAAGAGCCATATTTTAAGACCGTTGGTGATAGTGCCATCGCGGTTTACGGGAACTACATCCCAGAGCTTTTTAAGCTTAAAAAGGAGGGAGTTTTGACAGCGAGAGAATTGTTCCCAGGTAAGAGCGAAAAAGAGGCAGAGCTAGAAAAAACCACGGACGCTATCGATGACTATTAGGCCGCAGTGAGAGACAAAGTCCTGCCGATAAAATCGTTTTGCAAACTGGTGGCTGATGAATAATTGCTAGACGATAGGAGAACGATTGACCCTCCGATTCTTTGAAAAACGTCCAGCCGACCGAAGCTGGCATGAACAGTTATTGTTCTTGTAGCGACAGGTATTTGGATCTGAAACCGGAAGGTGATTCACCGGTCTTTAATTGAAACAGGCGACTGAAGTAAGCAGGGTCTTCATAGCCTAAGTCATATGCAATTTCCTTTGCCGACAGAGAAGTGTGTACGAGTAGTCTTTTGGCTTCTAAGATCAAACGGCTTTTGATAACCTCATTCGGTTGCGGCAGATTAAGCCGTTTAAACTTATGCGTTAGTGTTTTTGCAGCCATTAAGAGAAGATCAGCATAATCGGCAACACTGTGTTTTTCTTTGTAATGTTTTTCTACCAAAAGCGTGAAGCGCCGAAAAAACTCCAGTTCATTGTTTTGCTGCATCGTCACGTTGTTAAGATGCTGCTTTTTCCACAAACGGGTAGACTTGATAAATAGCTGCTTCAAATAGGTGCGGAGCATTTCTTCCTGTGACGACTCATTCACTTCAAACTCATCTTCGATTTGTGTGAAAAGATAGTTGATAAAACTTGCTTCTTCTTCCGCCAGGGAGGTCATTGGCATATTATTAATGTTGTTAAACAACAAACCATCGCAGGCTACTTCTTCATCATGGATCTGAATGCAATAGAAATCCCGGTTGTAAAAAATAAGATGACCCGGTTGAATTCCAAAGCTATCGATGTGCAAAAACTGGTTTGGACTGATAAAGAAAAGCGATGGTCTCTCCGTGCTGTAAAATTTAAAATCAACTTTGAGGCGATACCCTTTTGGCAAGTAAAGCACTTTGATGTAGGACTTGTATTCTTCTAAATTAATGCGGGATGCATTTTCACTCTCTACCCGAAGGAGTCCAATCTTTTTCAAACCTGCATCAAATAGTTTTTGGTGGGCCATGGTGTTGCTAAAATAATTTAATTCTTAGATAAGCTTATTCTTTCGTACTAAAAGACCTGCGGAGCTGTACCGCCTCCGCAGGTCGCTATTATTATTGTTATTTATCCCTTTGCAAACTTTTCCAGTTCTGTGTTGAATTTTTCCATCTCTTCCACAAACAGGGCATGACCACTTTTTTCAAATTTTACGATGTAAGAGTTTTTTATTCCTTTGTTGAGTTGTTCAGCGAAGACAAAATCACAAAGCTTGTCTTGAGTACCATGAAAAATGGCCACCGGAATTTTGATCTTTGATAATTCAGGGCGCAGATCAAGATCACGTAAGGCGGTAATAGACTCGGTGATGGCATAAGGAGAAGCTTCCAGGTTCATGTTTTCCAACCATTTTTCTACGTTCTTCGAGATACCGCCCTCCTTTGCTGGAAAACCAGCGCCAAAGCTTGCAATCAGATCTTGTCTGCTGGTCATGGTGGCTTTTATCAATCCTTCTGCACCTTCATCCGATATTCCATATGGAAAGCCATCACGCTGTTTCCAGGAGGGCGCTGCCGCAGCAAACAAAGCCAGTTTACTTACATGTGCAGCATTGTATTTTGTTATGTAATGAAGAACAACGGCACCACCCATCGAAAAGCCGCCCAACGTTGCATTCCTGATGTTCAATTTTTCCAGCACTGTTTTAATATCATCCGAAAAAACATCAAAGTTGTATTTCCCATAAGGCTTATCTGATTGACCAAACCCTCTGAGTGTAATGCCAATTACCCGAAATCCCTCCCGTACCAGGTACTGATACTGGTATTCATACATTGCGTCGCTGAGAGGCCATCCGTGGACCAGTACTATAGGTTGTCCTTCTCCCAAATCGGTTACATGGAGGCGTACATTTTTTTCTACTTCAATGTAATCTTCTCTACCCAGGGCCGCTGGTACTCTTTTCCCTTGCGCAAAAAGGGCTTGTGTCGAAATGAGGATGATCAAAAGGCTGAAGCTGGAAATGATTGTTTTCATTGTTTTGTTTTTTTGTGTTATCAAATCAGTGTTTTTGTTTGTTGTTTGATAGCACAAAGTTGGTTCAATTATACAGGCAAGTAAATGGACAAAAGAGGACGATCCTTGTATTTTTTTCCCTGAGCGGAATTTAATGGGTGAGCCATTCCTTTTTAGCCTGTAATTTTCAATGACTGTATCAATTCATCAACGATATGCAAATGATAAGTCATTACAATTGGACTTCCGGGAAACGTTCCTGAGACTTCTGCTTTTAACAGGCTTTCCGGCCCAATTTCTTCAAAGCCCACAGGCTTCATGACAGCCTTGTATCGTTCATTGGCATCAGCAATCCAATGTTCTTTTCTTTTCTTCCGGTGTGGGTTTTTCCCTCATCAAACACCACTGCTGTTTCAGAAAAACAATCTGCATAGGCTGTGCTGTCAAAATCGTTTTGTGCTTTAACTAAATTGGCCAATACTTTTGGTAAGTTCATTTTGTCGGTTTTTATTACTGATTAGATAGTTGGCACGGTTCCTCCATCGATGACGAAATTTGTTCCTGTCAAGTAGTTGGCTCTGGGTGAAACCAAAAAGCCAACCAATTCGGCTACTTCTTCCGGTTCGGCGGGCCTGCCGTAAGGGATTCCACCCAATGCATTCATGACACCTTGCCGGGCTTCTTCAACAGTACTACTTGCATTTCTTGCAATCTCGCCCAGCCAGGCTTTCGATGCTGTTGTGTTTATCCACCCTGGCGAAACAGTTAGCACGCGCACACCTTTTGGGGTAACTTCATTGGATAAACTCTTACTGTAATTGATCAATCCTGCCTTTGCAGCCGCATAAGGCAGTGTAGAATCGTACAGAGGCAGTTTGCCCTGAATGGATGCAATGTGAATAATTACACCGCTTTTTTGTTCAATCATTTGCGGTAAAAATCCTCTGTCCAGTCGAACGGGTGCCAACAGGTTCGCCTGCAGTGTTGATTCCCAATCTTTATCCGTTAACGCGGTGAAACCGCCAGCCGGTGTTTCGGAAGAACCGAGGTTGTTTACAAGAATATCCAGCCTCCCAAATTTAGACAGCACCTCGCTTGTTACTTTTTGTGCTCCTTCTGCTTTACTTAGATCCGCGGCAATAAAATGTAGTTGGCTGTTTTCTTTTCCGGGTGGGTTCCTTGCCGTGATGATAACCGTAGCGCCAGCCTGTAAAAGCCGTTCTGCAATAGCTTTTCCTGCTCCTTTTGTACCGCCTGTTACTAAAGCAATTTTGCCTGATAGTTCATCGTTGAAATGAAATGGTTCCATGGTTAACTCTTTTGTTTTAATATTGATGATAGGTCAAAATTGAGGCGTAAATGAGATCTGAACAAGTACGGAATTACGATTCGTATAGGGATAAATTTCTCCCCTACTTCACTTAATTGGACATAGGTATACCTTTGCAACATGTACAAGAAAAAAACAACACCGAACTTAAATTGCGGCCTTGATCTGATAGGTGAAGTCCTTTACGGCAAGTGGAAAATCCGTTTGCTTTGGTTCATCAATGAGGGTCACAAACGGCCAAGCGAACTGCAACGAAAAATTCCGGATGCAACAAGGCGTGTGTTGAATATGCAGCTAAAAGAACTAGAAGACCACGAATTGGTTATGAGAAAAATTTATCCCGTTGTACCACCGAAAGTGGAATACAGTTTAACTGAATTTGGTAAAACCTTGATCCCGGTGATTGCCGCACTTGGACAATGGGGTAATGCACACGAAGACCGTTTGCGGGATTTGATTCTAAAACAGGTTGGAAGTTCTGCCTTAGATTAAGGTCAAGTGCATCTTTGGCTGTTGATAAGCCACCCGGGCTTCCCCGGCAAGAGCCATTCATTCCATATGGCATTTGCTTGTGGATTACATAGTTGGCACCGAACCCTACCGAAGGCAAGCGGAATGTTTGAGGTATCTCACTCTCAGGATCGTTGTTAAGCGATTCCTTATACTTCTCACCTAACCTCAAGCCGCATCTTTTTGTGCGGTGGAGGAAAGGCCTGATTGAGTCTTGTCAGATCTTTTTCCGTAAGTGTGATATCCAGGGCACGGCGATTTTCTTCTACATGCTTTATAGTGCCTGATTTAGGGATTACAATTACCTTCTGATGAAGCAGCCATGCCAGGGCCACCTGTGCCGGACTTGCTTGATGTGCCCCTGCAACCAGCGTTAATGCCGGATGTTCGAGCATATTCCTGCGGTCTTCGGGCGAATGTTCTAAAGGCGAATAGGCCATGATAGGAATGGCGCGCTCACGGCACAAGGGCACAAGGTCGTATTCGATACCCCGGTTTGCAAGATTATACAGAACCTGGTCAGTAACTATTCCATCACCTCCGGGTAACTGCAGTGCCTCCTTCATATCAGCCGTATCGAAATTGCTTACACCGTAATCTATAATATACCCCTGATCCCTGAGATACGTTAAACCCTCCAATGTATCATCAAGTGGTATTCCCCCACGCCAGTGCAGCAGGTATAAGTTTAAGTAATCAGTCTTTAGCCGTTTCAGGCTTCGATGGCAGGCATCTATTACACCCTGGCTAGTGGCATGGTGTGGAAGTACCTTACTCACAAGGTAAACTTCTTTACGACGGCCTTCTATGGCCTGGCCTACCAGCTCTTCAGCGGCTCCATCTCCATACATTTCAGCAGTATCAATGAGCGTTAAGCCCAGGTCTAAGCCCCTTTGAAGGGCGGCAAGTTCTGCATCCCGCCTGGATGCTATTTCTCCCATCAGCCATGTGCCCTGGCCGAATACAGGTATCGATCTGCCTGACGGAAGTTTTATTGTTCGTTTACCTGCATTTGATGTGCCCATGGTTGCCTGTTTTGTGTCGTAAAACGCTCTGTCTGCAATAGCGACAGATAATGTAGTTGTCTCATATTTTAAGCCAGATAATTAATACCTGTTTTCTCTGTCATTATTACCGTTCTGCAGAATTTCCTTTCGACCTGCGCGGTCTGATGTCTTGTACAGGTAATGGCCGGTCAACGGTATTTTCTAGTGAAATTTCCGGGCGCCATGGGCTTGTATTTACTTTGAACAGTCGTTTGCTACTTGTTTAACAGTCAAGGCAACAACAGCTTACAAAAACGAAAAGCAAATCGGATTTAAAGCTTGCTGATAAAACCGTATTCATAAGTGGCTCAACGGCTGGTATCGATTCGCCACTGCGCAGAGATTCGACGAAGGAGCCGAAGTCAATGAAAAAACAAAACAGAGCATCGAAAATGCCGTAGCCAAATTAAAGACATTGATGGAAAAGCCAAAAGTTACTGGTATTCCTGCGGACTTTTCAAAATGTTCCAACGATGGTGACCCTCCTGAATACAGAACAGTAATTGAAAGAGCTTGTAGCGATTTAATGATGCAGCGGACAGCAATTTCTACTGGTTTATTTTTTATTTTTCCGAAAAGACTCACCCTTAATTCTAAACTGGGCGTGCTGGCTGTCATTCTGTCCATTATTGCATCTGCCAACCTTGGCTCATCAGGTACTCAAAAGGTGTTGGTACTGGTAATCAGGGCGTGATTCTTTCCGACCGTTTAACATACCTGTCTTCAAGTATTTCGGGTAAGGCCATCATTACTTCCGGGTTAAAGCAGCCGGTGTACTTCGATAACAACATTTCCATACAGCTTGTAAAATCCTTTTACTGATATATACTCAATAACGCCATAATGAATAATTACTGTAGAAGATTGCTTTCTGATCTGGTGTATCGACGGCGAACTCCTCCGGTTTTGCATTAAGTGGATCGATCCTGGATAATAGCCTATGTTCGCTATTTGCATTTCTTGCAGTCTCGCCTAACCGGGCTTGCGATGAATTCACTGATTTGGACATAAGTAAATGCCGGCCTTGCCTTTTTTTCTTATGAAGGTTTTTCCAAAAATCCTCATAGTTTTCGCATTCCTGTCGAAAGAAATATTTTTCTTTTATTTCAACATCACAAGCATATATCCAAACAAATGGTTCAGTCTTATGATCAACCTTAGGATGCACTTGATGCTAGAGGGTATAAAGCCAATTTGTTGGTGGTAAGTAAGAAGCGTTTAAATGGCATAATGGGTTTACACTAAAACAAGTAAACTTAGTTTATCATTGCTCCTTTGTAACTGTGCTAAGCAACTTTTTGATACTAAGAATCGTTGAATCGGGAATCTTGCTAATAGAAGCCTGGTCAGGATACTCCTTCAACAGTCTTGTCATTGATCTAACCAGGTCCGGCTTATCACCACAGCGGTTTATTCGCTCGGCAGGATCCTCAACAAGATTAAACAATTGTATGGAATCCCTATCGCCGACAAAGGTCATGCGCAATTTCCAATCGCCCTGCCTTACGGCCTGGGGAATGGCATTTACATAATAAACAGGAGCGTGCTGAAACCTGTTTGCTTTTCCTTCCAACAGTTGAGTCACGGATTGCCCATCTACAGGCTGTGCCTTACTGATGGGAATTTGTAACCACTCCGAAAGAGTTGGAAAGATATCCAAATTGGTAAATGGCTCCGAAATTTGTCGTGCCGCTAATTGATTCTTCCAGTATATAATAAATGGTACCCGATGCCCGCCTTCATAAGTATTCCATTTCTGACCGCGGAAAATGCCTCGTGTACCGACATGCCATCGTTTCGTTATGCCATCGTTCATCATCCTTTCCGGAAAATCGATCCAGGGTCCGTTATCACTTGTGAAGATGAAGATGGTGTTATCTGCCCATCCCTTTTCTTCTACTTTGCGCCAAATTGTTCTCAGCGAAGTGTCTAGTTCCATTATAGCATCTCCGAGCAGACCCGCACCTGATTTTCCTCTATATGCCGGGGAGACGCCGAGGGGAAGATGGGGTGTATTAAGGGCCAGGTAAAGGAAAAAGGGTTGCCTGTTTGTTTGTGCATCGATAAACTTTACGGCTTCCTTTGTCCAAATCTGCGTTAATTCATTATTGTCGGGCATAGACATAACCGAAGTGGTATTTCTAAATATTTTCAGAATTGTGTCCGTCTTTTCGTAAGGATGGCGATAGTCGTTGCTATAAAGCATGCCATAGAAATGATCAAATCCCTGGTTGTTGGGCAAGTATTCCAATTTACTGTCACCAAGATGCCATTTACCGATAAGCGCAGTTCGGTAACCCGCTGTCTTTACTTGTTCCGCTATGGTTACCTCCCGTGCCGGCAATCCATTGTGAGCTCCCGGACCGATGGGTATAGCTAAATTCATCCGTGTAGGATAACGGCCTGTAAGCAAGGATGCTCTTGACGGTGTGCATGTTGGTGATACCACCAGGAAGTTGGTTGCAAAAATGCCATTCGCGGCCATTTGGTCTATGAACGGAGATTTGATCAGAGGATTACCATAGCAACCTACGTCGCTGTATCCCATATCGTCTGTGAGTACCAAAATAATATTTGGTCTTTCCTGAGCATTTGCTTGGAAAATGCTGAGTATAAACAACAAAAGCGCAAAAAAATGGAATAAAATCATGGTTAATTATTTTGCAGTCGGCGTTATGCTACCAGACATGGTAAACAATTAAAAGGATTCAGCTGGGTTTAAAGTAATAAGGTATCAGCGGCCCTGTGGGCTAATTAAATTCTTATAGATGATGCCATCTTTTATGATCAACAAAAATTGCCTGGCAGGGTCTGCTACTAGATTGATGTTTTGCAAAGGATTCCCATTTACCAGAATGAGATCGGCATAGGCGCCTTCTTCAATAACACCTAGTTTGCCTGCGGTATAGGGATTGCGTTTGCCGCACAAGGCCAATAATTCCGCATTGGTGAATGTGGCCATCTTCAATATTTCAAATGGCGTATACCATCTGGTCATTTTTACTAACTGGGCACCCTGACGGGAAGCCAGCTTTGCATCAAACATACAATCTGTACCCCAGGCTGTTTTTATATTGTACTTCTTGGCCAGCTTGTAAGCATTATCTGTACCCTGAGTCATTTCCAATTGTTTTCTACGATTGGCCGACCCTTCAGGAAAGGGAACCACGTCCTGATCATCCAAAAAAGGTTGGAGGCTCCACCAAACACCTTTTTCTGACATTAGTTTTGCTGATTCCTCAGTGGCTAATTGCCCATGATCAATACATTTAACACCTGCCTGAATGGCGGCCTTGATAGCATCGGGGGTGTAGGCGTGCACTGTCACATAGGTGCCCCATGCCGTGGCAGCGTCCACGGCTGCTTTTAGTTCTGCCTCAGTGTATTGGGTTACGTCCAGCGGGTCATAACTCGACGCAACACCACCCCCAGCCATAAGCTTAATCTGTGTAGCGCCACTTCGCAGCTGTTCCCTTGCCCGCAGCAATACCTGGTCTGCACCATCAGCCAAAATGGTCATGTTCGTTCTTTCCAGGTATGACATGTTACCGACTTGCCTCGGGATGTCTGTTGATAAACCAAAATCCCCATGCCCGCCAGTTTGAGAGATAGAAGCTCCGGAGGGGTAAATTCTGGGGCCCTTTGCTAATCCTGCATCAATGGCTTTTTTTAAACTAAGAGAAGCCCCACCCATATCACGTACAGTTGTAAACCCTCTTAGCAACTGCTTTTCCGCTGCGTGGGAAGCGACAAGAGTAATGTACCCGATATCTGAATTTAATCCCGTGGCTAGGGAAATAGACTCCATCATAGTATGCACATGTGCGTCGATTAGTCCTGGCATCAAAAATTTACCCCTTCCATCGATTATTAGTGTATTACTTGATTTCGTTGTAGGTATAGGTGAAGTAGAAACTTTAGAAATAAGGTTGTCTGCAACCAACACATTGCCGGTTATGGTTTGTTCATCTATTCCATTAAAGATCTGTACATTATTGATAAGAATGACCTTTTGTGCTGCAGCTGGTACGGTAGCAAAAATGAATACTGTTATCAGCAATTGTTTCATATGTTAGTTTTGTTGTGTGTAAGCAATGATTACGGCGGATTACAACAAAAAAAATTATGAAAAGTTTTTACTATAAACGGATCTAAAGCCAGGTAGGAAGCTAAATATTAAATAGATATCAGCCTATACTCTTCAGGCAACAGAACAAGATGTCGGTTGAACTCCCTCGTGCAACTACGTCTCTCCACAAACGAGGTGAGGATAAAGACTAGCCACCTCGGAACATTGTTTCGAATCGATGGTTTTCAAGAACTGACATGCAGCCAAAATGATCTACTATTTGAACCATTGCAAACAGGTAAGTGTTTTGCGAAATGAAGACGGAAGACTTTCAAATTGCTTTATGGCAGCGACAAATTTTGTCATAGCATGTTTAATCACCCTCAACTATAAAGCTATGCACGGTCAAACCATTCAAACAGCCTACATCACGGCCAACGGTTACCAGTTCACTTACCTGGAAGCGGGGAAGGGCCCGCTTGTACTGCTTTTTCATGGCTTTCCCGACAATCCGCACAGTTTCACTTCACAGTTAAAGGCTCTTGCTGTTGCTGGTTACCGTGCCGTTGCCCCCTACAAGCGGGGGTTTGCTCCCGGAGATATGGCCCTTAACCCCATTCAACATTCAACCCTTTACATGCAGGATGCAGCGGCACTGGTGGAAGCTTTCAGCGAAGAAAAAGTATTCCTGATCGGGCATGATTGGGGTGCGGGCGCCGTGTACGGTGTCGCCAAACTGGCTCCGGCGAGAGTAAAAGCCATAGTCACGATGAGCATTCCGCTTAGCCCGGCCTTTTTTTCTTCCTACACCACCAATCCTCAACAAATGAAGCGGTCCTGGTATTTGTTTTACTTCCAGTCGCCCTATGCAGTGGAGGGTTTAAAGCACAATGATTATGCGATGATTGATTTCCTTTTTCAAACCTGGTGTCCTGATTGGAAAGACTACAATAGTCACCTTGAAACCGTAAAGGAAATGTTTCGAAAGACCAGATCAGCAGAAGCGGCTGTTGAATATTATCGGCAGTCGTTTGGAAGCTATGAGCTTAAGGAACCGGAACTGCAAAAAATCCAGGCTGCTTTTTACGACGGGAAGGCCTTTATTGTCCCCACGCTTTACCTGCACGGACAAAGCGATGGCTGCATAGGTTCGGAGAACGTAGAAGGCATGGAAGGCATTTTTTCTAGCGGCTTTGAGAAATACATCATCCCCGGAGCCGGCCATTTTCTGCAATTGGAAAAACCGGAAGCCGTTAACCGTTATATTATCAATTTTCTAAAGCAGCTGGAATGATGGGTTGCGTAGCGCGAGATTGCCAGATTATGGTAGGCGCTACTGCTTTCGGCATTTACCAGCATCAAAAACCACAGCAAGCAAATCAGCTTGTTTCCGCTATTCGCCTGGCAGCTGCATCAGCCTATACCGGAAGGGCCGCCTGGTTGGTTATGGCCCGCCCGAAACTGCAATGGTTAATAGTGGTATGCATCTTCTGGATCTTTTTCTCTTTACTGGAGGTGTTTTTACAATTGATCGGCGAACAAGGCTTGTTTACGCAACTGACTATTGCCCCATAAATTTGGTACTTACTACGGGAACAATCAAAGCTTATATATGTTCATCGTTCCAATTCGTCTATGAAAAATTATCAATCCGGGCTACAGATTTACTTGCCATGGTTTTGCGAGCGTACAGGGTGTTCATAAAATAATGAATGGTTTCGGAATTCAAAAAGCCGCATTGATGACTTTAGATTAAGATAGTGAATCCGCTTACATTTAGGCTATTACTCAATCGGTTCAATGTCTGATATAATATCATCCGGCGTCTTCTTTAACGCATTTTAAACGATCATCCACAATGAATATTCTTCAGTCATTCTTCCTTAGGCAGGGGCTCAACGAGAATGAAGCCCAAACTGTTTCCGGCAGTTTCACCTTAAAAAAATTGAAGAGAGGTGAGCTGTTTGTGCAGGAAGGCAAAGTGAGTAAATATCTGGGCTTTATTCAGACGGGATTTTTGCAGTATTATATTTTGCTTGATGGTGAAGAAAAAACTACTTATTCTGTTGGTGAAAATAGTTTTGTTGCTTCGTTGGTAAGTTTTCTAAAACAAGTTCCTGCCCGCGAAAATATAAGAGCTGTTGTTAACACAGACGTATGGGTAATTGAGAAAGAAACATTGATAAAATTGCAGAACGCTTTCCCTGCCTTCAGGGACTTTTATATAGGGATGCTTGAATGGCAAATATGCTGTATTGATGAAAGCCGTTTAGATGCAATTATGCTTACTGCACAGGATCGGTATTTAAAAATGATGGAAAAAGAACCTTCTCTTATCCGGCAAATACCCTTGCAATATCTTGCTTCTATATTAGGTGTTACGGCTCGCCATTTAAGCCGGATACAAAAAAATATTCTTTAATCACGATTAATGGACATTTGTCCTGCTGCAGCCTTTTTTAGTGTTTCATCTTTGCGTTGTTAAAAAAATTCAAAATGAAACATCTGATTTTTACAGCCCTGTCAATCGTCATAGCCGATACTGCATTAGCGCAAAGCAGGTTCCCCAAAAACGAACTAAGTATCAATGGTTTTCGAAATCCATCAATTGGGTTAGAATACCACCACAGGCAAATATCTGTTCACGGAGGTTACTACCTTACCAATTTTACTGAGAACACAACAACGCAGTTTGTGAAGGCCGGTTTAACCTATTGGTTTCTTCCGGTGGATAAGAAGTAGATACCTTCTTCATTTTATGCCGGAGCATCTTATTTACGTGGATTAAGCAGGGACTATGATGGGAAGAACGCAGTAGCTGTTGAGACGGGATTTCGTTGGATGATTTGGAAGGGCTTAAGCTTTCGGATAGGTGTTATTGCGCTTGCAGCTCCGGGAGAAAGTTTACAAATAAACCCAACACCTGGAATTAGTTATTCGTTTAAATTTTGAATTAGTCAACCACCGCTTCTGCCCTTGCATAGCCTACAGTTTGCCGATAGGTTTGCGGGGACACCTCTGCATTGATTTTTAAAAGCGGCTGAAGTAATACTCATCTTCGAAATCCAACTCCCAGGCTATTTCCTTCACCCCTTTAGAGGTCAGGTAAAGCTCCCGTTTGGCCTCTATAATGATGCGTTCGGAAATCAGCTGGGACAGCAAATAAAATCACGGTGAACAAAAAAATAAAGGCCGTTTGTAAGGAACGAAACATCACCTCGTCTAACCCTAAAATCATATGTTATGACCGCTAAGTCCAAAACCATTTTTGCCTGGGTGCTGCGCTGTATCGCAGCATTCATCATGTTGCAAACCCTTTTCTTCAAGTTTACCGCCGCCCCGGAATCGGTGTATATCTTTTCCACCTTAGGCATTGAACCCTGGGGACGTATTGGTACGGGTGTTATGGAGTTAATTGCTTCCGCACTCATTCTTATTCCCTATACTACCGTACTGGGTGCTTTGCTGGCAATGGGCATCATGAGCGGCGCTGTTTTAACCCACATTTTTTACCTGGGCATTTCCGTTCAGGGCGACGGCGGACTGCTTTTTATTTATGCCCTGGTTGTTTTGCTTAGTGCCGCTATTTTGTTCTGGCTTTGCCGGCATCAATTGGGCCGGTTTTTTCCACAGCGTTTTGTACCCTTCCGTATTACCCGTGCTTAAGTCTACTGCCTGTGATGCCAGTCAGGTTCAAGATTCCGTACAATAATTACCAGGTATGCTGGCTTAATGAACGGGCGACGGATAGAGTCGTCCGTTGCCGTTTTCAACGTTAGCTACATGGGCCGCTGAAGGAGGGGGTAAAGACGTTCAGGGAAAACGCATGCTGTACGAAGAAGATATCCTGAACGTAAGGAATCTTAGCTTTCTGATTTGATTACTGATTTTACAATCGCTTCTTTTTCCTCCGTTGTGAGGCTATCAGCAAAACCCTGGGTCATCGCCTTACCAATAATTCTATTCTGCACCTGGAAGATGCGGCACAGGCTGCACCCGGTAAGGTGTCGCCACAATGCAAACCGCTGTCCCGCAGAAAGTTTTGCTTCTTCCTTTTTGGAAATATAATCGACTGCCTGCTTGCAACTAATCTTCCTGCTCATAACATTCATTTTTGTAGCCAGTTTTTTTCCAGGCAAGCCCGCAATTGTACTTTAGCCCTGTGCAACAGCACCCAATAGTTAGACGAAGTAAGGCTCAAGTCCCTGCAGATCTCTTCACTGCTCAAGCCATCTACATACTTCATTGCAAAGACCGTGTTGGGCAGCGTTTTCAATTTTTTTCCGCACGAGCGAAAGACTTGCTGAAATTCTTTTGCCTCTACCGGGTTGCTGAAGTCTACACTCCATTGCTTTGGGTACACACCTTTTCGCCAATGGTCTTCTTCGTCAAAAAATCGGTGGTCGCCGTGTTCCTGCCGGATGGTTTCCACTTCCATGCGGGTGTGCGCCTTGCGGTAATGGTCGGTGATTTTGCTTTTGATAATTACAAACAACCAGTTCTTTACGGATGCCTCACCTTTGTAGCCATCCATATTGCGCCAGGCTGCCAAAAATGTCTCCTGCACCAGGTCCTTGCACAGCTCGTCGTCCCGCAGTCGCTGCAGGGCAAAACGATACAGCGTATCGGAATGCTCGTTCACCCAGTTACGAAAGGTTCTTTCTTTTTCCATTGCTTGGTAACCCTGTTCTTTACCCTTTCTAAACAACCGCGGAGGCGTTTAATTTCTTCAGGAAGATCACTTTGTCCTCCCCCTCTTTGTAAAAGTCCCGGATAACCCCGGCTCTTTCATATTGGCAGTTGTCGTAGAATTTCCGTGTTCTTTCAAACTCCGGCAACCCGGATGTCTCCACAATCAAAATACGCTTTCCCTCAGATATAAGCCTTGCTTCAATATAAGCCATCATTTCTGCCCCAATGCCTTTGCTATGCAGGTCCTTGTGAACGGCAATCAGATAGAGATTGTACGTACCGTCGGTCAATTTCTCGGGGGCGCAATATGCAATAATGATGGGTACTCCATTCATCTCTTTTGTCAACCAAATGTCTTCGGTAGCCGGGTTGGTGAAGTAATCCCTCATCATCTCATCAAGCAGCCCGGAAGGAAACAATCCGGTTGTGCCAATGACTGTTTTCAAGGCATCCAAATCTTTCTTTTCTACGTTACGAATTTCGGACACGTTAATTGATTTAAATACTGCAATGGCTTAAGATGAATATCACTTACTAAACCTGATCTTCTCCCAATGGCCATCGGCTTTGGCAATATACGTTGGACGGTCTTTATCCCAGGTGTTTTTTACTTCCTGGTTGTAATTAAAATACAGCTTACCATTGTGCACCGTCCAGGTGTCGGCTTCGGTTGGGGCTTTGTATCCCCTCGAAGCGCCAAAGGCACAATAGCCGCCATACTGCGGTGCATATTGTTCGGGGGCGACTTTAAAGCTGTCAAGATTTTGCTGCGAGGCGAACTGCCAGTCTGCATCTTTCCATTTCAGTTGGTAAGCGGCTGAGCCTTTTACCGGTTTGCTTTCCTTGAAAAAGGCAACCGGATCGTACCCGCCAATGGCGGCGCCATCTTTTTGAAAATACTCCGCGCCCTTATCCTGGGCGGTGCAGCAGGCTGTAAAAAATAAGGTAACGGCAATGAGTAAAAGTTTCATGTCTGATAGTTTTAAAGGTTAAGGCAATTGCGCATAGCCAAAGAGGTGATTGAAGGCTTTACAATGAATGCAGATGTATTTGTATTGGGAAAGGTCGGGTGCGGCAGTGAGGGAATACACCTGTGTGCCGCCGGTGGATCTTAGTTTGCCCACTTCGATAAACGTAACCGGCATGGCTTCCTTTGACAGGTACACGTACAGGTCGGGACCATTGTTCGTCATGAAACTGTCCAGGACCACGTCGTACGTGTTGTTGGCGTTGCGTACCACTTTGCCCACGCCACTCACTCTTCCGTAGGGTCCGTTTACAAACGAACCTTTTGCCTGTACCGCCGCGCCGGGTTGTACGGTTTCGGTTGCCGGTGTATTGGAGGCACTTTCTTTTTTGCAGGCTGTAAAAAGCAGGAGCAGGGAAAACAACATCAGCGTTTTCATAACATGTTGATTTAAAAGTTATAGGTGATTTGCGGTGCCACTACGAAACTCCGGGTCAAGCCATCGGGGCGCACATCCCGGACTACCAGCGGCACACCGGCAATTATTCCCAGCGACCAGCGCTTGTTAAGCTCAATGTCAAGCGAAGCCGTAATGTTTAGCGTCAGCCCCTGAGAGCCCTGTATGGCGATCGGCGCGTTACTGATATTCGCATCAATATAGGTGTCGTCACCCAGGTGATAAATGGCTAGCAGCCCGCCTTCCAGCGACCATTCCGCCTTCTTAAAAACCCGATAAGAAGTACGCAGCAGTACATCCCCTTTACGATTGAAATCATTCGTAGGCGGATATGCTGCGGCTTTATCCTCACTCCAGTATTGTGGCAGAAAATTATTTCTATTAATGCCTGTTAATGGTTGTTGCCAACCCGCTGCTACTTTCCACTTTTCGCTGCTAATGGCTATGCCAGTAATTAGGTCCACTGTTCCGAGGCTGCTTTGATACTGCATCGGAAGAGAAAGACCATCTTCCTTTAGATTGCTTTGATTTAGCGGCAGCTTTGTGCCCAGGGTAAAAGAAGATTGCCAGCCTTTTGAAGCCGGCAGCGCATAAGTGGCAGAAAGAAACACGTCCCCTGCACCGGCTGCACTGCCTAAGATTCCCGAGGCGTAATTGCCGGTTAGTTTTCCAGAGAGCTGCCAGCGCCCGACGCTGTATCCATACTCCAAACCAGGAGAAAAGACAAACACGTCGTCATCGCCAAGGCCGGCAGGTAGCGTTAGTTTCAGGTAGTGCATTCCTCTTGTATTTTCAGTGGGCGCAGAATGACCAAGATTGCCAATTGAGCAAAAGCCGGCATCGCTGCAGCCTTGTGCATGCACTCCTGTTCCAACAACGGCAAGTAGCAGCGTGCTGAATAATCTTTTCATGATTTCTGTTTGTATAATTTAGACCAATTGACATCTGCCTTTGAATGCAGATTCTTCTCATCTTTGTTCCATGACTTTAGCGTGTTGTTGAAAAACTTGTTGTAAAAGAGAAAGAGTTTTCCGTTCACCACTTTAAAGGTTTCAGGATCAACGTCAACTTTTTCGCCGGTGGCACCCATCGCATAAGCACACCATCCACCGTACTGCGGTTCGTACTTCGCCGGCTGCGCCATGAATGCTTCTTTGTTCTGTTGAGACGAAAACTGATAGGTGATGCCCTCATGCAACACTGAATAGGTCCGTTTTCCTTCCACCGCTTTTCCCTGGATGAAGTACGCTACCGGGTCGTAGCCCTGGATGGCGATGGCATTGCCCGAAAGATTAAAGGCTTGTTGCCGGCTGTTGATTTGTGCGGAGAGCTCTCCAACTAAAGAGAAAAAGGATATTGCGATAAAAGCAATTTGTTTCATGCCTGTTTTTTGTTATAGAGACGCAGGCTTGATCTTATCCTTACTAAAATGAAATGAAATATTTTTCGGGTCGGTTTATCACACTGTCAGTATTTTTGTTGCCTTATTACCGATCTACTTTTAAAACAAGGAAAATAAGAATGTGAAGAACAGGCCAGGCTGTTTTCTACATTCGACATATGCGTCGTCCATGATTAACCTGAGCAAGCTTGCCCCCATAATTTGCCGTTAGCCTTCTGTCCATGTTAGCTGACCACATAGATTCAGCTCACTTGACTTTTGTTTAATCGCTATCGGGTTTAGGGGTGAAATACTTAAACATTTTTCTGTACCAGGCGTGTCCTGGTCAGATCCGTATAAAAAACTTAGGAGTAATTTCATAGACAAGTGTCGCTAAAATAATTTCGTTGCAGACATTTGTTAGTATTGCTTCATCACGGTACCCAACCTCTAATTTACGAATTACCGCTTATGTATGTAGGAAAGGATTTTAAATTCTCACTGCTCTGGCACTTTGCCCGTAACAACTTGCTGCGCACTTTCGCAATCGCTTCGGCAGTATGTGTGTTGTACAAAATAGCCGGGTGGCGATGGCTGGGTATCTCATTTATTCCGATCGCTACCATCGGTACAGCAGTAGCATTTTATGTAGGCTTTAAAAACAACCAGGCTTACGACCGGATGTGGGAAGCGCGCAGGCTTTGGGGAAGTATTACAAATACCTCCCGCAGTTTCGCCGCAATGCTCATAGCAGTTGTCCCGGATAAATCAATCCAAAAAGAATTTCTCTATCGCCACATTTCATGGGTGCACATTCTCCGGTTGCAACTTCGGAAAACCATTCCTTGGGCTACCAGCAGAAGTCACCTGCACCAGACGCTTTTGACGGAAAAGCATGAACTCGAACAGTTTGATGCCGGTGTGAGAAAAATATTTGCCGATGCAGGAAAGATGGAATATTTTGAAATGCTCAACAAGCGCAGCAACATTGCCAACCATTTGTTGAAAAAACAAATTCACGAGCTCGGACAATTGAAGAAGAAGGGAATCATTGACCAGTTCGAACACAGCGACCTCGTAAAACAGATCGGAGAGCTCATAAATCACCAGGGTGGCTGTGAACGAATCAAGACTACTCCCCTGTATCGTCAATATAGTATCTTCAGCCGGGTGTTTGTGGTGTTGTTTGTTTGCTTGTTGCCTTTTGGTCTGGTAAATGAAATGGACAAAGCCGGCACTTACGGTGTATGGCTCACCATTCCCTTTTCGATGCTTATATCCTGGGTTTTTTTCACCATGGAACAGGTCGGTGAGTTTAGTGAGAACCCCTTCGATAATGCCATCAATGATGTTCCGCTTCATGCCATTTGCATCACCATCGAGACGGACGTAAAGGAATTCCTGGGCGATGATAATTTACCACCAAAGGCATCACCTATAGATGAAGTATTACTATAAAAATGAAGTTCTTGCAGATTATTATTTACGCTAATCGATTCCTGAATTCGCTTGGGGTTACACCCAACAATTTTTTTACGTAACGTGTAAAAAAGGAACGACTTGAAAACTCCATTTTTTCAGCTATCTCAGCAATATTGAGATTTTTATTTTTCAACAATAGCATAATCCTCTCTTTGGCGTATCGTTGTATCCATTCGGAAGCCGTAACACCTGTATTTTGTTTACACACGTAGTTCAGATACTTCGGTGTAATGTGCAGGTGATTGGAATAAAACTGTACCTCCCGTTCTTCCATACAATGTTGCTGTGCCAAGTGCATAAACCGCTCGTACAGTGATCCGCTTTCTACCGTTCGTTTCCGGCGTTCATATTCATTGGAAAAGATGTTCCACATGTCGAAGAGGAAGAGTTGCATTTGTAATTGCAGTATTTCATTGTAAAAAAGATGTCCCGACTCCTGGTATCTGTTATGCAAAACCGAAAAATTTGAAACAACTTTTATTTTGTCCTTATCGTGCAAATGCAGGATTGGATTTGCCCTGGAATGTAATATGACATCAATACTCCAGCTCTGGTCAGGGATGTTTTGGTCAAGGAAATCTTTTTCTACCAACAGCACGTTCGCTTTGAAACTTTTGGAAAAGGTGATTTTTCTCACCTGGCTGGTCGCAAACCAGAATACGAATTCACCCGCATTAGCTGAATACGATTTCTCATTGAATACAAATTGCATTTTTCCCCTGCTGCATAAAATATGCGTATGGAATTGTTGTAAATAGTGACGCGGAAATGAAATCCTTCCGGTCGATTTAAGCAGGATGATTTTCTCTACTGTTGCTTTGTTCATTGCGACTAACTGATGCTATTGGTAATTATACGTAATATTTGAAACAATTTGCGTGAAAAGTGTAACATTTAGGAAAAGCAACAGCTGTAATTTTATGATTCAAATGATAAAGCAAATGGTCATGCCAAACACAGATATCTTCCAGCGATTAATAGGTGGTGAAGCAGTTGCTTTCAATGATCCGGAGTATTTCAGGATCATTGATGCTTGTCAGGCCACACGCGAGCTGCTCGTTCGGCTTACTGCAGCCAGCGATCCGGACATGATCAGGGAGCTCATGGGTCAGATCACAGGTGCTGAATTGCATGCCACCTCTATGATCTTTCCTCCCTTCCAGATCAATTACGGAAAAAATACGCGGATAGGCAAACATGTGTTCATCAATTTCGATTGTACGTTTTTGGATCTCGGTGGAATTACCATTGAAGACCATGTGATGCTGGCTCCCAAAGTATGCCTGTTATCAGAAGGACATCCTGCTGATGCAAATACCAGGCAGACGCTTACTACCGGACACATACATATACAAAAGAATGCCTGGATAGGTGCCGGTGCCATCATCTTACAAGGCGTCACCATAGGTGAAAATTCAGTGGTAGCGGCAGGAGCAGTCGTATCACAGGATGTACCTGCGAATACGGTGGTAGGCGGTATCCCGGCAAAACACATCAAGCACCTTTAACACAACAAAAATCATGAAACCTGTTATCGCAATCTTATCCTGTTTCATCTGCATCCAGCTCTTTGCCTGCTGCAATAAATCCAGCGAAATGGCAGCCAGTTTCACGCATGCTCCAAATATAGACAGTGCCAAACTGAAGATAATAGTCGGCACTAATGTTTTCACTGCCACGCTTTCCAACAATGCGACTGTTACTGCATTTACAACCAGACTACCGCTGACGATTCAAATGAAAGACTTGAACGGCAATGAAAAATTTTTTGACTTGCCGGATAATCTGCCCGCCAACGCTTCAAATCCCGGTACGATACAGGCAGGCGATCTGAGGTTATATGGCTCCAACACGTTAGTGCTATTCTATAAGACATTTTCAACCTCATATCCCTATACTCCAATGGGACGTATAGATGATGCATCCGGCTTGGCGGCGGCATTGGGTTCAGCGGATGTGAGGGTGACGTTTGCATTGCAATAGAAAACACGATAAATAACATCCGTTAGTGTAAAAGCTTAATAAAAAGAATAACATGAAGTCATTAAAAATAATAGCAATCGCTTCTTTGGCATTGCTAACAACGAGTTGTACGGACAATAAAGCAGGAAATGATACGACAAAACTTTCAGCCATTTTCCCAAAAGGTGAAAAAGGTCCGGCGGAAAACTTTACGGGTAATGCCTGGAACACACCACTGGTTGCAAATGACAGCACTTACAATACTGTTATTGGAAACGTCTACTTCGAACCCGGTGCCAGGAGCAATTGGCACAGGCACCCATCGGGTCAGATATTGATTATTACAGACGGTGTGGGCTTCCACCAGGTAAAAGGACAGCCGAGGCAAACGATCAGGAAAGGTGATGTAGTAAAGTGTCCCCCTGATGTAGAGCACTGGCACGGTGCAAGCGCAACTTCCGGGATGCAACAGTTATACATTTTACCTAAAACTGAGAAAGGGATTGTGACCTGGCTACAGAAAGTAACGGACGAAGAATACAACAACGCAAAGTAGTTTCCATGGCACAGCCAGGTTTTCGCGTTAAGAGGAAGACTCAAGAGCCAAAAAAAAAGTTGACAAAACAATTTCATTAAATATTCTAACCGCTCAATAAGTTTTGTTACTTTTTGAAGAAATTAATTTGTCCAAAATTAAATTTTGCTCACTGAAATATGCGATGTCACAAATTGATATTTCAACTGATTCTCTTTTGTATAGTGACCGTTGCAACTGCACAGGTTGATCAACAACGTGCCAAAGAATATTTCAAAGAGGCGCAGGCGCTTTGCGAGCGGGATAATGGCCGTTTATGGGGTGTTTCCATCTGTGGACCAATGGTAATCTTCGACCTGGAAACAAAGACGATAGCTACCAGCAAAGCTGAACCAGATGGAACCAGGCCACGACTTCTTGGTCTGGTCAATGCCCCAGTTCAATGGGGAGGAGAGATA
The DNA here is from genome assembly GCF_054461535.1 of Flavitalea antarctica. Taxonomy (NCBI): domain Bacteria; kingdom Pseudomonadati; phylum Bacteroidota; class Chitinophagia; order Chitinophagales; family Chitinophagaceae; genus Flavitalea; species Flavitalea antarctica. The sequence continues at coordinate 182,163 of NZ_JBTLQG010000009.1, forward strand.
TGGGGATCTTACATCTGGAGCGATGTGGCGACAAAATCGCCTCGTGATCGAAAGGAGTTATTTCTCCACGAATTATTTCATGGCGTTCAGCCTCAGCTCAAATTGGGTGCAGCAGCTGGTACACCAGAATATCTTGATACAAAAGAGGGTCGATATTGGTTAAGACTTGAGTGGAGGGCACTTGAGAATGCACTTCGGGAATCTGGTAATCAGCGAAACCAGGCTATTTGTGATGCCCTCGCATTTCGGAATGCCCGACGACTTCTTTATCCGCGCAGTGGCGAAGATGAACGAGGACAGGAGATCACCGAAGGCCTTGCAGCGTATACTGCCACAGTACTGGTAGCGGATTCTGAGAGTGATGCGATTATTGGTGCTCTTGATCTGCTTGTCAATGCTGAAAGGAATGCTAAGGATGCGAGTTTCGTTCGCACATTTGCTTATTTTTCAGGTCCTGCCTATGGACTCCTGCTCGATGCAAGTTCACCTGATTGGAGAAAGCGGATAAAAAGTACAGATGATCTTGCGGTACTACTGATGCAAGCTCTGGATATTCACCCAAGCCCTGAAGTCACTGTAGCTGCGGCTAAGTACGAAAGTGCTGAAATACTTTTGTCCGAGGAGAGGAGAGAACAAGATCGCCAGGCCCGCCTCAATGAATTGCGTCACACCTTTGTTGAAGGTCCGACACTTCTATTCCCTGGAGGAAGTCACAGTTATGATACCCGGGGTGCCGTTTCACTTCCGGGAATAGGAACGATATATTTTGGCCCATTTCGTGCTTCAGGAGCCTGGGGAAAGCTGGAAGCAGAAAATGGAGTCCTGGTATCTAGTGATGGTAGTTCCCGTCGCGTAGCAGCCCCGGTTAAGCACAATGAATCCACCTTTTCCGGAGACGGTTGGAAATTGCAGTTGTCATCCGGATGGATTGTGAAAGAGGGCGAAAAAAAGGGAAGCTTTGAGGTGGTGAAAGATTAAGGCCGTTTCCTAATGAGAGCCTGCAAAAAGTTCTAATTTTGAAGGAGCGTATTGTATGCAGGTGAGAGAATGAGTATTCTGCCATTCATATTGATATGTCCGATCTTTCTTGTCGCCTTCCAGGAAGACCCGTTTAAGGTTAAGCGGGAAAATCTGGTATTGCAATCAATAGAAAAGCGGGGAGTAAAAGACCCGGCTGTTTTGAAAGCAATGAAGACGGTGAAACGGCATTTGTACATACCTGAAAATATTATAGGTAATGCTTATGAGGACCGGCCATTGCCAATAGGCTACGGCCAAACAATTTCACAGCCTTTTATTGTCGCTTACATGACGGAAGTAATTAATCCAAAACCCGGACACACAGTGCTGGAGATTGGAACCGGTTCCGGCTACCAGGCAGCAGTGCTGGCCGAAATAGTAAAAGAGGTATACACTATCGAAATTGTTCCTGAGCTTGGAAATGCGGCAGCCGCAAGATTAAAAAATGCCGGATATAGCAATATACATGTAAAAGTCAGCGACGGATACTACGGCTGGAAAGAAAAAGCGCCTTATGATGCTATCATAGTCACTGCTGCTGCTGAATTTGTTCCGCCTCCTTTACTGGAGCAATTAAAAGATGGTGGTAAAATAGTTATTCCAATAGGCTCTCCTTTTATGAATCAGACGCTGATGTTAATAGAGAAAAAAGGAAAGAAAATAACTACGAAAAGCTTAATGCCTGTGATTTTCGTGCCGTTCACACGAAAGAAAGAATAATTCAGCGGTGGTACTCCCGATTATTGATCACCACCTCAGCACAACTCATTGTGATGAACAGGAACAAACTTTTTTTATCCATCTTCTTTTTATCAGGAGCTATCATTGCTTTTCAACTTGCCTTAATACAGATACTTTCTATCGTTCAATGGTACCATTTTGCCTACATGGTTATTTCAATTGCCCTCCTTGGTTTTGGCGCAGCGGGATCTGTGTTGGCAATTTTCCAGGAACGCCTTGTCAAACACGTAGAAATTCTTCTCCCGGTTTTATCAATATGTACCGCATTAGCAATGTCTGTTGTCACGGATGTTTCGCAACTCCCGTCTATCCGTTTTGACTCTTATTTATTGTTTGCCGAGTATAGTCACCCGGGGAGGTTACTGGTGACTTACCTGATCCATTTTATTCCTTTCTTCCTTGGCGCCCTGGCCATTGGGTTAGTGTTTGTTAAATACGTAGAAGATATAGGGAAAATATATTTCGCGAATCTTTTAGGGTCAGGGGCAGGAGGTATATTAATTATCCTGCTTATCAGATTTTACTTTGCGAAAGAATTGCCTGCATTAATTGCGATCCTGCCAGTAATAACGGCTTTGATGCTGGTTCCCAAAAGCAGGCAGATTTGGCATATTGGTCTTGCGGTACTCGCAATTGCGGTTATCACCTGGAAATATTTCTATCCTCCTGGTCTTACCATATCGGAGTACAAAGACATCAGCAAAACATTGCTTCTTCCTGAGGCAAAAATTACCCTGGAAAAAACCAGCCCTTATGGCATTGTTCAGGCCGCAACCACGCCGGCTTTACGATATGCACCTGGTATGAGTCTAACGGCTGAAAAAACAGCAGGGATAAAAATGGCTGCGTTCTTAAACGGGGACTGGTATGGGGCAGTAACCGACTGGAAAAAAACTGATACGATCACGATTCTTGATTATACAACCTCAGCACTGCCATATATAATGTCGGATAGAAATAGTGTTTTAGTGCTGCAATCAGGTACAGGAACTGACGTGGCTCATGCAGTGAGCAGGAAGGCAAAAAAGATTGTTGCAGTGGAGGCAAACCCGGTAATTCTTTCGATGTTACAAAATGAATTTGCGGTTGAAACGGATTCTTTATTCACTCTGCCTGGTGTATCCGTCCACAACCTCGGGCCCAGGACTTTTTTATCGATGCACGAGTCACGTTTCGATCTCATCATTTTACCTATCGTCGGATCATTTGGTGGTTCATCAGGATTACATGCCCTGCAGGAACAATTCATTCTTACCAAAGAATCATTTCGGGAAATGTTGCTTAAGCTCAATGCAGGAGGAATAATAAGCATTAGTTCATGGATGGATTATCCTATCCGAAATCCGTTAAGGATCTTGTCGACTATGGTTGAAGTGCTTCAGGAGTCTGGCATACAAAATCCTAAAGATCATATCGTGGCAATAAGGAGCTGGGGCACTATAACCTTTGGCATGACAAAGTCACCGTTGAATTCGACCGAAATCAACAGGATCCGTAATTTTTGTGAAGAGATGATGTTTGATCCTGCTATCCTTCCAAACCTTACAAAGGAAGAACGATCCCGTTATAACCAGTTTCAGGACGATCGTTTTTTTGACTATCTAGACCAAATATTCCTGCCCGGGAGAAAGGGGTTTTACGAAGACTATGATTTTAATATTAAACCGGCTACAGATGATAAGCCGTATTTTTCTCAGTATATCAAATTGGGCCACTTCAACCGGCTTGCAGATTTTTTTGGCAAACGATCACTTCCATTTTTCGAACTTGGCTATCTCCTGATCATTGTAACATTGGTTCAGATTTCGATAGCCGCTCTCGTTCTGATCGTGTTACCGCTTATTAATAGCGGATGGAAAGGGGAATATAAAATCAGCACTATACTTTACTTCAGTGGGATAGGCCTGGGTTATATGTTTCTTGAAATGATATTCATTCAGCGGTTCATGTTATATTTTGGAAACCAGGTTTACTCCGCATCGGCGGTCATCACTTTATTGCTAATATTCTCGGGGTTGGGCAGTTATCATTCCCAACACTTAATTCAGAACAGAAACCGGGTAAGGATGGTGTTTACATTTATTGTTATCATGATTTCAAGCTATGCATTTTTATTGACCCCAATCCTGCAACAGACTATTCATGTGAACCAGTTCTTAAAGTATTTGATTGTGTTCCTGCTCATAGCGCCGCTTGCATTTTTCATGGGTATACCTTTTCCCGCAGGGCTGTCATATATTTCAAAAATGAATGCCGCGGTGGTGCCCTGGGCCTGGGGAATAAATGGATGTGTTTCTGTAATAAGTACAGCTTTAGCGATGATAGTTGGTATAGAAGCAGGATTTATTTCGGTAATGTTGGTTGCAGCATTCGCCTATTGCCTTTCGTTCCTTGTGCATATAAAGTGGCTAAAGCTGTAAACACTTCCCGGTTTATAGCTCATTAAAATTGTTATCATAACCTGTCTCTTTCACATCGATAGAGTTTCGGAAAACAGTTATCGAGAATGAAATGGCAAATAATACGATCAAGGTGAACATAATCATGGTTTTTGTAATTATGGCTTCAGCTGCATAATCGTTAAAACCGTAAAAAAGGGAAACATCTCTTCCCTGAATCCTGAATGTTTTTAGTCGTTATCACTTTAAGCTTTTGTCTTCTGAAAGTTTGATAACGCTTATTGGCGCAAAATGCTTCCGCTTAATTCCCAGCTTGTTCATCTTTGATTGCAAGGTGGTTGGGGGCAGTTGCAACAATTCAGCTGCGCCGCCTTTGCCCTTTACATTTCCATTGGTAAGTCTTAACACTTCCAGTATGTAATCCCTTTCCTGCTCTTCCCAGGGTTTAATCACAAATTCATTGGCCGATGAAGTTGTGCGGATTCTCGCGATATCCGGTAAGTTTAAATCCTGTATCAGTTTTGAATTGCTGATGATCACACTGCGTTCAATGATGTGCTCCAGTTCACGGATATTACCTGGCCAGTTGTAGCTCATTATCTCCTGCAAGGCTTTATTACTAAAGCCCTGAATCTTCTTTCCGTTCTTTTGTCCATAACGCTGTAAAAAATGTGTTGCTAACAGTGGCAGATCTTCTTTGCGGTCCCGAAGAGGCGGCAAATGGATCGGAAATATGTGCAGGCGGTAAAAAAGATCTTCGCGGAATCTTCCGGCTTTTACTTCTCTGTGTAAATCCCGGTTTGTGGCTGCAATAATGCGAACATCAACTTTGATGATCTTGTTGCTGCCCAAACGTTCAATTTCTTTTTCCTGCAGGGCTCGCAATAATTTTGCCTGTAGCTCCGGTGGTAGCTCGCCTACTTCGTCTAAAAACAAAGTACTCCCGTTTGCCAGCTCAAACTTCCCGATGCGCCGTTCAAATGCCCCGGTAAATGCTCCTCGTTCGTGTCCGAACAATTCACTTTCTATCAGACTAGCCGGCAAGGCGGCGCAGTTGAGTTTTATCAACGGCTTGCCTTTCCGTGGCGAATTGTTGTGAATGGCTCTTGCCACCAATTCTTTTCCCGTACCCGTTTCACCCAAAATCAAAACAGTGGTGTCGGTTTTAGCTACCAGCCCGATGTTCTTACACACTTCGATAAACTTTGGGTTCTGCCCAATCATTTCTTCGAAGTTGTATTGCTGTTCTACTTCTTCCACGAGATAGGCGTTCTGCGCTTCTAATTGTTTGTTGAGTGATATGATTTCTTCATTGGCGATGATGTTGGCGACAGCAATGGATATCTGTTCCGAGATATGATGAAAAAGCACCAGTTTCTTTTGGTTGAAAGCGTTGTTCAGTTTGGAACAAATACAAAAAATGCCCACTGTTTTATTATTTGCGATCAAAGGCGCAAAAAGCATTTGTTGAATTCCGCATTTCTCCAGCAACTGAAAGTGTTGATTTTCCGGGAATTTTTTCAATACATCTTTCAGTAACGAAATGCGGAAATCACTGGCCATCCATTCCGCGGCGGATCGATGATAGGCTGGTTTATCATTTTCACATTCTGATAAAGTGGAATCACCAATAGTCTCAGAGTGAATCAGAAGTTGATAGTAGTCCTCTTCCTCGTTGATCATTAATAAACTGGAATAATCGTACTGGTATAGTTTCCCTATAAGATGGAATACCACTTTTAGCGCATCCAGGCGCTTGGTGCACTTGTTGAGTGCTTCCGTTATTTCTAACAATACCGATTTTTCTCTTTCTCTTTCAAGAATTTCTTCATTAGCTAAAATATTGGCGACAGCTATTGAAATACTTTCGGTTACAGATTGAAAAATTGGATATACTGACGGCTTAAAAAAATCTTTGGCTAGTGCATGCATGCAAAACATCCCAATTTTCTTATCTCTTACGATCAGGTTATAGGCCAGACATTCCTGGTATCCCATTTTAAGTATATCCGCTGCTGAAAATTGGGGGTACTCCGGAAATAATTCCAGGAGCGCGGGGAAGTCAAAAAGCACCGGCTGATCAGCTTTACTAATTTTTTCCATCATCCATTCTACCAGCGAATTTGGGTGGCAAATATCTGCCGATACATTTGGAAGAAAACCGTTCCACTCGCCGGGAATCCCATCGGATTGCAACACAGTAAGGTCGGTATGTGTCGAACCATCGGCGCTAAGAACAAAAACACTGAAATTATGAAAATTGAACAGTGGTTTTATGTTTTGCACAACCAGCCGGAGCAAATCTGAATTGCCTTTAACCTGGGCAATTAATTTAGTGAGCTCAAGCAGCCTTGTTTTTTCTTTTTCTCTTTCGAGTATCTCTGTATTCGCTAAAATATTAGCAACCGCAATGGCTATAAGATCTGATATCGGGCGGAACAAATTGATATGTTTTTTAGCATAGAAGTTTTCTTTTTTTGTATTGAAGCACAACATGCCAATCTTTTTGCCACCGCAGTTGAGGGGACCGCCGATCAGCTCCTTTAACCCATGCGCCATGCCGATTTTAAAATGATGTTTTCCGCCGGCATTAGTTACATACGCAGCTTGTTCCCGGATCGTTGTGATGGCTGGCTCTTTGTAATGAAACCAAAAATCTTTAGTAAGCCCTTTCATAGGGAACGGTCTGAACAGGTTATTTGCTTCAAGTTCCTTTTGCACTTCATCCGGGAGCACTTCATAGTCGCTCAACTCATAAACCGCATCGCCTTCTTTGCTGAGGATAAACAATCCGGCATTGTCATAATCAAACAAGGGCTGAATTTTTTCATAAATGACTTTGAGCAATTGTTTGCTGTTGTGTACCGTGGCTATTGCCTCACTTATTTCCAGCAGTGCAGATTGTTCACGTTCCCGTTCTCTGATTTCGTCAGTCACGAGAATATGGGAAGCGGCTACTGATACTTGTTCAGCGATAGCTGCAAACAATGGAAGTTGCTTTTCATTAAAACCATCTTTATCTAAACTGTATAGCCAGAACGTTCCAAAACTTTTTCCCCCGGATGTAAGTATTGCACCAATACCTTGTTTGTAGCACAATTCATTACTTATGAAACAGAGTGAATTGTGCATTTTTCAATTGCTGATTCATAGTCTTCAATTATAGGGCCTCCCGCCTTTTCCATTTCGTTTATTGCATGGGCTACAAAAGAACCAGGAAGTTCCTTCCTCAAAATGCCACCATCTTCCTGTAATTCCATATTGCCTGCGGTGGTCCCCCGTCCCCTGCTGTTTGCCAACAAATCATGGTGATGTAAGCCGTCTGGTTCAACTAACACAATACCTGTATCATGAAAAGGAATGATTTTAATGACTGTTTCTCTTATAGTTGTCAGTAATTCATCAGGGTTTGTTGCCCTGGTAATGGCGCTGCCGATGTCTAGTAGCTGAAGCAACTCTTGGTGTGACAACAGGCCTAACGTTTTTTGGATTCGGGACTTTTTGCTCATATGTCGACTTATTACATCGGCCTGATAAAAAAGGTTCAAAGACTGTATTACGTTTTTATTGCTTCATCTTATGACTAAATAACGTCTTAATAAAAGATGATAATGCTTACCACTCTTTGAAAGTCAAGGTATTATCTATTGGCATCGTAATGGACACATTGGGTCATATCGGATTACTATCGTTCATTTAAAAAATCAATCATGAAAAGGAAGACCATCCTTGTTGCACTTAGTGGTTTAAGTATTTCGGCTTTTGCCTTTTATAGCTTTACAGAAAAAGAAAAAACAATTGCTGATCAACATCCAAAAGTGAGTGTTGTAAGAGACTACACGGAAAAACTCAGCGTCAACAACTCAGGACTGATCATGGTGGATTTTTTAACTGGTTTCGATCCGGGATTAAATACCATTCCCAAAGCCGTCTTCAATCAGAATGCCACAGCACTTGCCAAAATGAGCAATTTCTTCAATTTGCCAACGATCATGCTGGGCGAAGAAGGCGGTTTCAGAGGGAAATTTTATCCGTTGGTCGGTGAATATCTGTCAAAAGCCGTTCGGGTAGAGCGCCACACACCCAGCGCGTGGGACGAACCAAAGTTTCAGGAAGCAGTAAAAAAGATGGGGCGCAAAAAGTTGATTGTCGGCGGTATTTCATTAGATATCTGTACCCAACTCCTGACCATCGATTTATTACGGGCAGGTTATGATGTGTATGTGGTTACAGATTGCAGCGGCAGCGACCAGGAAATAGCCGAAATGGCTGCCATGATGCGAATGACACAAGCAGGTGCGGTGATGGTTAGCTGGGGTACCCTGGCAAGTGAACTCATGAAAGACTGGCAATCACCTTACGGTTCAGCAGTAGGTAAGCTCTACCAGGAAAATGCAAGTTGGGGCGCTTTCCGCAGTTACCCTGAGGAAAAGAAGTAGTGTACTTCACGTATCAATCGTCAACTGTAATGAGACGCTCCATCCTACTTCTGTTGATTATGTTTAATTTGTTAACAGCATTTGGGCAAAATGAACCTGCTTTTAAACCAAGGATTCTTCGGTTTGACGAAACCTACAGCCGCCAGCCAGACACGACAAAAAACAAGGAATGGTTGCGCATAAAAAGTATTCCGCTGAATCGTTCCGGATACGTCAGGGCCGCATTCGGCCTGGACTACCGGGAGATGTATGAACGGGTGCAAGGATACGATTCCGGTGGAGTGAAGGATGGCTATTGGCTCACCCGTTTCATGATACACGCCGATCTGCTTTTTGGGAAGCGGTGGAGAACGTTTGTTCAGCTGGGCAGGGGCCTTGTAACAGAAAAAGACCTGCGCATTGCACCGGTGGACGAAGACCGTTTGTTTTTGCTAAACGCATTTGGGGAATACCGATTTGGTAAAGGGGGCAAAAGCTACATCAGGGCGGGCAGGCAGGAATTGTTTTTCGGAATGGGACGGTTAATAGCGCCTCGGGAAGGACCTAACGTCCGTAGTACTTATGACGGATTACGAACACATTTTGTACAGAACGATCTTTCAGCAGATGCCTTTTTCGCTTACATCGTCAACAACCGACCAGGTATTTTTGATAATGATGTATTGGGTAACAACCAGCAATTGTGGGGCTTATATGGAAGCAAGAAAGTGGTGGGAATAAATGCTGACTTCTATTACCTCGGGTTTTACAATCCATCGGCAAGCTATACTAAACAGCCGCACCGGGCAAGGG
>NZ_JBTLQG010000010.1:0-179623 GCF_054461535.1 Flavitalea antarctica
ATTAATGAACTGGTTACACCAAGAGCCTTGGCAACATCGGGCACAGAACGGCCCGATTCAATCATTTTCAAAACATCTTGTTTAAATGAGGCATCGTATGTACGACGACCCCGCTTGTTTTTTCTCGATTCCATATCGTGTCAAAGTTATTGGAATTTCGTGTCCGGGAAAACTGGACCATCTCAGGAATGTATTCGATTACGCAAGCATAAGTACAGGCTAATGAGATATTACCATGGTAAACATTTGGGGGCTGATTATCGGGGCTATCATCGGTTTGGCTGGGGGTTGCGGGACATGTCAAGATCGGCTATGGCAGAGCACAAGAAACTGAATAAAGCTCACCTGATAGTGATAGATGATATCATGATGATTGCCATTACTCGCCAGGACGCCAATAGTTTTTTTCATTTTATCAATGCCCTGCACGAAAAAACATCGTTCATCATAACCACTAACAAATCACCAAAAGAATGGGCGGAAACAATTGGTGACGAGGTTATTACCACGGCTTTGCTTGATCGGTTACTTTATAAATGCGAAATAATAAAACTAAGTGGAGAAAGCTTTAGAATGAAAAATCGCAAAACGGTTTTTGAGAAAACAAAATAAACAATAATATTGCATCGGGTCATGCATTCTTATTTTCCGAAACGATGCATCCTTATCTTCCGAAATCACTGCATTGCTAATTACCGACTACACCAAGATCTGTCTGAATCTATTAAATACAGAGCAATTGGACTGGAATGATATAAAAATTACTTTTTTTGTAAATCAAACAAATAAAATAAATGACATTCGTTTTGACGTTCCTTAGCCTGTTGAGAAGTGAGGCAAACAACGATCGCCAATTATCCAGGTCATGCTTGAACACTGGTACAAAAAGTGCCTCACTGAATTGACTCATGAACACTAAAACCCCTCTTCAAGGACTTTTGTAATATCTTCACGATTGTAGTATAGACTTCCCCGTAACTTCTTTGTACGAATATTTCTGTTTATACGAAGAAGATTAAGTGTTTTGTTGAGCACTGCAGGATTTCTTTTACATGCCTTGTCTTGTAGCCATTTGTGGAAATACTACTCTGCGCCGGCAGCTTTTCCTGCCTAATGATTTCTTTAATGTCATTTAGAAGCTGAATTCGAAAATTCACTAGATCTTCTTTGCTTACAATATCTACAACCATATCTATCCAGCCTTTAACATTTGTTCACACCTGTCTTGATATTAAACACATCTGGGTTGAGGGAGATAACGCTTTTACTATCAGCTCGCCATCATGGATGTTTACAGTCGACGGATCCTGTGCTGGATCTTTCAACGAAGCGTGCGTCAGAACGATGTAATTGCATTGATGCGAATGCTTGATCTGCGATTTGGCTTGAAGGGTAAAATCATCCGTAATGACAACGGATCGCAGTATATCGCGAACCGGTTGCGCGAAGTTTTGCAATCGCTTGAACTACCAAGAAACTTGAATACAAATGAGGAATGAACTCCATTATTAAGAAAACGACCTGGCAACCGAACTGGAAAATGAAAAGTATATAATTTCAATTCGCAATCATTCAGCAAGCTGTTTAAGTCCGGAGCCAATCAATCGGCATAGGAATTGCGGAAGACGTTTAACTGATTTTCGGTGGTAAATATAAAAACATGAATAAACTAACAGATAAGGTTGCCTACATCACGGGTGGTAGCAAGGGTATCGGCTATGGTATCGCAAAGAAATTGCTGGAACAAGGAATGCGGGTAGCTGTAACAAGCCGGTCGTTAGTCTCTGCACAAAAGGCTGCCAGCTCATTGACAGATGACAAAAAGCGTGTTCTTGCTTTAGAATCAGATTCAGGGTCTTTTGCATCGGAACAAAAAGCCATCGATGAAGTCCTGAAATATTTCGGTCAGCTGGATGTGGTTGTGGCAAATGCCGGTGTGGGTCACCTGGTCAGTTTCGATGATATCACTGTGGAGCAATGGACCGAAACGATTAACACTAACCTCACCGGTGTATTCAATACGGTTAAGACATCTCTCGACGCGCTGAAACAAACAAAAGGCTACGTAATAACTATTGCGAGCCTCGCGGGAACAAATTTTTTTGAAAAAGGAACTGCGTACAACGCCAGTAAATTTGGGTTGGTGGGTTTTACGCAGGCACTAATGCTGGATGTTCGAAAGCATGATATCAAGGTAACGACAATCATGCCTGGGTCAGTCGCCACAGAGTTTGGCGACAATGTTGTATCCGGGAAAGATGCGTGGAAAATACAACCGGAAGACATTGGCCAGATGATTATTGACCTGCTCGAAATGAATCCCCGGACTTTGCCCAGTAAAATAGAGGTAAGGCCAACTAACCCTGGTAAAGGGTAACCGTTGATGTATCGTTCTGGCCACAACACTTGCATACACAGAAGAATCCGACGCAGCACCAATTAAACCACAGCGCGGACAATACGGCTCTTCACTTTAGCGGAAAAAAGGCGAGCATGGAGTTATCATTGTTCGCAGTAATTTAAAACTGGAAATTGACTACACAGCCGGCAGTCGTTTTCTGGCTGGTGTTTAACAGAACTGCTGATAGCAAAAACAGACAAGCGCTAGCTTAAGTTACCTTTTAACGATTACTCCTGGAAGAGTAATGGTCCTAAATTGCTGACTGCATCGAAATCAATGGACAGCAGTTATTAATAAGAGAAGAAATAGGTGAAAATTCCACCGGTTCCATACCAAAATTCTGACGTAATTTTTGAAAGCTTCTGATTTGTAAAGGTGTTATTAGTTTTGAAGGTTACCGGTCCGATCTTTGCGCCCGAAGAAATGTTCTTATTGAAGTATGTATAAAAATTCGCAATCTGGTCCATGCCGAATCGGTTGAAAAAGTTGAATAGGGATAGATTCTTGAACGGATTCGCCTCGGTGCCATAAAGGAGCGTGATCTGGTCAGTTAACATCCCAGACGTAGAAAACTGTTTTACTTCCGTAATATTTCCACCAGCTACAGTGTAAGTTTCGTAACCTTTAGGTTCTAGTGCACCTCCGTTACCAAAATCGGAGAAAAACGTCGTCCTGGATATATTGCTGCCAGTGTACTCAATCACAAATTTTTCTTTCGTTCCGACCAAATGGTAATCTACTTGTGTTAGTAAGCCCGCAGCGTCGTAGGTATATCTTGCATAGTCTCCCGACATCATATTCACTTCTACAAGTCTGTCAGAAGCATCGTATTTCGCTGTCGCCCCATAGTCATACACGCTGTCTTCAATCTTGCTGATCTTTTTAGATGATGTATAGGTGATTAACCAGATCGTATCGTGTGAAAGATCCGGATTGATTCCTTGCTGGATTCTTTTGATGTCTGCTCCCCTACCCGGAATATTGCCGGTACCGCTGCCGGGAGTGCCATCAATGGAACTTATCTCCTTTTGACATGCAACATGCAGCAACAAAATGGCCATCATAATAACGATAAATCTTTTTCTCATTTGGGTTTAACTGTTAGAGTCAGGAAGATAGTATAAGTTTAAAGAACGAGCAAGTGCTTGAACCAAATGCTTTTTCACATTGGCAAGTTCAGTCCCCTGCAAAAACGTGTTTTGAGAAAATGCCTCACAAAATTGATTTTATTGCTCCTTAATAATTTCGCTTAATGCTCGCAAAAACTATCACAGTGCATAATGCGATGATTCCAGGGAATTTCAGACAACCAGCTTCCCAAATTCGACATCCATTATCATTACACACAAGAATTTAAACTATGATCCTATATATTATTCAGCGGGGCCTGGTGCTAAATCAGATTATGTAATGATCTGTTTGGGATACGCTTGGTTTCTCCTCCATTCCAAATTGCTTTGTGACATCAATCGAGAGCTTCGATTTCGACGGAGCTATGAATCCCATAATAATTGGTAACTTGTCATTATGCGCAAATTATACATATTGCTCTGTTTACTTTCTACGATAAATGTCGCTGTGGCGCAGCGTGCAGACCAAAGGCAGACAAGATCTCAACCGACGATTCTGACTGCTGATTCAAATCTTTTTGTGCCGAATCATATGTGGCCCGACTCTATGAAAGCCATTGATTTTAATTACATTGATCTGCTTGCGCTTAAAACGGAAAAAATATTATTGGGTCCAGACGAAGACTGCAGGTTTAATATTGAATCTCCCACTTTTATATTTTCACCAAAAGAGCCATATCCCTATCTTATCTACCCAGGCGAACAGGTACAGATCTCGATGGACAGTACTTTCTGCCTTGTTTATAACATTGCCTCGAATGAACAGAGGACCGCAGACTTCAAATGTCTTAAACAATTCTGGGATAAGGCCATAGAACCTTACTACAATACTTTTGGAAATTCAGCTGCATTCCCTGATTCTAATCCCGATCAGATTCATAAGTTAGAAGATGAGTACAGGAAGTTGATCCCTTTGTTGGATAGGCGGAGAAAAAGACTTGCTGATTCACTCAAAAATATTCACCATGTTACTGATCAATTTGCTATGAGTCTGGAACATCATGTACGTTCAGATTCGTTGACAACGCTGTTGGGCTTCTATTCTTACAATTGGTCACGGTTTGATAAAGCTGTAATACGCAGGAAGCTGAAAGAGATCTCCCATGAGTACTCATTTGTTACCCATGACAACCTCATTTATTATAGACGTAACCTTGATTTCCTGATCGAAATAATATTCAAAGTCCATAGATTAAAAGAAAGAGCAGCTACGCAACGCGAACTAGTTCTTAGGTATGATCTCATAAACGAATATTTCAAAGGGCTTGTAAAAGATTACTTTCTATCAAAGACTTGTTATTCCGCTATCGCGGCACGCATGCCAGGGGATGTTGACTATGTCGCCAGGTATAAGAAGCTTTGTGAAGACACATTATATGAACATGCTGTTCTGGAAGAACTCAGCGTAAGAAAGCATTTTGATTTGAAAACAAAGGGAGAGGAAGAAAGAAGTATTGTAAACATCATGACTGAAGATGCTTTCACATGGGCAGAACTATTGAAGTCGTTACATGGAAATGTCGTTTACATAGATCTCTGGGCAAGCTGGTGTGCGCCTTGCCGCGAAGAATTTTCAGCATCGCGAACTCTTCATGCAAAATATCAGGGGAAAAATGTCAGATTCATTTATTTATCTATTGATAAGGACCTTAGAAGCTGGAAAAAAGCTAGTTTTTCCGAAAAGCTAAACGAAAATGATAGTTATGTCATTAACAACTTTCTTAGTTCTAAATTTGAAAAATCTTTCAATGTCGAAACCATACCACGCTATATGCTAATTGATAAGTTTGGGAAGATAGCCCATTCAAATGCGCCGAGTCCCGGCAGTCGTTCGACGTCGGAACTCATAAACGGGCTCTTGAATCAGTGAGATAATTTGTGCTGTTTAGCCTTTCGCCGATTCTTAAATTTTTATTGGGTTTGATTGCAAGGAATGATTTAAAGATTTCCTGTTTTTCTGACCCTGGTTAGATCCATTTCCTCGTCCATTACCCCCCGCTATCAAGACACTGCTGGTCGCGCCGGGTGCCCACTTTGTTACTCTTCCCGTAAAATAATCGCCTACAAATATAGTTCCCTTTTTGTCCACATAAATGCCGAATGACTCGCCAATCTTATCAAGCGATGTCCCGTATCCGTTGCCTCCTGCTACAGTAGTACCGGCGGTGGCGCCCGGAATCTATTTCTGGACACGAGAGTTTCCAATATTAGAAACGTATAAATTACCAATCTCATCTATTCCCAATCCGTAACGGCAGAAAACTGATTAGCGGCGGCTCCCGCACCGTTTCCACCAGCTACCGTAGCACCAGTAGTTGCGCCTGGAGCCCATTTCTGTACACGATAGTTGTAGTTATCTCCGACAAATAAGTTTCCGCTTTTGTCTATCACCACGCAGATGGGAAAATTCAATTGGTTTCCTCCCTTTCCAGCCCGATTTCCGCCGGGAACCGTAATGCCGCTGGTAGCTCCCGCGGCCCATTTTTTCTTAGTTGGACTTGAAGCTATTTTTTGCTTTAGTGCTTTCAATCTATGAAACACCTATCGGTAAATTAGCATTGAAAGAAAAATCAGAAAAAGAGCAACAGCGACCCAATATCTGGATAAACGAACGATCCTGCTTTTTTCTTTTATATCACTTTTTGTCGTGTTTGCTTCGACCCTGGAAACCCCTGGTGTTTTTGCCGATTCTTCTTCATGCCATAATTCCCAGTATCGCCTTTCTCCGGCAATCATATCGGTTACGTCTTGATTAGCAGATTTTTTTTCGTCTGCGAGTGAGACAATACACGTTCTTATCTTTTCGACTACTGACTGGCTGAGTGCCTTTAGCTCCATACAAAATTCAACCTCATCGAGTAAATACCTGTTCTGCAGCAACACGAGTTCGAAAGACTCTTGTTCGGTAGCCTCCATACCGTTTTCAACATACTGCAATATCTGGCTAAATTGTTCTCCGGTCAATTCCATTGTTCTTGTTTTTGGAGTGTGGGTTTTGATTGCAGAACGCTCCGCAAGAGCTTGTATGCTTTCGCAGTGTCATTGTCCACATTGCCTGCAGTGACGTTCATCTTTGCAGCGATCTCTTTTGATTTCAGCTTATCAAAAAACTTCATCATCAAAATAGTACGCAGTTTTGGAGGCAATTGTGCCAATGCTGCCATCAATTCCTCTTCTTTCTGGTTCAACCGTTGGTTTTGCTCCTCACCCGGATGATATCCTTCAAATGCACACACAACTTCATAGTCGATCAACGGAAAATTGCGTGTATGTTTTTCTTTTTTAAAAGAGGCCAAAAGTTGCAAGATGCCAAAAGAGTAAACCGTGGTTTTCAAACTACCTCGTATTGTGAATTCTTTTTGCTGTGCTTTGTGGTGCAGTGTCATCAGCCCGTTCTGAAAAGCATCTTTCGCATCTTCACACAATTGTTCTCTGGGCAGGTTGTGTCCATACTTATGAATGATCCACTTTATAAAGCTGCTTTGAAACAAGGAGTAAATACAATGAAACAGCCTTTGCAAACGTGTATCGCCTGATGTTCGCAGGATCTGTAGTGCAATGGGTGCCTTAGTCGTTTCTTTGCAGTCCATGTTGTATCACGATTAACAAAAGCCAGGTGTTGATAGCTGAATAGGGCAATTCTAATGAGGACTGGTTTACATAGGAAAAATGGAAGCTACTGATCTGCTTCTGAGTATTCTGCCTTGAATTACTGTATTTGTTTCTTCCAGACATTTAAGTTGTTTAAACAACTGTCCAGAGTCTGGTACGAGTAGGGAGTTCTCGTAATTTTTGCATCTGTATATCAATATTAAAGGTACTATTTCTGTTGTATAAAGAAGTGGGACTAATCAAAAAAAATCCTGGAGGAATTTTTATGGATCAGTCGTCATTTTAAAAATTTTCTGGCCGTGGATAAGGAAAAAATACAAAAATGGTGAGAAATATTGCTTTTTGACTATTAACATAAGGACTGTGGTATATAATGATCCAGTTGAAATGTTTAGCTTAAAAACGGGTCGTTGTCAACCACAATTTAAACGAGGCATTATCATTTGGATAAGGCTATTGGTGAGCTCTGTTTACAGCGTGGCGTGAGATCTAAAACTATTTCGGTCCATGAAACAGCTTTCCTGCTTATTCATTTTACTGAGTCTGATTTTCCACGGCTGCCATTCTCTTTCGAACGTTCAAAAAGCGCCCAATGAACTACCTGCGCAACAACTGAACCTTGATAAAAATGCTGCAGAAAACAAGATTGTTTTTCTCACATTCGAAGTCAGTTTAGTGGATAGTGCCCAGGATGTTTATTCATTCCGGTTGAAAAACAAAACCTTTTCAGAAGGGCTTCTCAAAAAAAGCGCTCTAACCACTTCCGAACCTGTTCAACCAGGTTATCTCTATTATCAACTCTCATCTGAACCTTCAACCGGAAAGAATCTGGTGAAAGTGCAAAATCCTCTACAGCCAACGTATGAATTTACAAGTGAACAAAGTGGCAGCCTGGACCGGCGAACATTGACGAATAAAAGAGGCGACCTGACCATTCGTTTCCAATATCAAAAGGAACTGAAATACCTGACATTCTATAAACCAGTCCCACAAACACTAACACTTAAAAAAGTTTACCATGCTGAACTTTGATTATATAAAGCAAGTAACATGGAAGGTTTCCATTCAATTAATTATTTGCACTATCGCATTACGAGCTTTCGCGCAGGTATTTCCTGCTGAAGCTGTTATGAACAATGGAAACAGGAACAACCGGATCAATCTTGTGTACCTGGGCGATGGTTACCAGGCCAGCGAGTTGGAAACTTATCTCTTAAATGTCAAATCCCTCAACGACGGTATGTTTGCACAAACTCCTTTCGCTCAGTACAAAAATTATTTCAATGCATACGCAATAAAAGTAGTGTCTCAAGAGTCCGGTGCTCAACATCCAGGTACTGCATTCGATGAGGCTCTGGTCAATGGCCAACCGCTGCAGCCAGTAGTCTTTCCCAACAATTTTTTCAAATCTACCTTCGACTTTGGGAGTTTACATCGCTTATTAGTGCCTCTGGATCAAACAAGTGTCTACAATGTTTTAGCCAATAACTTTCCCGATTATGACCAGGCATTTATTATGGTGAACTCACCTTATTATGGAGGTTCAGGGGGAGTTTTTGCCACAGCATCTACACATCCAGCTTCTGCAGAAATAGGAATTCATGAAATAGGACATTCATTTGCATCATTGGCAGATGAGTATGCAAGAGGAAGCAATGTTGAGGCACCGAATCTGACAAGGAATAACGACCCTGCTACCGTTAGATGGAAAAGTTGGTTGGGCATCAACGATATTGGAGTTTACCCGATCGGAACAGTACCGGAATGGTACAGGCCACACCAGTTTTGCAAGATGCAGGTTTTAAATGCTCCATTTTGTTCCGTGTGTTCCGAACGCCTGATTGACCGCATTCATGAACTGGTAAGCATGGTTGATAGTTATACCCCTGTTGCTACATCCTTTACGGTAACCAACAATGACCATGTAGATTTTTCTGTTTCAGTGGTTCAAAACGATCCTTCTACGATTACCATAAACTGGTATTTGAATGGATCATCCACACCATTTGCAATTAATCAAACTTCGGTCAGTATCCCATATGAATCACTGAAATCCGGAAATAATAGTGTTCAAGTGGTTGTGATCGACAACACAGCTTTATCCAAATCATATTTGCCTGGTATTGGTTACATCAACAGCATTACCTGGAATGTGGACAAACCTGTTGTAGTTCCGGTGCAACTTAAAAGTTTTAACGGCAAGCTAAACGATAATGAAGATGTAGTGTTGGAATGGGAGATCAAAGATGCATCAAACCTTCAAGGATTTGAATTGGAAAAGGCCCGCAATCGAAATTCATTTTCAAAACTTGCCACTATCGAAGGCGTAGCTGGCAAAGTGAGATATACTTTTACCGACATGCAGCCCTTTAAAAATCATACCTACTACCGCCTAAAAATTATTGAGAAAAATGGCAATATTAGTTATAGCAACGAAATCAAGGTAAAAGAGTCACATAAGAAGTTTAATTATAAAGTATACCAGGACCCAGGAAACCGTCGATATCATCTTTCCTGTTCCTTAGAGACTTTGGAAAAGTTAAGCATCAGAATTTTTACTATGAATGGTGTACAAATCTTTAAAAAGGACTTAAGCCCTGCAAAAGGACGAATCGAATTTGATATTGATCTTTCCTCGAGACCAGCAGGCACCTATCTTATGACCCTTCAGTTTGGTGATCTTAGCTTTACAGTTAAATTGGTCGCGAAGTGATGCAATCCGACTATCAGATGGAAGCGGAAGACTGAAATTTCATGATGGATCAGTAGCGGTTCCGGTTTTGAATCTTGGTGTAGTACAAATGCGCCGGCGACTGGGTCAAGGGAAGTATATACGGTTCTCATAAATCACTAGGAGACTCTCCACCATCCACCTTTGTTCCGGAAAAAAGTTGCGCTTAAAAAGAAGATCAAAGATCTCGAAATTGAGGGCGATGTTTCCTGAATATTGTTCGGATGTACTGCTGCAACAGCACTAGACTTTACACCATACCTACTACCCTCAATCCGAAGTCCATTCGGTACACCCCCGTTTGCATTTGCCACTGAAACATATTGTTCACTTATAAGGTAGCCTTAGAGATCTTGTAGCGGGAAAAAATGGCATTTTTATTACTTTTTCCTGTCTGAAGCAGTCTCGAGGAACTTTTATTACGAAAATAAGGCAACATGTGGCTTTTTTACCCTCAACGTAGGGCGCATCACTATCGCCCAGAGTGCCTGCTAAGCGCTCTTGATATCAGCTCCAAATTATTATGGGTTACTTAAGCACCTCCTCAAAACTAAGATGGATTAATAAATATCGCTCTTTCAATGCGTAAAATAAGATTCTGGAAATAGAAGTCTAATTATTCTAGTCATCCTTACTTAATGCCTAAAACTACTGAGAAACTGGCTACGCTAGCTGTAAGATGCTGCTTCGAATCATCGTTCGCTCCTGGACCGTCGAAACGGACTCTTATGTTTCTTAGTAAGCCAAAGTCTGGAAAATTGACGAAATCATGTATCTCCCCAGAGAAATCTTCTGTTTTTGTTCCTTGCAGTTCTATGCCAGTAATATCCTCGATTACTAATTCAGGACATCCATCAATTTTATAAAGTGGAATAACTTTGGAAGACATAATTCTTGTATTGCCCGGGCTTCGATCACTATTTTTTTCCTGCGCATACCATGTAACTGTCATTTCAATTTCTCGATCCCTATTTGTCTTGTATATACGATAAGAAAGTTCAAGCCCTGTCCAATCATCAGAGTCTATCTCACTATCGCCGGAAACAGTACGAGCATCAGCACTCTTTGTTTCAATGATTTTAGTACTTACATCATCTGTACGCTGCCTGCAAGGATTATCGTTTGGTTGAGTAGTTGTTGTAGCATCGTTTTTTCCAGTTTCCGGTTGTTCAGTATTATTATTCGGTTTTCCATTGCCAGAATCCCTATCAATATATTTCCACCAAAACGGAGCAGTTCCTCCTAATAATACTGTCAGAAGCACTATCACAATAGGATTTACACTTCTTTCCGAGCTAGCCATATAAGGATTTATATGTAAATGTATAGAATTTTAAAGAATCGATACTACACAAGGCATGTTCCTGATTAGGGTGATAACTTGAATAAGTTTTAATCTAAATCTTTATCGGGGCAATATTGGGAACTTGGTAAAATGGGTGAGACCTTTACTGGTATTGTAAGCTCCCTCGTATTTAGTGCCGGCATGAGTTGGAATTTATCAAGATAATGATAATTTTAATTTTCAACTATTTTGTCCACTAACCGGCTCGTGTCAATTTGAACAGAATTTTTGTTCCCCGTTTGTGAATAAGCTTCGGTGCTTGCTGTCAGCTTTTGTCCACAGATCTGCATAAATTATCGGTGACAGGGATCCAAGAGACTTATGCGTACGCTCAGTGTTGTTATCAAGACGCCATTCTTCAGTCAGCCACTTGACTTCTGATACAATGTGAAATAAATAAGCGTTCAACAGTTCACGTCGCAACGGTGTGTTAGGTTAGATTATAAATGTTTCAGTGATAAAAATCATCGGCATGCACGATCTACGTCGACTTCAACTTTACCAGTGTAGTGTTTCAAAAGCTGACCGAACGTGAGGAACCCGCAACGTGAGTACAGTCGCTGGAATTTTTGGCGCTTTCAATATTAGCACCCCAGCGAGTGCTTGGCGTCGGTTACGAAATAAATCTGTATTTAATGTTCAAGCCTCAATTCAGCATAGACAACGAAGATGCGACTTCCACACGTAAAAAGAAACCACAATAAGGACGCCCTGGCGTTGTTGGAGTCGAAGAAATCACAGCTGATACTCTAGAAGCAATCGATGGGAACCGACTATACCCCACCCATAAATTCAAGCCGAACTTCATTGACTTCTACCACGAATATGCATCAATTTATTACATCCTACTATCCTAATGCTTGGGAAACATGGTAAAATGAAAACGAAGAAAAGTAAACCTCGTGAGAGGTAAGACACAAAAACGAAAATTTCACCATTACTGTAGAATTTCCACTAACACGGATGTATCGGCGAAGGCAGGCATTGCTAATTCCCCGACATATTCACTCTTAATTGACGGAATGCGGTTGGGAGCCACACCTGCATACCGCCGGGGCCACGATTGTTCCATGAAAAATATGGGATAGCTTTTACACTTTTCGGCTTTAGTTCGATTGACCTGCCATCGGCTGACGCTGAAGGCTGTGTCGCTGTGAAGTTTACAGTGTTGATGCCACCAAGTAAACCAGGTTCGTACTGTACTTTGAAAGTTGCGTCAGCAGGTACAATAAAATCCCATGCCTCGCCCTGGTTGTCCGGTGCTTCAACACAATAGATCAAAGGTCCATACTGAATGGCTACCCGATCTGTATTTTGTTTCAATTCGGGCCGGCTCAACACCCTTCTTACTTCCATCGGTGTTTGTATTTCTATCACATCGCCTTTTTTCCATTTGCGTTGCAAAACAGCGTAACCCTGGCTGCTCTGGAAGGGCACAGCCTTCCCATTTACTATTACTGCGAATTTACCCGCGGTGGTATCACTGTAGTTGTATAACCCACCGGGCGCAGGCTCTTTAAGCCATCCCGGCATACGCAGTCGTAACTCGACGTCATTGGCCGGTGCAGCATTGATCGTCACGCTGCTTTGGCCCCTCCATGGAAAGCCGGTTTGCAATGAAAGATCCATCGCCTGTTTTCCCATAGGAATGGTCACCTTAGATCCAATGTAAAGATTTACCCAAACGGCTTTACCCGAAACACTATAAATGTAATTGCCCAAAGACGCTACGAGCCGGGCGATGTTGGAAGGGCAGCATGCGGTGCCAAACCATTCGCGACGTTGATGATTTCCTGTTGAAGCAAGTGGGTTACCGTAGAAAAAGCGGTCACCTGTTAAAGAGAGGCCGTCAAGGGCAGCGTTATAAAGACTCTTTTCAAGCACGTCAATATATCGCGCATCACCTGTCAGCATATTCATCCGCTGATTCCAGAATACCATGCCCACAGAAGCACAGGTTTCGCTATAAGCGCTTTCATTCGGAAGGTCATAGTCGGTCCCAAATCCTTCATTTTTGCCCTGGGCGCCGATGCCACCAGTGATATACATATTCCGTCCGATCACATCATCCCAGATGGCGTTCATTGCTTTCACATAACCTGCATCATTTGTCACCGCGGCTACATCCGCGGCCCCTGTATACATATACATCGCACGCACGGCGTGACCGGTAATGTTGCGCTGATCCTTTACAGGTTGGCCATCCTGGCAATAATCCGGATCCTTCCATTGATCCCAGATTACCCCCTTGCCATATCCCCGCCCCCGTTGTTCAAGAAACCACTGTGACAGTTCGAGATAGCGACGTTGTTGTGTATGGTGATAAAGACGCATAAGTGCCAGTTCAATTTCCTGGTGGCCACTCACCCACGGCCTGTTCTGCTGGCGGAAAACCGAGTCAATATGATTTGCAAACCGTATACCGGCATCAAGCAGTGTCGGTTTGCCCGTAGTGTTATAATAAGCAATACCCGCTTCTATGAGATGGCCCGCACAGTAGTCCTCATGTTTCTCCATATCGGTCCAGCGTTTGTCCAGCCCCGTTAGTGTGTAATACGTATTCAGATAACCATCCGGCAACTGCGCCTGTGCAATTTTGCTGATCCATTCATCGGCCTTTGATTCCAGTTGAGCGTTAGGAATGTTTTTCAATGAATAAGCGATTGCTTCCAACGCCTTATAAACATCCGAATCATCATAGTAAATGCCTTCATGAATACCGCTCCGTTTTGCCGCCTTTTCAAAATTACGGATACGCCCCGTTTTGTTTTCAGTGTAATCAACGCAGGCTT
The DNA here is from genome assembly GCF_054461535.1 of Flavitalea antarctica. Classification (NCBI taxonomy): domain Bacteria; kingdom Pseudomonadati; phylum Bacteroidota; class Chitinophagia; order Chitinophagales; family Chitinophagaceae; genus Flavitalea; species Flavitalea antarctica. The sequence goes on from NZ_JBTLQG010000010.1 coordinate 14,012, forward strand.
TGATGGTGTTGGTCGCTACACGATGCATCTTCCCGACCCAGAATGAATCGGTGATTTGTACCTGGGCATAACTGACCGGTGAAAGCTGCTGCAGCGATTGTTGCGCGACAGTTTCCGCGATGAGTAAAAGAAGTAGAAAAAACGTGTTGGTTATTTGCTTAAACATTACATAAGTTAATAGTTACAAAAATATGCTGCTTGCATGGCTTTGGTCGATATTCTTCTTCAATGTCGGAATTTCTTCGTTAATCAAGATCTTTCATACAGCGAAAACCGACAGTAGCGTTCCTTTCGAATCCCTGGCTCACGCGAAGCAGAAATTGGCGATAATGCAATTCCCTCGGTCCGCCCTGTACGTACCACCAGCTGGAAGATGGCTTGAAATAAGAACCGCCTTTCATCATAATATATCGATGGCTGCCACTCATGTATACATCATTGGTTAGTTGCCAGACGCTGCCCACCAGGTCCTGCAACCCATAAGGATTGGCGCCGGCCGGGTAAGATCCGACTTTGTAGGGCTTTCCATTTCCGAGGTTTGCATAACGCGGATCTATCCCTTCCAGCTTTGTAACGGTGAGCGTACTATTTACTACCTCGGGTTTGCGGACAACCGGTTGCTGCTGGTTCCACGGCCATTCCCGTAAAGCAGGGGTCTGGGCGGCATACTGCCACTCGATCTCCGTAGGTAACCGCTTCCCGGCCCATTGCGCATAAGCCCTGGCATCCTCATAACTTACATAAACAACAGGAAACTGTTCCTGTCCCTTTGGGATTTTTCCATCATCCCAGTGCTTTAGAAAGTTCGAAGTGTCCGAAGGCCGATACCCACTTGCCTGTAAAAACTCACTGAATTGTTGATTGGTAACCGGGAACTTGTCTATCAGAAAAACCGGCATATTAAATATGCTGTCAACGTCCTGGCGCGGATAAGGGATGAATTCGTCACCATGAGTTGCTTTGAATTTGAATCTACCGGCAGGAATCACCGACATGTCTTTAGCCTTTGCCTTTCCGGAAACAGGAACTACTACACTGATCCGCCGAGCAGATCCCGGTATTATTTTTACTATATATTCATCAAGCAGGATGCTGTCCTGCATCAACTGCAGGACGAGATCTCCTTCAAAACGGCCAAAATGTGTACTTACCTGCAGCTTATGAGAACCAGGTTTCAACAGGAGCGCTGTTTTGTCGTAGGATGGTGTGCCCGGCCAGATCTTCAGGGCTGTTGACCCTGGGGCGTTGCCATTTATCTTTAGCTCGTCACCATTAAGGTGTGCCTCAATGAGGATGGGTAAACGGGCGATACAATCTACCGCACCTTCGTTATTAGTGCCGAGATCAATGGCGTTAAAGGCATCAGTCTGCGCTTCGATATACCAGCTATCCTGTTGTTGAACAGGCTTAACCAGCCGGTGATGCCACAAGTCTACAAAATGGTAGCCAGCTTTTGGTTCCACCTGGAATAAAGGCCCTTTGAACCCACCCGGTAAAATGGTATAGATCGTGTAGATTGTTTTCGGACCAAAAGCCCAGGCATTAACCCAGATACTGTCACGCATAGTAGCTAACAGTGGCGTATAACCGCGATTAGTAAAGTTGTGTGTGTTCTCCCGCAATATCCGGGTGGTGCGCCCAAGGTAGCGGTATTGTTCCGCCACCCAATCTGGCTGGCCCGGAGCCATGATATTTAATTCAGTGCCATACCCATTGAAAAAAGAAGTGGCAAATTCACGGCGTATTTTTTCTTTATAAAGCTCGGCTACACGGTAGATGGCAAACTCTGGCTTGATGAATTTATTAAGATTGAGCATCGGTGGATAGTACAATGCGTTGTGCACGCGGCCGGACACAATGCCTCCCATATCTTTTGGTACGGCCATACCCTCACTGTACATAATTACACCGGGACGAACTATATCAGCCGCATCCTGTAGTTCGCGGCTCGATTCGCCCTTGGTATCCAGCACCACACCGTCTGCCGAAGTTGCGGCAATGAGATCAGACAATCCCTTGAAATGATCTTCCGACCTGGTACTTTCATCCCAGGGATTGTAGCAGATAAAAAACTTTGTTCCCTGCGCGCGACTTAATTCTGCCTGTGTTTTCATGGCTGCGGTGCCACCCGGCAGGTCACGGAAAAGATCGAACTGATTGCGTTGGTCCAGGCCAAGCGTCGGCCAGGTAGGCCAGATACTTACCACATCATCACCGCCATATAAAGCTTTACCGCTCGTCAGAAATTCCTGCAAATGATAGCGGCCATCCTCAATGTCGTAATAGAACTTGTCCCATGCATACATCAGGTGCAATATGTAGGTGTGGCGAATCCATGCAAGGTCCTTTCGCTGATAAAGGCTGTCCGTAAAATTTTCGGTGTCATACAACATCTTATCCTGGAATGCATGTTGCAATCCCTGCTGCCATCCCCCGGAATATGGATAGATAAGGCAATGATAAGTAACGCTGCCACAAGGATAGAGGAGAGTCTCAAAACGCCGCCGCTGTCCTTTCTGAATGGATTTTGTATCACGGCGCGTGAGAGCAGCAAGATTACCGCCAGCGGTGCCCTTAACTGCGGCATAGCCCAACTCCCACGAGTTATCAGGAACAATCACATTGACAGGCTGCCGGCCCGGAAGAAATAAATGCGTACGTGAAAGCCGGTGGTTGCCGAGGCCAGTGATATAAACGTCGGCCCGCGTGGTATCAAACGGATGGACATTGTGCAGTTCAATTGTGTCGCTGGTGTTATTAATGAACTTCAGCAGCAGGCGATAGTCGCCTGCAAAAGCACTCGTGTCTTTAAAGGTGACAGATAATCCGGGATAGCCCCTGATGCTGCTATACACCCGGCCACGCACCTGGTAGCTGATCAGCGGCAGATCAGCCGGCGCCTCCCATTGACCAGAGCCGGTAGTGGCACGGACTAACTGGTTTCTTTCGATCTGAACATTCTTTACCTGTGCCCCGGCTGTTAGGCCTGCAGCGCAAAATAAAGGCAGTAACCACCTTTTCGTACGTTGTGTTATAAACATTTTGTTATAGCATTTGAAATCATGAGCCCGGACCAGGCAGCAAGTTAAGCTTATCAGGAATGATTAGGACCTGGCACCCCTCACCCGCGGATACACAGCATCGATGGCCCATCAATAACCCTCATTCTGAACCAGGGCGTCATTAGTGAGAATCTCATTGGCCGGAAGGGGAAACAAATATTTTCGTGCATCGGTCACTCCCAGGACAGCTGCTGCGCGCCCCGTGCGGATAAGATCAAACCAACGGTGAGGCTCAAACGCAAATTCAATCCGGCGCTCTGCTTCGATGAGCGATAACAGGGCAGCTGCATTGGCTGCTGTTGCCGGTGTTAAATCAGCCCGGGTGCGAATTGCATTCAGGTCAGCCAGGCCTTCGGCAAGCTTTCCGGCGTGTTGAGCTCTTGCTTCTGCGCGGATCAGGTACATTTCGGCAAGCCTGAGTATAACAACATTATCATCATTCCTGCCTGCTCCGATCCGGCGATAGCGGTTACCAAAAGGTTGGTTGTTACTGATGCCCAATAACACATTCCGGGTACCCGCCTGTGTATTGTTATTGAGTAACGCTATCAGCGGTGCAGTTGGGCCTACCCGGTAGCTACCACCTAAAGACTGTGGGAGAAATATTCCGGCAAGCGGGTTACCATCGGTGCCATTGTATTGCAGTTCAAAAATTGATTCAGTAGTTTGTTTGTCTGTGATGATCCTCTCGAAAGGTTTCACCAACGCATAATCTGTGTCGGTGATGACGGCGGTGGCAGCTTGTTCAGCCGCAGCCCATTTCTGTTGGTATAGATATAATCTTGCCTTGAGTGCTATAGCCGCCTTTTTGGTAACAACGATACGATTATTGCTTTCCGATAGTTTGGCTTCAGCCTCATTAAGATCAGTCTCCACCTGCGCATAAACCTGTTCCCTCGTACTCCGTGCCGGGTACGATGTTTCATTTAAACCGCGTGTGGGTGTAAGGACTAAGGGGACCCCACCCCAGGTGCGTGCAAGATCGAAGTAAGTGAGCGCCCGGAGAAAAAGCGCCTGGCCAATCATATTGTTCCGTTCTTCGTCTGTAAATGATGCGTTCTCCAGGTTTTGTGCGCCTTCGAGCACGTTATTAGCCGCGTTCACTACCTGGTACATTGCTTTCCAGTTTATATCAATAGTGTTACTCGAACTTAGTACCGCATGACCATCGAACTGGAGGTCAGTAGTTCCTGAGCCAAATGGTATTGTGTTGTCATCACTGAGCCAGACCGCATTCGGCCACTCAAAGCCGTAATATTCTGCTACCTGCATGCGACTGTAAGCACCGTTAAGCGCACGCTGCAGCTTCTCCTCTGTGTTCAGGGCAACGTCTTCACTGATTTCATTAGTAGGTTGAACATCCAGAAATTTCTTGCATGAGCTGGTTGCCATGATGGCTGATAAACTCAATGCTATAATGATGGACTTTTTCATAATGCTGCTTTGATCGTCATTAAAAAGTTATGCTGAGACCGGCCTGGATCGTGCGCGGTTGCGGAACTGTGAACATTTCTACGCCACCTACTGTGCCTTTACCACCACCGGCATTCACTTCAGGATCAAGCCCGGAATAATCGGTAATCGTTAACAGGTTAGTACCGCTTATGTACACCCGGGCATTAGATATTCCAACTTTTGAACTTAAGGTCTGTTTCAATGTATATCCGAGGGTTACATTTCTCAGGCGGGTATAAGATCCATCTTCCATTGCACGACTCGTAAACAAACCGTAGTTATTATTTCGTTGTGCTGCAGTGCCACCGACCTTCGGTATATCAGTGATGTCACCCGGTTGTTGCCAACGATCCAGTTGTTGTTTGTAGAACCCATACGTGGCTCTACCAGTTGCTGCGTTGAAGCGGGTGCCTCCATGCACCAGGAAGAAGGTGTTCCAGTTCACTACTTCCTGTCCCCATTCAAAACTGAAGGCGAATGAAAAATCGAGATTTTTATACCTGAGCGTGGAGTTAAGACCGCCGATGAGATCTGGCTGGTTAGTCCCGAGGATCATGCGGTCGCGGTCGTCGATCACACCATTTTTATCTACATCAGTATATACCGCGTTGCCGGTTTGCGGATCAACATATTCCTGGTTCCAAAGCCTGAAACCATTTACCGGGTATCCTTCCTGGAAGATGATAAAATTCCGGCTGAATGGTTCAAAGTAAGGAGCATTCAGTTTTTCGATATTGTTTTTATTATGAGCAATATTTAGTCCAACATCCCAACGAAAATCCTGCTTGCGGATCACGCCCCCATTGATAGCTACTTCAATGCCTTTATTACTGATATCGCCTCCGTTGAAGGCAATCGTGCTATAGCCGGTTGTATTAGGTACGGGCTGATTAAGAAGTACGCCTTCGGTTTGTTTATCATAGTAATTTACCTCACCTTCCAGCCTGTTGTTGAAGAGCGCAAATTCTATCCCCACATTAAATTGTTTTGTTTGTTCCCATTGGAGATCCGGATTTGCAAGTTGCACCGGCCTTGTACCTGGCTGTGCGTTATAATTATCATTTCCGCCCCAGAGTCCTTTTGATGCAAATGCTGAGATCGTTTCCTGTGAACCAGTGAGTCCATAGCTGGCTTTCAACTTCAATTGATTTAGCACCTCTGCATTGCGTAAAAAAGCTTCGTTTGATAACACCCAGGCAAAGCCTGCAGATGGAAAGAAACCCCAACGATTGTTCTCACCAAATTTACTTGACGCATCACCACGCATGTTGATGTCAAAAATGTATTTATTGCGCAGCGTAAAATCGAAGCGTCCAAAAACCGAAGCAAGCGCGGTTTCCACTTTGCCACCGTTCCAGAAAGATGCCTGCGCCGCACTACTCAGGTTGCTCAGATCATCGTTAGGATAATTTGCTCCTCCTACTCCGAAACCCTTTGTGGTTGTGTTCTGAACAGTATTACCAACAAGCATGGTTAAGGGATTGCCGTTAACATTTAAGCTGTATCGTAAAGTCTGTTCGTTGATCCAGGTCACTTGCCGGTTGTTTGATTCATAACCATTGGTGATACCTCCCGGACCAAGCAGCACACTGCTGCTGAAAGCATTGTTCATCGCGTCATTAAAGTCAAGACTCCAGCTGGTACGGAACAAAAGTTTTGGTATGATCTCCCAGTCAAGAAACAGGTTGCTGATAGCGCGGATGCCCGTCGATTTTTCCCTGCTTTCGTTAATAAGGGCGATTGCGTTGTTACCTACCGGACCACGGAAGTATGTGCCGTCAGGGTTATAGGTCGGATACAACGACGCATTACCCATGCCGGTCAGCAATACTCCGGTTGAATTATCATTCGGTACCACTGTGCGATACGTCCTGCTGAATGTGTTGCTTGTTCCAAACCTGACCTTAGCCGACAGCTGATGATCGAGATTGAGCCGAAAGCTTGCCCTGTCGAAGGTTTGCGGCCGCATAATTCCATCTTGTTTAAAATATCCGCCACCAATAAAGAAGGATGTTTTATCACTGCCACCTGACACATTCAAATCAACATTGTAAGTAGGCGCTGTCCGAAAGATTTCTGGTATCCTGTCATAAGTAGGCGACCCGGCTGCATCAGGATAGGGAATGTTTGCCGGATTTTTACCGTCATTTATCCAGATCTCGTTGAGTAACGCAGCCGTTTCAGGACCGTTTGTAAGCTCCGGCAATCTCCAGGCTTTCGCGCTACCGTAGTATGTGTTGAGGTTAACCTTAGTCTGGCGATTATAACCACCGCGTTTGGTAGTAATAATCACGACACCGTTTGCACCGCGCGATCCATAAATCGATGTTGCATTGGCGTCTTTGAGGATGTCAATAGTTTCAATGTCGGCAGAGTTGATATCCGCCAGGGGGTTTGAGATCTGTTGCTCGGTTCCATAGCCTGCCGGGCCGAGCGGGGTGGTATTGATAAAGACTCCATCAACAATATACAATGGCTGTGAAGCCGGCGAATTGGGGGAGAATGATGAAGTTCCGCGCACCCTGACAGTAACTCCTCCGCCCGGTGTACCACTCTGACTCGAAATCTGAACGCCCGCTGCTTTCCCTTGCAGTGCCTGGTCTGGACTTGCCAACGGCAGGTTTTTGATCTCATCGCCTACAACGCGGCTAACCGAGCCCGTTAGTTCTCTCCTGCTTTTGCGGGCATATCCGATTACCAGTATTTCATCTGCCTGTTGCGACGACTGTTCAAGCAATACCGTCAACTGTTGACCTGGCTCAGGTACAGTGACATCCTGTGAAGCATAGCCGATGCTGGTGACTGAGAGTATACGACTATCAGGTGGAAGCTGAAGACTGAAATTACCGGATGCATCAGTAGCGGTTCCGGTTTTGAATCCCCGGGGTATTACAGATGCGCCGGCAACCGGCGACCTGTCTTTGTTGTTGAGTACTTTACCCTGAACCGTGCGTTGCTGAGCCCATGCCATGTTGATCGCAAAGAGAAGCGATGCTGCGAGCATGAGCCAGTGTTTGTTTCTGGTACGCATAAACAGTCGTTGATTTAATGTACCCTAAAATTAACTCTGCCAATGCGTTGCTAAATCAAAGCCGTACCGATTTTTAACCGCTTGTCCCGATAACGTTCTCGGAAATCTGGCGCCCTATTGCACTACCGGAAACTGGCTGATCCGAAGGGTAGTGCAACCATAAGGGATCAGTGTAATGGCTTCGTCGGGCTGATCCTTCAGGTAACGGATCACTGAATAAGGAACGGGACCGGCCGCCTCGTTATACAGCTGCCATTCCGGGATGCGTTTGCCCCTCGTTGTCAAAGTTACCGGCGCCGCCTCTATACTCCAGGGGTTACCGCTTACTGCCCGGATCTTATGGAAGGTGAACAGGCTATCCATTTTTTTCATTGCATCATCTGTGATGCCATAGTTCCAGGGACTGCCCGGGCGAACTTCACGGTAGTCTCCGTACTTGTCGGTACCCGCAACGTTTTTCCAATTCTCAGTGATGCGGAGTGCATAAACAAGGGGTCCCCGCTCTACTGTTACGGATTGATTAAACAGCCTTGATGTACTGAGCTGCATCGGCAGCTGAAGTAAAATCTCATCTTTATTGGTCCACTTCCGAACCACTGGTATCACCTGCCCGCCGGCCGCCTTCATCCAGACCTGTCCGTTCACAAATATGGTGGCTTCTTTACACCAGGAGGGGATGCGCAGATAAAATGGAAAATGAACGCTTTCTTTAGCCTGGTAAGTGAACTTTATCTTGTCATCAAATGGATATTCAGTTTCTTCTATAAAGCGCACTTCCCTTCCATCAACAACTTTCAGATTAACTTCCGAAGATGCATACTGGAGTGCCGCCACACCCCCATCTGCCGACGCATGCCATAGATTCTGTACAAATTTTGGCCAGGCCTGGTGCATATTTGTGGTACAGCAAGGAAAACCAGACAGCAGTCCAAAACATTGGTCGGTACCATCGTAATTGGTAACAAAGTTCCGGTGATGACGGGTGACCATCACCTGGTTCGCCTGCTGGTAATACTGCCTGGCAGAATAGTCATCAGTGATCTGCGTTGGTAGAGCGTTGTAAGTTATCTTCTCAAGCTTATCCATCATCGCAACATCGCCTGTAATCGTCATCATGTTCTCTAGTGAGTACATCATCTCCGCAGCTGTGCAAAGTTCGGAACCAAGGTTCGGATCGTTACCCCTTGTTAATTCGTCCGCTCCATATAATCCATGTGCCTGCTGCTGGTAAGTTTGTATATCTGCAAAAGCTTTTGTTACCGCATCGAGATATTGTCTTTCAGGTTTTTGTTGATAGTAAATTACCGGCTCCTTGATGCCCTGCGCGAGGTTTACGCCATGAAATTTAAAGTGAGTAGCCAGGTGATCAGTGTTCAGAAACGTACCGGTCCAGTCGTTCGACTGCTTATGAATAAGATCTCCAAGTTCCAGCAGGAATTTTTCCCCTGTATGATTGTACAGCCAGTAAATGATCAACAAATTATCTCCTGCGCGCTGTGCCCCCCACCATGAGTAATGCCCGAGTGGTGTAGCCGGTAACGTTTTCAACTGGTAGCGTGCGTACTTCAGCATCAGGTCCATAACACGGCGGTCGCCTGTACCATCGTAGTATTGCTGGAGTACTTTGAGCATGACCATTTTCGGCCACCAGTCCCGCGCCCGGTCACGTTGAAGGCCGGGCTCAGGCGCCGGTTCCTTTTCAGGTGGTACAGGTCCAAAATAACCATCCGGCAATTGGTTGGCTATCGACCACTCTATCCATGGTTTAAGTTTTGCCAGGAGGATTTTGTCGTTTAAAATGAATGCGAGTGGTGCCAACCCATCCAGCCAGTAAGGACCCCGTTCCCAAACATCTCCGTCCCCCCCAAGCCAACCATTGCGTTTGCCTAAAACGGATGGATACAAAGAATCAAGCTGACCACACATGCCGTTTTTCATGGTCAACAAAGTCTGGTGGAGCCATCCTTTAGGTTTGATAGCGCCAAAAGGAAGCGGCAGATAGGGCTTCCTTATCAGCGGTGCCCTGTTCTGCAGGTACAACGCACGGGTGCTGTCCGGCCCCGACTGCGCAATCGAGGCGCTGTTGATGACAGTAAAAGTTATTGTTGCTATTAGTAATAAAGTTCTCATCTAGTGATTTTTGGAACTCACCAATTTAGGAAAAAGCATACCGCAACACCGCACCACAGTTGTTTTCCGTTCCGATAACGTTACCGGAATTGACCTTATCTTTGAGGGGCATGAATCGTGCTCCTACCATTAAAGATCTAGCCAGGGCGCTGAATATTTCCGTGTCGACAGTCTCAAGAGCGCTCCGGAATGCGGCGGAAATCAAACCGCATACACGTGACCAGGTTCTCAAGCTCGCGCGCGAACTGGACTATGCGCCAAATTTTATGGCTCAAAGTTTGGTCAAAAAACACACGCAAATTATCGGCGTTGTAGTTCCTTCCATCGATTCAAATTATTTTTCCGCTGCTCTAAGTGGTATGACGGATTGTGCTATTGGTGAGGACTATCACCTCATGATCTGCCAAAGCAATGAACAACAGGAAATTGAAATGAAGAGTGTCCGCAAGCTTCTTTCCTGCAACATCGATGGCCTGTTGATTTCTGTTTCGCTGCAGACACGCACCGATGAGGTTTTATGTGAAGCACGGAGAAAGAATGTACCCGTGGTGATGTTTGACAGGATTGTGCCCGGCGCCGATTGCACAAAGGTTATCGTAAACGAATATACCGGTGCCATAAGCGCAGTAGAACATCTTATAAAACGCGGTTGCCGGAACATAGCTCATATTGCCGGACCGAAGAACCTTTCTGTATCAGAAAACAGGAGACAAGGTTACCTGCATGCGCTTGCAAAACATAATATTCCTGTCCGGAACGAACTGATCGCTCATTGCAAATCCTTTGAAGAAGACGCGCTTCCGGCAGTCAGGAAAGTTCTCCAGGCAGAACCACGGCTGGATGGTATTTTTTTTGTGAATGATTTGTCAGCAATTGCAGGTATGCAATACCTGAGAAAAAAAGGTTTGAGGATTCCTGAGGATGTGAAGGTCGTAGGATTTAATAATGATAAAGTAAGTGCCGTCGTTGAGCCATCACTTACCACTGTAATGCAGCCCGGCTATGAAGTAGGTAAACTTGCGCTCGGTGTCCTCATCGATCAGCTTAAAGGGAAAGCATCTCCTAAGGAATTATTTGAGTTAAGAACCACACTCGTTGTGCGGCAATCCACTCGCTGAAGTTGATGATATGATGCCATAAGAGCGCGTTCGTTAATAACCCCGTCCCGCGCTGTTTCAGCTTTGCCTTTTTGGGTTAGTTAAAAAATACGATTAACTTTTTGTCGGTTTAAGACTTCGTCTTCCCTCGATAGGTGACCTCTGCGTCGGCCGCTAATCATTTTTGGTCAGAATAAAATGATGCATACCATCTGCCTCATGATAACGAATATGCAGGTTATGCGTATCGCAGATCTTTTTTACAATTGCTAAACCAAGCCCTGTTGAATTTTCGGCATGCTCTTTCTTCCTGCTAAAGCGCTTAAATAATTCCTGCTCATTAATAGCACCCTGTGTACTGGTGTTGCTAATCTCAAAATAACCCTGTTGGATTATGATGCGAATTATTCCCTTCGTAATATTGTATTTAATGGCATTTCCAATTAAGTTGCTTAAAAGTGAATCTGCAAGTATAGGATGAAGGTTTAACATCCAATCTTCTCTCACGTCGATTTCAACTGTTAACTGCTTATTATTAATATGTCCCTCAAACAGGCCAATGTATTTATTTGAAACCTGGGATAGGCTGACAGCTTCATGCGTGTCGTATTGATGGTTGTCAATTTTTGCGAGTAGTAGAAGTGACTGGTTAAGCTTACTCAATCGCGCAAGTGCCTCACTTGCCTGTACGATATATTCCACCTGCCTGTCATCAAGCCGCGGATCCTGTAGAAGCAATTCAAGTTTACTGTGGGCCACGGCTACAGGGGTTTGCATTTCATGGGCAGCATTTTCTGTAAACTCTTTCATGTTTAAATAATCGCGATAAATTTTGCTGCTCATTTCATTCAGGGAAGCATTCAGTTCGTTAAACTCTTCAATGTTGGTTTCTTCAAAATGTATTGCCTCCATCTTTTGCAAGTCAGCAGTACGAATCTTCTGCAATGAGCGACGGAAAGGTTTCCAGATTGATTGGCTGATTAGCCAGTTGATCAATAAAGTGAAGAGAAAAAGTACCAGGATTACCAACAACAATATCCTTGTAATATTGGCTGCCAGGGCTGTCCTTTGTTCCTGTGATTTGCGAATGGTTATCAGGTAAACAGTGCTGTTTACGCTTACTACATGCGTAAGTTGTCGGAATGTTTGTGTGCGTTTTTCCTGGGGATCGTAACCTGTAGTTGTTTCAATAGAGGGATATTTTGTGGGTTGGGCATTTACCGGTGCTACCATAAGGTCGGGTGTTCTCAAAATGAAGCTGATGCCCGCTTCTGCCTGTGAGCGCAGGTAGCGTATCCATTGTATTTCTTCCGTTACGAGTTCCTGGTCCAATCGCTCATTTAACTCTTTGCTAAAACTAGCGTACACAAAAAAGCCAGCAGCTACCACCAATGGTACCAGCGCCGCAAAAAAGAATATCGTTGTTTTGGTAAGTAGCCGCATGATCTCAAACTATATTGATGTCGGTTGATTTAATAAATCCAGCTTTGCGGCAAAGCCGTGAAGGATAGCAGCAAGGCATAAAGAAACTGGAATAATAGTGTATCGAGACACCTGCACAAATAACATTAACCATAACAATCAGCGTTCCCCAAAGATCAAATATCTGTAAACCGGTAACCGCTTCTATACACCGTTTTAATATAATCTTCGCTTCCAGCATCCAATAGTTTCTTCCGAAGGTTTTTTATTTGTGAATAGATAAAGTCGAAATTAGTTACCGCTTCATATTCATCGCCCCAGATATGCTGCGCTATGGCCGCTTTTGTAATTACACGTTTACTGTTTACCATAAAGTATTCCAATAACTTGTATTCTTTGTCTGTCAGTTCTATTGGTTTATTATTCACGGTTACACGTTGCGCTTCCGGGTCCAATTCAATTTCGTTGAATTTAACTTTTTTACTGCTACCAAAGTTTCTTCTGCGTATAATTGCATAAATCCGCGCATTTAATTCTGATAAATGAAAAGGCTTTGTGAGGTAGTCATCAGACCCGAGTTCAAGTCCCTTTAATTTATCTTCCAATGAATTTTTTGCAGAAATGATGATAATGCCTGTTTTAGATTCTATGGCTTTTAATTCCTTTACAATGTCTAATCCAGAGCCATACGGCAACCCTATATCCACTACTACACAATCATAGTCGTACATCGAAATTTTTTCAATGCCTTTCGCAAAGTTGTTTACCCCTTCTACCACGTATCCCTGTTGCTCCTGGTATTGTAGTATAGAATCGAGCAATGCAGCTTCATCTTCAATTATAAGGATCTTCATTAATTGCAATGTTGAATTACAAGTTAACACAAAAAACCCCGCCTGCATTCAGGCGGGGGAAACTAAAACCAACTGCAGTATATTATTGAATACTATTGAGATCATTCAATCCATACTGATATTCTCTCTGTGGCTGTTGGGGGTAAACGCCACTGATAATAGCACTATTGCCTGCACGTTGCAGTAATTCTTTCAATTCTTCTACCGAATACACTTTTTGGTTATTCACTTTTGTAATGATAAAACCTTCTTTTATTTTTGTTTGCTCAGTTAATATCCCTGAGCTTAAACCTTTCACCATCACACCTGAATTAATACCGATCTGTGCCGCCTTTTCCCGATCCAGTTCTTCGAATGATGCACCCAGCTTTTCAACAACCTTCTCTTTCACACTGGCATACGAACCGGTTTCGCCATTCAAAGTTCCTGAGCCTGATTTCTCCGTACCGTTACGGGTATATGAAATACTGATCTTATCACCTGGACGCCGCGCTGCAATCTTTTCTACCATTTCAGTACCTGTACTTACAGCTGCTCCATTAATCTTAGTAATGAAGTCGCCTTTTTGTACACCCGCTTGTTCTGCAGCGCTGCCTTTAGCTACATCCATTACAAACACACCTTCGCCTACCTGGACATTGTTTTGCTTACGCTGTTCAGCACTCATTTTTTCGTTTCCATACATAATCCCGAGGTATGCTCTTTTTGCACTTCCAAATTCTATTATGTCTCCTGCTATTTTCTTTACAAGACTTGAAGGAATAGCATAAGAATAACCTGCATAAGAACCTGTTGGAGACGCTATAGCGCTGTTGATGCCAATAATGTCACCATTGGTATTTACCAATGCACCACCACTGTTACCAGGGTTCACTGCAGCATCTGTTTGAATAAATGCTTCCACAGGCGAGCTGCTCTGTCTGCTATTAATACCGAGGCTGCGTGATTTAGCACTAACGATACCCGAGGTTACCGTGGTTTCAAGCCCTAAAGGATAGCCGATGGCAAGTACCCATTGCCCAAGGCGTACATTATCAGAATTAGCAAAGGCCAGGTATGGAAAATCCTTCCCTTCGATTTTTATAACGGCGAGGTCTGTACTTGGATCTCTACCAACAACCAGCGCTTTATAATCCCTTTTATTGTCGAGTCTTACCGTAATATCATCTGATCCATCTACTACGTGGTTGTTTGTTACGATGTATCCATCCGGGCTAATAAGCACTCCGGAACCGGAGCCCTGACGCTGTGGTGAAGGTGATGGTCGTTGTCCTCTTTGCTCAAACCTATCCCCAAAGAAATCTTCGAAAGGAGATCCTTCAAAACCCGGGTCTTGCTGCGACACCTGCTTTGGTTTACTGCTTACTTTTATAGATACGACTGCAGGTGCAGCTTTAGCAGCAGCCTTCTCAAAATCTACATTTGTAAGTGGATCGGGTGTATAGCTTGCCTGTTTAAAAATGGATGAGGTAGTCTGGCCGGTGGAGAACGGCTGATGTTGCTGGTATTTACTATACCCCCAAACGCTACCAACGGCGGCCGTAGCACTTACCACCACCGACATTAAAAGTTGTTTTACATTCATGGTTTATAATTTTTCTTGCATAATTTAATACTGCAAGCTTACCATCGCATTCTGTAGACATTCTGGAGGAAAGTGTAAAGAGGGAGTTAATAATGTGGTCCTCACAATGTCTGGCGGGTTGTAAAACTTCTTGTCATCTCCCGGAATTGGTCCCAAGGAGGAAAGTGGCATCCTTAGCCCATAAGAGCTATCCACATACCGTAAGTTTGAAATGTTTTTCCCTAAATTAGCCAACAAACTAACCTTGCCGGCCTGTACCGGGATTTAAAATGGCAAATATAATTTCAATTATAAGGGCGACGGAAAAAGATCACCATTCAATTGTTGAGATTGGAAAGGTATCTGTAGCAGACTCACACAAAGGCAGCTCCCCGCCAGCAGTCATGAATGAATATCTCGAAACGACTTATAACAGCACTGAAATCAAAAAAGAACTTAATGATGTAAATAACATTTACCACATTATTAATTACAATGGTAAACCGGCTGGATTTTCCAAAATTGTGATGGATGCCAAACATCCGAATATTGTGACGGAAAATGCCACGAAGCTGGACCGGATTTATCTACTCAAAGAGTTTCATGGTTTAAAGTTAGGTCTTGAGCTTTTAAACTTCAATATAGAATTATCGCGGAATAATAAGCAATGCGGTATGTGGTTGTATACCTGGATTGGTAACGAAAGAGCTACTAATTTTTATTTGAAAGCAGGATTTACGATCATAGGAAGCCACAATTTTTATGTAACCGACACGCACTATGACGTCAGCCACCAAATGTTTAAAATCTTCGTGCCTCAACTATCCAGTTCATGAACCATTTATTCAACGCTTCTGAACCGGTTAAATATGATAAACTGCAGATTAAAGGTATCAGGCAATGTGACTGTAAGGGAGAGGATTGGAATTTCTCCTCTTCAACATAATGGCAAATACGATCACCCAAAGCATGTAGGCACCAATATTGATGCGTTCCCAGATGCCTACGTAGGGTGTGGGGAGATTAGCTTCAATTCCGCGGCTTTCTTTTGCTGTCAATAGGCCAAACACTATAAAGATTAACACAATAACTACTGAAAAGATCCGGAAACCTTTTTCGAATACTGATGCGCCAAAGCCGATCATCAACAGCATCAAGACAAGATGCACAAAGGCCCAAACAAGATGGAGCGTGTCTGTAAGTGTTCCACCGCCTGCGGCAATGATTTCACGCTGGTGCATCGGCGGCCAGAAGAATCCCAGAACTGCATCGAAAAGAATAACGGCTGCAACGACCTGAAGGTTCCGGTTTCCATTGGCTGATAGACTGATACCTAACCCGAAAGCGATAAAGAGAAGGGAGTAGAATAATCCAAGCACAACCCAAAATTTGCGGGTCGGTGCCTTTATCGCCGACAGTTCACTAACTGTTTGCGAAGCACTGTCATATCCCGGGTATTCCATCAGCACCAGGATATTCATTGCTACATACCATAGCATCGCAAGAATACCGCAAATGAGTAAATTCTTCCGTAACATTTATTGAATATTCTATGGCCACAAAGCAAAATATATCAGTGCTTCCAAACAATGACTTATATCATCTTCAGGCATGATCAACCATATGCCTTAAATCCCGTTTAGCTGATTTCTGTTCACGCAGTGGAGCTGTAGATGAGCAGTTATTACGCTCATTAAAAGAAAAAGCTATCATAGGATAGCTCTTCATGATTTAGCAAGTCAGGCAATTTTACTTGTCCCAGAATATTTTCGGCGCCAATAAGGTCACTGATCCCGGAACATTTGCGCCGTTATAAGAGTATTCTGTTTGAGGGTACAACAGCCGGCGTGGCACGCCCGTGCCTGCAGCCGGTGTAAGATTGGGACTGTTATTCCTCCGCCATAATGCCCATGCTTCCGGGTTAAGGTACAGCGCTATAAATTCTTCTTCAGAAACTTTCGCAATGGCCGTTGAAACGGTTGCCGGTAAGGTTCCATTGGCAGTAATATAGCTGTTGATATCGGCAGACAGAATGTTCAATTTCTCCATATTTGCACGGATACCAGCCTGGTAAAAGTCCTGGGCAGTTGCAATATTACCGGTAGCAATAAGCGTGGCTTCTGCTTTCATAAAAAGCACTTCATCATAAGAAATGAATTCAACAGGCGCATCAATATCTCCATAATAGTCTCCCATCCCTACCCCATTTACATCGTTGTAAGCCGTATCAATATACACCGACAACCGTGGGTCATTATTAGCCAGCAACTCCATACCTAAAGTACTTTCAGCAAAAGCTATATCGGCTCTTTGCTGATTAAACTGGTACCAGGGATTTGCTGAAGTTTCAGTACTTCCGAAAGTGTATTGTGCATTGTCTGCATTACTGGTAAATGATTGCGCCAGTTCTGCTAATGCACTGTTGGCCATAGTAACATTTCCTTTACTCTGGTGAATGTATATCCGCGCTTTGATAGCATGAGCAAATTTTATCCATTTTGATGTATTACCTCCATAGATGACATCTTCTGCGCCGGGTGAATAAATATCCTGACTGGTGTTATTCAGTTGAGTGATCGCGGTATTCAACAACACTAGTATTGTATCGTATAATGCTTTGTCGCTATCGTACTTCGACTGAAGCTGGCCCTTATCACCTCTGAAAGCTTCTGAGTAAGGAAGCGCGCCCCAGGTATCAACGGCTACCTGGAGGCTGTATGCCATAAGGATCCTGGAAATACCACTATATGCATTCGATTGTTTAGCGTCTGATACCTCCATGAGCACCTTATTATTTTCCATTACAGATGTATATAGGTTGCCCCATACATTATCAAAGTCTACGGAGGTGAACGTGTAGCCGTTATAGCCCTGCGCCTGGCGGGAAAACCCTAAGGTTTGTTGTGTAATGATTGACGAAAAGCGGGAAAAATCGCCGCCAATCGTATAAGCTAAAGCTCCTTCAACAGTAGATAACATAACACCGGGAACTATGCTTGATGCTTCTGGTGCATTCGTGTTGACATTCACATCCGAAAAAAAAGATTTCTTACAGGAAGAGAATGTAAGCATCGTGAACGTCAAAACCACAAGCGATACATTTATATACTTTTTCATAATTTCTGTTTCAGGTTCAGTAATTAAAGACGCTGTTTAAAGGCCGAGGCTCAATCTTACACCCCAGCTCTTGGTGCCGGGATTGTTAAAATAATCGAGTCCCTGTCCGTTGGCCGGACCTGCAAGGCTGGTTTCCGGATCTACCCCGGTATAATCTGTCCATAACTTCGGGTTGTTGGCAAACAACGTAATCCCCAAATTGGAGATACGAGCTTTTTGCAGCCATGCCCTTGGGAATTCATATCCGAGACTTATCTGGCGTATCCTCACAAATGATGCATCTTCAACACTTGGTTCAGCCGGTCCGATAAAGCTGCTTCCCACATTTTGCCAGTAGTATTGATTATAGGTTGTAGCAACGTTATTTGGTGCCCCCGGCTTGGGATTTTCTGTAACACCGTCTGGCGCAAAATGCACTACGTTTCCGTTAGCATCAAGGTGTCCCAACACACCCTCAAAGGTTACAGGCATGTTCCTGTTTGATGTTTCCGCTGATGTTCCAAAGTAAGACATGGCGCCCCTTGTACCGTTCCATATATCACCGCCCTGCCTCACATCAACCTGGAATCCAAATGTGATCGTTTTGTACCGAAGTGTACTGATGGCCGAACCCGTCCAATCAGGATTAATATCTCCGATTGGTGCGTTCTGTGTACTTACTATCGGCATACCATAACCCGGATCAGATTTATTGTCATTGATCAATAACGGACTGTTCTTATCATTGGGATCCACGCGCTGGTAAACGCTGCCATAGATCTGGCCAAAGGCTTTACCGGCGATAGCGTCAATTTCACCATTCTGGAAACCCGCTATCAAAACTTTTGGAACGCCTTCTGCCAGAGCAACAACTTCGTTTACGTTACGGGCCCAGTTAAAATTCAGGTCCCACTGGAAATCGCCGCTTTTAATGGGCGTGGTGTTCAGCGTAACTTCAAAACCATTGTTCGTAATGGTTGCTGCATTCAATAGTTGTGAAGCGAACCCGGTTGAATATGCAATAGGCACAGTAAGAATTACGTCGGTTGATTTGGAGTAATAATAGGTGGCGTTCAGCGTTACCCTGCTATCTAACAAACCAAGGTCAGCGCCTACTTCGTAAGAATTTGTTTTTTCAGCTTTGAGATTCGGATTACCAATCACAGAAATAGTAGAACTATATTGATAACCTGCATTTCCATCAATGGGGAATTGAATGCCGGTAGTAAATCCATCATTTATGGTAGCGCCGCTAAAATAGGTTTGGAGTCCCTGCATAGGTGCGTCTTTACCTACCTGGGCAAAAGATGCTCTCAGTTTACCATAAGCTAACACATTACTGGAAAGAGCTGGCAGCTTGGTGAATTCCCAGGCTAAGCTTGCCGAAGGATAAAAGAAGCTATTATTCTGTTCCGGGAGTGTTGACGATGTTTCACGACGACCTGTTAACGTGAGGAACAACATGTTCTTATAATCAAGATGTGCTTCTCCATAAAAAGCCATGGTGCGTTTTCTTTGCTCCGATTCATCATTTGTATAAGACGAAGCGTTAGACATGTCCAAAAAATTAGGCAGTACAAATGTGGACCCATGTGCAAGTCGCGCCTGGTTGCGCAGCGTAAAATAGTTGTGTCCAACTAACAGCGAACCGGAAAAGTTATCATTGAACGTCTTCTTCATATTCACTGTGAAATCTGAATTAAACTGCTCGTTATAATAATTGAGGAGGTGAATAGCGCCTGCCGGAAACGCATTCGAATATATATCATACGCGTTCTTAGCTTTTTGAGAGTAAACGTCACCACCTAACCGATAATTGAAAGTTATCCAATCCGCGGCCTGGTAAGAGGCCTGTCCAAAACCATATACACGATTAACATCCTCATGAAAGGGAATACGGTTAATGGTCCAATACGGATTATCATATCCGGCACTGCCGCGATAGGTCCGTTGTTCGCCGTTCGGCTGCAGATAGGAAGCTGAATTGCTTACTGCGTCCTCTCCCAGACCATAAGAGTTATCGAAGGTTGTAGGCGTACGCAATAATCCAAGCATTATACTGGATGTATTGGAACCTTGTTGGATCTTATCGTTAGCAGATCTGACATAGTTTACGCCGGCAGATACACTAAGTCTGTCGGTCAGGGCTGATTGACCACTAACACCAATAGTTGTTTTGTCATATTCGGAGTTTGGAATTACCCCGGTTTGATGTATGTTACCCAGCGACAATCTAAAACCCGTCTTTGCGTTTCCCCCCGACAAGGCGATGTTATTATTAAAGGTTTGACCTGTTTGAAAAAAATCATAGACATCGTAAGCATACACCGGAATCTTTCCGGCGGGGTTCGACTTGCCCACTATATTTCCATGAGGATCCCAGATATTAGTAACACCATCCCATAATAAGGTATCGATCGCAGGACCCCAGGTAAGTCTCCGGTCCGCACCACCTGTCGGTCCCTGGTAAACACCGCTACCTCCCTGGGCATACAGGTTTTGCCTTCCTGGTAGTTGACTGACCCTGTCAAAAGTTACGGAGGAAGTAAATGAAACGGTCAGACCTCTTTTGCCGGAACCGCCTTTTTTTGTGGTAATGATCAATGCTCCGCTGGCCGCCTGTATTCCGTATAAAGCCGTAGCCGCGGGTCCTTTTAATAATGTTACTGATTCAATATCGGCGGGATTAATATCAACGCCCCTGTTGGTAGGTTGAACCCCACCGGTTAGATTGCTATTTGCGCCGGATACATTGGCTGTTGCAGATGTTGCATCATAGTTGTTAATAGAGTTATCGATAGGCACGCCATCCACAATCATTAAGGGCTGGTTATTACCTGTTACAGAAGTTACTCCACGCAAGCGCATATAAGTACCACTACCAGGTTCACTTCCACTGTTGATAACCGTTAACCCGGAAGCTTTTCCATTAAGTTCACTTAACACGTTTCCGGTGCCTGATTTATTAATCTGGTCATCATTAATTACCTGCGTGGCTGTAGCCAATTGTCTTTTTTCTCTTTTAATTCCTAATGCGGTTACCACAACTTCGTTTAGGGTGTTGGAAGCTGGTTGGAGCGTGATACTAAAGTCGGTGGAATTAGAAACTTCAATGGTTTTAGGGTCATATCCTACGGCGCTGACTGTAAGATTTGTATTGGGCGGAACACTTAGCCGAAACGACCCATCCGACGTAGCCATTGTTCCTCTTTTTGCTCCCTTAAAACTTACAGAAGCGCCTGGGATAGGAACTCCGAACGTATCGACTACTTTACCGGTAATTTCCCGATTCTGCGCGTTTGCCAGCATACTGTAGAAAATCGACAGCACCAGCAAGGTTAAAAATTTTCTCATGCCAATTTCATTTAGTTTTTTAAAAGCGAGATGGTGAATATGTAAAACAATTACTTAGGCGATGCTTACATCGCGTTCGATGAATACAGAATGCCGGATACAGGTTTCATCGGCAGTTATAGTCAATAACTATTACTGCATACATGACCCTTCGATAGCCCTCGGGCTAAAGAATGCGTATCAAATACATTCAATGTTTTTGGAAGATGTCTCATGTTAAGAAAGTATTCAAAACAAATACTTTCGCGTTAAGGAGCTCTGATTCGCAGTTGTTAATTGGGCTTGATTCAACCACGAAAATTTGGGCGTTGTTGCCCTATCAAAAGACAAGGCAAATTATGCCTTTGCTGCATTTCCGTTAAAAAATTCTTAAAGATTTTTATACGATATGATTTATGCTTTAAACTTTTCTTGTTGTTACCAACACTAATAGAAGCAGGAAAAGAGTAGGTCTCATGCTTTTACTTAGGGTTCGCAGCGAAACCTGGATTTTGGAGTAGGGAAACTTATCATGGTCATTACTATGGCAGGTTTCCCGATCCTGGTATGCGCACTGCAGCAAATCCGGGACATGGGTCCTGACAAACTTTTGCGTTTAATCATCAAGCCATGAAACAGAATAAACGGCGAAGATGCGAAATGGTCCAGGTTCTGAATGCTGAAATTTTCCGTCACGCAGTAATTGGTAAGCATTCTCAAAATCGGCTAACAAACAATGCTTATTAGCAGGGATCGTGTTGGCCAACAAATTACATGACAGAGGAGAGCACTCAGCAGAATTTCCCTGGGAGAATGTTACAATGTCATATCCTTCCAGATTTTTTGACTCAGGAAGTTGAATGTCCGTTGTAAACGAATCTTCAGGAGCGAAGGGCTTCCATTCATCATTGTCATCAAATTCCAAAGGATACACCTCGTAATAAAAAAGTTTAGTTTCACTTAAGTCAACAGAATCTTCTTTTGCGATTTGTTGAATGATTTGTGGCGAATCAAAAAACCAGTAACCGTTGTGTTTCCAGGATGGAATATAATCAGCGAAGTTTTTCGACATACAACCACTGACTGAGTAAATATCCACTATATCTGTATTCTCAAAACCTTCGGGTCTGCTGAGTATCCTTTTAGACATGTACCCGACGGGCATCATTGTACTCTCCATTGAAAACGAGTTTAGGATGGTTGTCATAACTCCAATTTACTAAAAAAGAAAAAGATTCATACTATTTGCTTATGTCGAATAAACTAAAATTACCTTGCCGATTGGAGATGTGTTTGAAGGGCTATTGCTTTCCTGAGAAGATGATTTAACAAGCAGTAAATTTTATGGTAAGATTAAGGCCGGGATAGTCTCCAGTTCTAACTCCGAGGAAATGATAACAAACGGCTGAGCTCCAACTTACGGGATCACATAACCCTTTATGTAGTGAACATAACCTTACCGGGAACTTATACAATGGGCACTTCCCCGGTATCAGCCGGAGATAAATATGTCTCCGCAACTTTTGAGATCGGAAACGCATTACTAGATACTGATTATGAAGTTTTTTTCGTTAAACCTCCTCCACCCCGGTCTGGAACAATGACTATAGATGAACTTACTGCCAACTCGATAAGAGGTAGCTTTAGTATGACATGCGTCGGCCGTACCGGCACTGTAGAGGTAACTAATGGAACCTTTAAAGGAATACTTTAAACAAATTTGTCAGTGCTCTGCTTATAAGTTCAAGTTGTTTTTTAAGTTTAAAGTCAACAATCTATAGCCGGAGCTTGTTACCACATTTTGCGGAACTTTGTCAAAATGGAAATGGAACAGCTCTCCCTGGTAATTCAGCAGATGATCACGATATCAGCAGATGAACTAACCACATTGCTGCAGCAGTGTATTACCAAAACTTTTAAAAGACAGGAGACACTCAGCCGGCCAAACGCCATACCTAATGAGATCTTCTTCATAAACAAAGGGATTATCCGGGTAACCATCACAGGCAATGACGGCGTTGAACACACTATTCACTTTGCATTGGAAAACCAATTTATTGCAGACTATTCCTGTTTTATACTAAGGGAACGATCCCTCTATACATTACAGTCGATAGAAGATACAGAGGTTGTTATTATGCCACGATCAGCCATCGAATGGGGATACAATAATTTACAACAGGGAGACAAGTTAGGAAGACTTATTGCTGAATATTATTTCATCTACCAGGACAAGCGGATCAGGAATTTATATGCACGAACACCGAAAGAAAGATACGATAGCATAACTGATGTATTTCCCAATATACACAACCGTGTACCTCAACATATGATAGCATCCTACCTTGGCATCAGTCCTGTACATCTTAGCCGCCTGAAGAAAGCGGCAATTAAAAAAGTATAAACATTTGTTATCGTCCGGCCGCTCAGCTTCATGTTAGCTTTGCTGAAACCTTTTAATGACTCAGCCAGGCATTAAATGGCACAACCCATTTACAAATTCTCAAAAGATAACACATGAAACTTTCTAACGCAGAAAAGAGCAGGCTAAGACAGAATTATGGCGATTGGGCAATTGTTACCGGTGCATCCTCAGGAATCGGGCTTGAATTGGCGGAACGTTTGGCCGAAGCGGGATTAAATCTCGTGATCATTGCAAGGGATGTGAACAAATTAAAGGAAGTCGAAATCGGGCTGAAAGCAAAATATGATGTTGATATAAAAGTAATTGCTGCCGATGTTTCACTGTCAGAGGGAATTGAGAAAATCATCCGGTCGACACAAGATCTGAATGTGGGACTGCTTGTTGTTTCCGCAGGCTATGGGACTTCAGGCTTATTCATTTACTCCTCGTTACATGTCGAAGTAAATATGCTGAAAGTAAATTGTGAAGCCTTGCTTTCCATTACGCATTATTATAGCCAGAAATTTTCCGCTAAGAAACGTGGGGGGATCATTCTCATGAGTTCAATGGTAGCGTTCCAGGGAGTCCCTTATTCAGCAAATTATGCTGCCACCAAGGCCTATGTTCAATCATTAGCCGAAGCACTGGCTGTTGAATTAAAACCATACAATGTGGATGTATTGGCAGCATCGCCGGGCCCCGTGTCAACAGGCTTTGGAAAAAGAGCAAACGTGAAAATATCGATGTCGTTAAAGCCTTCGCAAATAGGCGTACCTATATTAAAAGCGTTGGGAAGAAAAACAACCGTCTTGCCCGGATTGCTCACCAAAATACTGGTCTATTCACTAAGGACCGTGCCAAGGTGGGGGAAGATAAAAATTATGCAAAACGTAATGGGTGGCATGACCGTACATCAACGAGTGTAGAACAGAAAATACTGCCGGTTTATCAATCCCCACGGATCGGACTGCTCGAAACGCACATCTGTTATCATAGTATCAACCGGAAAAATACAAATCAAATCTTGCTCCTTTTCCAGGTTCAATGCTTGCAACTACAGCCGGCACTATGGTTAGTCAAAGTCAAAGAGGTCGCCTAAAAACCCACCGCGCTTCTTCCTATACGGGCTGCCTTTCTCATAATGTCGACCTTTATCATAATTGTCAGGATAATAGTTGTCCTCCCTCCGGGTATTTTCATAATCCCTGGACCCGGACGGTTCAGCTTTGTCAATAATTTTATCCAATTCACCTTTGTCGAGCCACACACCGCGGCATTTAGGACAGTAGTCAATCTCAATTCCATGCCGTTCGGTGATCAACAGTGTTTCTTCGCAGTTTGGACATTTCATCCCGCTAATATTTTAGTTTAAATGCTATGTTCGCGCGACAAATTTACAGCTAAATAGTAAAATGATGGCGCTACCATCCAGGACGGCTTTTGACAAAATCGGGAAATAAATCGCCATACCTACATAAGCACATTGCTGCGGATATCTCAAAAAAGATAAAATCTACAAAAGATTCGATAATTTAGAAATAATCGGTAGTAAGCAGGTTAGTAGATTGTACATCTTAGGATTTGAAGTGTTTTCAAACAGTAAATCTTTTGTATGAAGATCGTTTATCTGGTATTGCTTAGTCTCACCTTGCACTCCGATATCCGGAGCCAGGTCCCGCAGGAGATAGCGCGCAGCACAACTAAATCCATTACAGATAAACCAGCCACTCAGAACGGAACCGGGCGTTTCGAAACCAAAACCATATATGCCCTGTTGGACTCAGCAAATCGCCTTGGATCCAGGTTTGATCCCAGGCATCCTGAGCACAAGCGGGCGATTGATTACCTGGACAAAGCAATCAGGCTGAGCGCCATTAAAAAACTATCCAAAGAAGAATACCAGGCAGGTATCAGCAAACTGGAGATTTATTATGTCACCGGGCTTGTTGGTGAAATGGAACTAATGCTCCAAAAATCCTCCGATTCCTTAAAAGCTGAAGTAGCGAGAAATATAAGCCGGTATTATAACGATAATGTACACACTCATAAACAACCAAACAAGGCAATTGAATATGCAAATCTATCTTTAAAGGTTAGCCAGGCGATAAAGGATGTGCAACGCCAGATAAACGCTAATAATCAAATTGGATACGTTTATAGCCAGAATGGCCGGTTACGCGAAGCCGAGGACAGTTATCTTGAAAGTGTCAGGCTCTCGGGAACCGGCAGATATGAGCATGTTGCTCAGATGTATGCCTTTCTGGCAAGGATTGCATCCTGGCGCGGCAATATAAACAGGGGCATCCGTTATCTTATGCAGGCATTGCAATACCTGGGTAACGAGGATGATTATGCGAAACCTACCATTTATATACTGCTGGGGAAATATTATTATGATCTGAACGACTATGAAAAAAGCCTGGCCTACCTGGCTATTGCCAGGCCAATGGTTCTGAAGCAGCCTAACAAAGATCTGAGGTATTCGCTGGCAGCCGCATCAGCAAGACCATTGCTAAAGCAGGGAAAACCCACGGAAGCCAAGGCTCTCTGGGAGGAATCCCTGGCAGGCAATCCGCCGGTGACACCCTGGATGAAATTCAAAATGAATTTAAGTATTGGCATAATAAATACTGCCCTGGGCGAATATGAACTGGCCAAAAGCTCGCTCGCCACATCATTGGCGCTAAGTAACAATGCTTCTGACTCTGCGGAAATAGAGCAGGCATTTGCGGAATTGTATTTTAGCATGGGCGACTTTCAAAAGTGTAAAAGCTATCTTTCAGAAATATTCAATAAAGATATGCCTTCATCGGCGCAGGCTACCGCACACCTGCTGGCGTTTCGTGCGGATTCTGCACTGCGCAATTTCGAAGCGGCAATGGTGAACCTTCATAAAGGCAAAATATTATCGGACTCGATCAACGCAGTGGAGAGGCGTAATGAGCTTGAAGATTACCGGATTCAAAATGAAACAGAAAGGTTCCGCCAAAATGTTTTGCTAAAGGACCGGGAAATATCTATACTTGAAACACAAAAGCAACTGCAGGAAAGAGCGTTTACAACAAACCGGCTTAATTTCCTTCTCGAAGGCAAACAAAAAGAGAACCATCTTCTCCGGCTTAAGGCGGAGACCTTTGAAAAAGACAAAAGCCTGCTTCAGCAACAGCGTAATATTGATAACCTGCGGAATGATAATCTGAAAAGGGAATCAAACCTGGCCCGGGCCAATTCAATAAAAAATTTCACGCTCGCTTTTGTTATTTTGCTCCTCGCATTGGTGATTCTGCTTTACAAACAATATCGTTCAAAACAACTGGCCAATGCGATCATCAGGAGTAAGAACGATGCGCTGGAAAAGCTTGTACACGAGAAGGAATGGCTTTTAAAGGAAGTTCATCACCGCGTCAAAAATAATCTCCAGACGGTAGTCAGTTTACTGGAATCGCAGGCAGTTTATCTGACTAACGAAGCCCTCGAGGCGAATCAAAATAGTAAGAACCGGGTCTATGCGATGTCGCTGGTACATCAAAAACTGTATATGACCGAAAACATGACTTCCATCCAGGCAGATAACTACCTGCAGGAGCTTATCAATTATCTTAAGGACAGCATGGTTGTCAATAATATTTCTTTCAAAGTCCGGTTGTGCAATCTGCAACTGGAAGTCTCGCAGGCAATAGCCCTTGGCCTGATATTAAACGAGGCACTTACTAATATCATCAAATATGCTTTTCCACTGCGCCGGAATGATGCCGTTGTAAATATCATGCTGTCTAAAATTTCAAATGATGAAGTACAGCTGGTAATTGAGGATAATGGCATTGGGTTCTCTACGAACGCATACGCAAATCAACAGCCGAGCTTAGGGTTGACACTCATGAAAGGCCTGAGCCAGGATCTGACAGGCACGATCAAAATAGAATCGGGAAATGGTACAAAGATATCCCTGAGATTTTCACCTAAAGAGCCGCATGTGTCTGTCGATAAACTTCCCGGAACATTATCGCAGGCCCAGGCTCAGCTGGTAAGAAGAAGCGAAGTTGAACTGACTGACCATCTGTAACACTTTTCACGAACACAGGCCTTTCGGTGTCATCGGGCGGTGGCGGCAATGAAGCTATGGATATATTGAGCCGTTAGGACCGGGTATTGACTCTGTGGACCATGGCCGGCACGGGGCAACATCACAATCTGAAGATTTGGGTTTTTTCTGGTTTGTTCATACCAGGTTTCGATCGGAAACACAATATCATGCTCACCCGAAACCGCGAGCATCGGTAACTTCCCTTTCAGCAAATTTTCTTTCGCCTTCACGTCTGAGTTGTAAACTTCTACGGTTGCAAAATATTTGGCGAATTTTTCAGGAGTTACATAATGGCTGGTGTCTGTTTTTCTTTCCCGCACCCGGTTATGATAAAGCTTTGCGGCTTCCCTGCTATCGGCATACTTTGGTTCAAAAAATAAGATTATTTCATCATCAAAATCATTCACCGGTTTTAGTGCCCGCTCAAAGAAGATCTTCTCGGGTTTGAGATTATTACCAATAGGTCCGGAACCGAGGAGTATTAGTTGAGTGACAAGATCCGGATGAGTCCCTGCGTATACCTGCGCAACCTTACCTCCATGCGACCAACCGATCAACGAAAACTGCCTGAAGCCCAGGGCTGATGAGAGATCTGTTATGTCATCAAGTTCCCGGAGTGAATCCTTTTCGTTTGGTAATGAGGAAAGGCCGATACCAGAATAATCAAAGGTCACAACAGTATAATGTTTTGCAAGTTCGTCGAGGAAAAGCGGATCCCAATCATCAAGTATTCCACGAAACCTGTTGCACAATATCATTGGTTCGCCTGAACCAATTTTGCGATAAGCAATACGTCTGCCATCCTTTTCAAGATATTTCGTTGTGCTGGATATTGCAGGTTCACTTGGTTGTTGACCTTTCTTTCCTGAGCTGGTTGTACCTGCTTCGTGTTCCGCGCTTGCAGTATCCGCGTCAGCTGATGCACCAGCAGTTGAAGAATTTGTCTCTGACGCAGATCGCCCATCAGAACATGCACCTGTAAAAACCAATACCCCTACAAAGAGAAGGCTAACATGGATTACTTTTTTAAGATAAATAACAAACATAACAATGATTTTAAAAGTGATTGATACCTACCGGTTCAGCAAGCTGTTAATGAGCCGGGGCAGGAAGATGATTTACAAACAGCCTGTATATCTGAACGCAAATTCAGAAAGAAGTACGTTCAATAAAATAGACTGATACGCAAAACTGTTGTAGATGTTAGCCTTCATCCCGGCAATCCGTTGCGTTTACCTTTGTAACTGGTCTTTCAATAATTAACGAAATATCGTTATCGGTTATTTGGACACCTCAACATAACTGATTGACAACAAACCATTTAAAACCGGGCACGGGGATTGGTTTAGAAGTGTGCTGAATCTACCAATACTAGACTTGTAATCAATAACTCCCATAATATGAATATCCGAAGTCAAGCATCCCCGGCCGTAAAACATCCTTTCCATATTCAGCTGGTGAACCAGGAAAACCCCTGGCCGCTGAACGATACCACCCACAGGTTAAACAACTATGAAATGATCTGGCTTGAAGATGGAGCAATGAGTATCGATGTAAATCTTAAGACGTTTGAAACGAAGAAAAAAACAATTTCCCTGCTGGCTCCCGGGCAGATCCGGAAACTTAAATTTTCTAACCTGCTTAAGGCGGTATATTTTCAGTTACCAGCCGATTTCTTTTACCAGCTTTCTTCGCAGATAAGATTTCCTGCAATAACACCAGATTTTCATCATCTTGGACGGCTCTGGCAAATTCAACTCACAGATAGTGCACAGGACGAACTGAAAGAAGTTTTTTTTAAAATGTATAATGAATTCCTGGGTTGTCATGAATCCCGGAATCAACTTCTCACCGGATGGTTAAAAATATTCCTGCTATATGTAGCCCGGAACATAAGCAGTCATGAAGAAGCCGGTCACACAAGCCGCGACACCGAACTTGCCCGCCGGTTTATGGAGCTTGTGAGTAAGGATTTCATTACAAAAAAAATGGTCTCAGAGTATGCGGGTGAATTGTTAGTGACACCCAATTATCTTAACCAGATCGTCAAAAGGGTTTCCGGCTTTCCGGCCAGTCATCATATACAGCAATACGTTATTATGGAAGCAAAGAGACAAGCCACCCAATCATGCCGGAGTATGAAAGAAATCGCTTACGACCTGGGCTTTGACGATCTCGCCCATTTCAGTAAATTTTTCAAAAGCAAATCAGGAATCAATTTCAGCAGCTTTAAGAAAAGCGCAATACACGGATGAATTTAAACTGAAACTCATCAAATTTATTTATTTTGGAGAAGATTGTTGCCACGGATGTAACCCGATTACATAATCCTTCAAACTTCTCCATCAACATGAAGAACAAAGTTCTGATCGTCGAAGATCAGTTTATTGAGGCAAACAATCTGCAAATGATACTCGAACGTGCCGGCTACGATGTTTGTGGCATTGCACGTTCCGTTCCGGTTGCTTTAACATTGATCGATGAGGAAACCCCGGGATTAGTGCTACTGGATATTTATCTACAGGGAAATCTTACGGGTATTGATCTTGCAAAAGTTTTAAGACAGCGGGACATTGCATTCGTATACCTGTCGGCTAATTCCAATAAAGAGACGCTTGAGGCAGCAAAGGCTACGCGGCCATACGGCTTCCTGGTAAAACCTTTCCGTGAGAAGGACGTACTCATCATGCTTGAAATTGCCCGGTATCTTCATGAAAGGAGCCTTGACAATATGGTCAGGGAAGGGCGGACGCAACCGGTGAAACGTAAAAGCGAAACCGGAATCAGTGAGGACAACTTTTTTGGGATCATAGGCCGGAGTTCAGGCCTGAAGCTTGTTATAGACCATTTGGCTATCGTTGCTCCAACGGACACATCGGTGCTGATACTCGGAGAAAGCGGCACAGGTAAGGAGCGTATTGCGGACTGCATCCATGAGCTGTCGCCACGAAAAAAGCAACCATTTATTAAGATCAACTGTGCCGCTTTGCCCGCGACACTTATCGAATCTGTACTTTTTGGTCATGAAAAGGGTGCGTTTACCGGCGCAACCGAGAGAAGGCGGGGTAAATTTGAACAGGCTCATAAAGGGACCATCTTCCTCGATGAAATTGCTGAAATGACACCCGACCTGCAGGTAAAACTGCTTCGCACTTTACAGGAAAAAGAAATCGAAAGGGTCGGCGGCAATGAAACAATAAAAGTTGATGTAAGGATCATAGCAGCCACCAACCGAAATCTTGAAAAAGAGGTTGCTGAAGGACGGTTCAGGATGGATCTGTATTACCGGCTGAATGTCTTCCCGCTGAACATTCCTCCGCTGCGTGAAAGACCTGAAGATATTCCGCTGTTAGCAAAACACTTCGTCGAACACTACTCGAAAAAACTTGGTAAGCCTTTACTGGCCATTACTGATCATGTGCTCCAGGAATTAATGCGGTTCAATTGGCCGGGCAATGTACGTGAACTGGAACATGTGATCGAGCGCACTGTGCTGTTAGCACAGGATACCACCATTAAGCAAGTAGCGCTTCCTGCATCATCATCACATAACAGTTTAAGTAAGGCTTCTCCCGCCGCGCATTATCCGGGAGAAGGCAAAAATCATGAAGATTCCGAAGATCGGTCTGCCGGCAAAATAAAAACCATCGAAGAAAACGAGCGGGACTATATCATTGAAGTACTACGTAGATGTGGTGGGAAAATCTCCGGAAAAGGCGGAGCTGCAGAACTCCTGGGATTGAATGTAAACACCCTGAACTCAAGAATCAAAAAGCTTGGGATCTTCAAATCAAAGACGATCCTATAGCAGGAGTAGTATAATAACTCAGTATTTGTAAGCAGATAAGCCGATGCATATCTGCTTTTTTTTTTGGAATTTATCTTACAACAAGTTTAGCCTGGCCAAAAAACCATGGATACCGCATCGAACGATCAGAAGGCATTCTTCTTTCGTTTCATCTGAATGTTTTTTTGATAAAACATACAAGGTATTATTGAAATCATCTATGGTGAATAGTTACTCATCAATTTAATTTTGAAGAGAGTTTAGATACAGACTCCGAAAGTTTTATTGAAAATCAAAACCATGTTTATGATTCAGTCCAAGACCATTGTATTTCTTACGGGCGCATTTGTTAGCCATGCCTGTTGGGATAACTGGAAGATTTTTTTCAACAATGAAGGATACAAAACTATTGCCCCACCCTGGCTCGGTAAAGAAAGTGATGCGGCCACGTTAAGGAACCGTCACCCTGACAAAGCATTGGCTTCTGTCACACTCCCTGCGCTCATCACTCACTTCACCAAGATCACCAGTGATCTTCCGGAAAAGCCTATAATTATCGGGCACTCTTTCGGTGGACAAATGGCCCAGGTGCTACTGAACAAAGGACTGGCCGCAGCGGCAGTTGCAATACATGCCGCACCACCCCAGGGAATCATTCCTTATGAATTTGCGTTTCTGAAGTCTAACTCGGCCGCACTTGGTTACTTTACGAATGTCGATAAGACCTATATGCGCTCTTTTAAAAGTTGGCAATACGCATTTACCAATGGAATGTCGCCGGAGCGGCAAAAAGAAACCTATTATGAATTGGCTATTCCTGAATCAAAACGAGCCGTAAGGGGTGGATTAACCAGTGCTGCTCATGTGGACTTCAAAAAAGAGCATCCTCCGCTTTTGATGCTTGCAGGTACTAAAGACAATTGTATACCGGCGCATCTTTGCGAACGTGTTTATAAAAGTTATAAAAGCAAAAATTCGATAACCGAATTTGTAGTGAAGGACCGTAATCACTTCGTGCTTGGTTTGCCAACCTGGAAGGAAGATGCGAACTATATATTGAACTGGCTGAAAAGACACTAATCACGGGTCCCAACGTCATACTTGAACGTCGTGAAATTACAAACCCAATTATTTGAATCGTAGTGAAATTACAAGCCCGACTATTTGAATCGTAGTGAAGTCATAAGCCCAACCTACTAAATGTCGTGCAATCGTAAGCTAACTATTTAAATGTCGGGAACTCACAAGCCCAACATATTTGATTGTCGTGAAAATTACAAACCAACCTATTTTAAGAGCAATAAAAAATTATAAACAATGAAGGACCCAATCTTAGTAACAGATTATGCAAGCGATCCAAAGATAGAGAGACGTACCAAAGAATTTTTAAAAGCGCTAAACGGAAGCGGCGGCAGGCCAATGGAGTTATTGACCCCGGCGGAGGCAAGGCTGGTGCTGGAAGGCGCACAGCGTTCAGTAGTTGTTGATGTATCCGGGATCGATGTCACGGAAAAAAACATTACGCATGATGGCGTACAAGTGAAACTATATGTTGTTAAGCCAGCCATGTCAACCGGCATGTTGCCCGCTTTTATGTTTTTTCATGGCGGTGGCTGGGTGATTGGTGACTTTGATACTCATAAAAGATTTGTACGCGACCTGGTTGTAAACTCAGGTGTCGCCGCTGTTTTTGTTGAGTACAGCAGGTCACCCGAAGCACAATATCCGGTTGCAATCAATGAGGGATACGCAGCCACAAGATGGGTTGCGGAACACGGGAGTGAAATAGGGGTAGATGGAGATAGATTAGCTGTAGCAGGCAACAGCGCCGGCGGCAATCTCGCTGCAGCCGTCGCATTAATGGCCACACAAAAGAAAGGTCCTGCGTTGAGATTTCAACTGTTGTTCTGGCCGGTGACAAACGCAAACTTTGAAACAAAATCATATAAAAAGTTCTCTACTTCGCGTTTCCTGACCAGGAACATGATGACCTGGTTTTGGGACAATTATATACCCGTTTCAAACCGAAATGATATTTTTGCTGCGCCCCTGAAAGCCTCGCTCGGGGAACTGAAGGGCTTACCATCAACGCTTGTACAAACTGCGGAGAATGATGTTCTCCGTGACGAAGGTGAGAGTTACGCCAGGAAACTGGACGAAGCCGGTGTTGATGTTACGTTAATGCGGATCCAGGGAATGATTCACGACTACGGGCTCCTTAATCCACTTGCGCACATACCTGCTGTTCAGTCTGCCCTAAGATCTGCTGCATTGGAATTAAAGTATGCGCTTCAATAAAACCGGATGGATAAATGAATGGATCACAACATGTAACCATAGAACAGTCGTTCGATGCTATTCGCCTGTTGCTCGCTCCTTTTAGCGCAGTGATCGGTGCAGACCTGGAAAAGTATCAAAATCATGTTTTCCGCGTTTTTGCGAATTGCCTGTCTATTGATAATAATGAGGTAAATAGGAATAAATACGAGATAGCAGCCGCGTTTCACGACATAGGTATCTGGACAGATAACACCATCGATTACCTGGCACCGTCAGTCATTATAGCAACCCGCTACCTTAACGATAGCTCGCAGCAGGCGTTGATCCCGGAGATAATTGCCATGATTGAATGGCATCACAAAACAACAAGCTACAAGGGTGAATTCGCAAGCACCGTAAATACATTCAGAAAGGCCGATTGGATGGACGTGTCTCTTGGTATATTATCATTTGATTCGGATCGTCTCATCGGCCAAATGTATCGTAAGCGATTTCCCAACCGGGGGTTTCATATTTTCCTGATAAATAAACTAGTCAGGAATTTCTTCAGAAATCCCCTCTCGCCATTACCCATGTTCAGGCTGTAACAATCAAAACGAGTTATCCTCGAAAGCTACCATCTCAACTCTGCGGTCACACCAGTGAAAATGATGTCTTTCCCGGTTCCTGCAATTTTAAGAAACTGACCCGCATCAAACCAGGTAAACTCGGCACGTAGGGAGAGATGTTTGGCCGTAGTAAAATAAAACGCTGCAGCAAGCTGATACCCGATTTCTCTGACATCGGTTTCCGAGTCCCGGTATATCATCATTCCATTGCTGGCATACATTCCATCATTCCGGCTATATCGTTTGAATGCAATCCAGTCAACCATGAACCTCAAGTCCTTTTTTAATGTTAGCATCACGGAAGGATGAACATCTACCAGGTTGTAAGGGCCAATCAGGGCCGCCAGTCCAAAATACGAGCCACGCGGAAACATAGGATTGAACGTACCAAGCCTGGTATCATTTTTTGCCAGGTCACCACTGATCAGCTCTGTCTTCAGACCCAGCTCCGGCCGCATATAAACGGCATTAAAAACATACGAAACATTGATAGAGGCAGTATACGCCCGTATCTTTTTTTGGGCGAATCTGCCAAGCTGGAAAGCAACTTCGATGTCGTAGTTCCAGCCATCCGACTTCTTCCAAAACCTGGTGCCGGCAGTATGTCTCTCTTCACGGCCTGCCCCATCGTTAAATACGGAATGTTTCCTGGCAATTCCCAGGTAATACAGGTCAACATTAGATAACAGGGGCACATCATTGAAGACATTGTACAAACCCCAGAACTGTGAACCCTTGTTATTTTTATCGTTGAATGATCCCATAGTTGCCACAACGGGCCGGCTGTAAAAGGTTTGCATATCGTAACCAGGAATCGATACACAGATCTTTATGCCGTCAAACGATTGCCTGTTGTTTGGTCCATCGCGTAAAGCCACCAGGCGTTGCGATCCATATGATAACTCCTGGCGGCCAAACTTAAGTTTGAAAGACCGGGCTTTCGTTCTGCCTGCTTCAACGTACCATTCATGAATCTCCAAAGGATTCACATCAACGGGCCCCGCACCTTCACGGCCCGGGGCAAGACTGCTTTGTAAATGAATAACTGAACGAAACATTTTACCAAGACGTAAATCAGCGCGGGCAAGAAACCTTGCGAGGATATAACCATCATCTTCCGGAATTTTATCACCCCAGTCTTCGTTGTGCACATAAAAGTATTGAGACCTTATGTTTCCGTCGAAACTCAAAGCGTTCTGCAGGCTCCGCCCAAACCTGTGGTACTTATATTTATTGTACCAAAGATGCTCCAATGAGTCTGCCGGTAATTGAACAGTTTGCGTTTGTGCGTAACCGCTGGTACCAATGAGCAGTTGGACTGATATGAGTAATGATGGCAGATACCGAACCAGCATAGTTGCTGCGATGAATCGCCGGACAACGTCGGGTATTTTTGGCGAAGGGATCATAGATGCCTGTACAACTCCTTGTAAATCGTAATCCACATCGTGGTTGCACCTGATGTTCACGGGTCAATCATTTGAATTGATATCCTCCATAAAACTTCACGGGGCTCCAGTCAGGTATGATACCTATTGAATCAGGCGCCATAGGAAAGATGTGCTGATCGCCATATACAGGTTTACCGTCTACTATGGTCAGGACAGATCTGATCGTAGGTATTTCGTCATCCGGAACTGAAAAATAATTTTTATCCAGGATCACAATATCAGCTTTGTACCCTTCCAACAATTTTCCGTGATGTTTCTGGCGGAGTAAGTCATAACCACCTGAGGTCATTAATTGTAATGCGAGCTGCCGGTCGATAAGGTTATCAGTAGACATTGTCCTGGTACCTCCGATTGTTTTTCCGGTGGTGATCCAATGAAGTGCAACCCAGGGATTGTAGGATGCAACACGGGTACCATCCGTACCAAGCGCTACCGGTATGCCATACGCAAGCATCTTTTTGACCGGCGGCGTAAACGCGGCCGCAGCAGTTCCGTATCGCCGGACAAAATGTTCGCCCTGGTAGGCCATGCGATGTTGGATGGAAATACCACCCCCCAAAGCCTTGATCCTTTCCAGGTTTGTGTCACTCACCGTCTCCGCATGGTCAATAAACCAGGGTAGATCTGTCAATGGTATTTCCCTGTTAACTGTTTCGAGAACATTGAGCATGCGGGATATACTCTCATCATAAGTTGCATGTATCCGGAACGGCCATCGTTTTTTTGCCAGCAGCTGTACGACTTCCAGCAACTTGCTTTCCATGCTATCGGCAAGCTGGGGCCGTGGCTGAAGAAAGTTCTCAAAGTCTGCGGCTTCTGCTACCAGGTTTTCACCACCACCAGCAACATAATAATCAACTTTGTCTGTACTATCTGAGTTATGCGCATGAAGGTCGACAATGTCTATCCATCCTTCAAAATCCCGTACCTCTGTTCCCTTTTTCTGGGCAAACAAATAATATGGCAATCGCAGGTTGATCCTGCCCTGACGATACAGGGAATCTGTTACCCTGTAATCATCCGGGAAATTTTGAAAGCCTCCTCCGGCGTCCATTACAGCGGCAACACCAAGGCTGTTTAATTCTCTTATATATTGGAGGGTGGAATTCAGCTTTTCGGCCGTCGTCAACTCTGGTAATTTTGCAAGGGTGGAGTACAGTATAAAGGCATTGGGTTCGGCAACCAGCAGCCCTGTAGGATGACCGGCCTCATCTTTTTCGAATAATCCACCCGCCGGATTAGCGGTGCTGCCGGTTATCTGAAGGACATTAAGGCCGGCTTTATTGATCCATGCTTTAGCATACAGGTAAAGAATAAAAGCAGGGGTATTGCCGGTGGCCTCATTAATTTCCGCTAACGTCGGTAAACGTTTTTCTTCGAACTGGTATTCGTTCCAGCCCCCTACTACCCTCA
Organism: Flavitalea antarctica; assembly: GCF_054461535.1. NCBI lineage: Bacteria > Pseudomonadati > Bacteroidota > Chitinophagia > Chitinophagales > Chitinophagaceae > Flavitalea > Flavitalea antarctica. The sequence continues at coordinate 51,083 of NZ_JBTLQG010000010.1, forward strand.
CCCATTGCCCCGGTGGTGTCCGCGATGCCTGTTCTTTCAACATCTGCAATGCCCTGCTTAGCGTTTTGACCCCATCCCATCTCAGTTCTGCATTGTAGAAACGACCTCCCCTTATCACATGCAAATGACTGTCAAATAAACCCGGTATAACGGTTCGCCCCCCGGCGTTGATCATTGTTGTTTTGTTACTTTTCGTCTTCATTACTGCCTGGTTAGTACCTGTTGCGATGATCCGCTTGTCTGAAATCGCAACCGCATCAACCCGACGGTTGCTATCAAGGGTCACAACATTTCCATTGTAAATAATCAAGTCCGCCTTTTTCTGGCCTTTTACTCCATGGCAGACAAAAAATGACAACAGCATAAGACTTGTTATCATTAAAGGCCATTCTGGTTTGAAGTTCATAATGTAATGGTTAACGACGCTACAATGGAAGAGGGAGCGATTGAATGTTGATCATCCTATCAAATGATCGGCTGCGTGTGAAGGTATAACTTCACTACAGGCCGGCATGTATTTGCATCTGGAATATTTTGAAGGACAGATAATCAGTGCTTCAGGACTTCTCCGGCGTATTGAATACCGATGCCATATGCACCGCCATATTTTTTGAAGAGACCAGTTACAGCTGCATAGGTTTCACTTCTCGCCCAGTCGCGCTGGAGCTCGAGTACATATTGCGTTGCCGTTATCATGACGGCACCGGCTTTTATCATGCGCTGTATTGCCATTTGATGCCCTTCGTTGGAAACATCACCGCAACCGTCGGTAATAACGTATACTTCATGACCATCTGCAATCGCGGACAGCACAGGACCCAAAATGCAGACGCTGGTCCACAGCCCGGTAATTACCAGCTTCTTCTTATTGAAGGCCTTGATTGCTTTATAAGCATTCTCATCTTCCCAGGCATTCATGGTAGTTCTGTCAATGTACTTCGATTTGTCTGTGAATACATCGCTCACCTCAGGGAACACAGGGCCGCTGAACGAACGTTCGGCAACAGTGGTGACCAGGGTTGGTATCTTGAAAATCTTCGCACCGCCCGCGATGAGCGCTACGTTATTTCTCAGTGATTCTATCCCTATATTGGTAACAGGAAAAGCCATCTGGCTTTCGTGGTCAATCATAACAAGTGCATGGTTAACAGGCGTAAGAAGATTTTCAGAAGGTTTTTGTGCCCATGATGAAACCGAAATGATAAGAGTGACAAATGTAAAAAGCGATGTGTGGAGATTTTTTTTCATGATTAATGTATTTGTATCTCAAAATTATTTCAAGCTACCCAACACATCAATTGATCAATCGAATATTGTATTGTACAAATAGTGGATGTTGAAGAGGGAGACTTTAAAAGGTTTACCAGGCTATGGCTTGCTGTTTAAAGCAGCACTACGATTTTTTGTACCCGCAACAGACTGGTAAGGTCCGAATACTGCTTTTACAGGAATATCAGCTTTGCTATCATCGAGTATCACAACATAATAGGTGTTTCCGCCAGGCATCACTCTCACCACTATATGGCCTTGCTGACTTTTATATACCCGGTCAATGAGGGGTCCGATTACAATCCTGTTTGCCTCCAGCATATTGGTAGCAAACAAGTCTCTTTGACCAGGATAAATATGCTGGTTTACTGTTCTTAAAAGTACTTCGTGACCCGGATGATCGGACGACCAGGTTTGCCCGATCCATACCTTTGGCTGTAAGGTTTTAACCATAAACTCATTCACTGCATCCCTGTTTCCATGATGATCCATTGTAGCTACATCCACGGCCCCAACAGCTCTTGCAATTGGTGTTTCGACGTCCCTTAAAGGATTATCACCTGTTGAAAGGTTCCCCGGGTTATCACCACCTGTATAGTATTTAAAATCACCGTAATTAATAGCAATTGCAAGACTCAGACTATTTTCGTCGGGCCAGCCCGCCGCTTTAGCAGTATCTATAGGCGGGAAATGATCGTAGGTGATGCTATCCTTCCCTGTCCAGATCTTTTGATTGGCTTTAAGATTCTGAACAAAAAAAGAAGGAAAAGAGGAAGGGTTTTTAAGAAGCATAATTTGACGATTACTGCCCGCTCTGAGAGGAGACAACCGCATTCCCTGTTTTTTCTTTTCGTCTATAAAACTGAAATAGTTTTGCAACGTTTTCCCATACCTCATTTCACCCTGCCGGTTTTGTTCTGCCAGTTTCTTCATGTCATAAGGATAGTCATAGCCGGGATATCCACGATCAATCAGATTTTTAAATGGCATCATGTCTCCTACCCCTGTAATACCGGTTAATTGAAAAAGGCCTGAAGCAGATCGCGGAGCATCGGGATACCAGCTGCCAAAATGATCGTCGTGAAAATGAGTTATTAAAGCATAATCAATAGAGCGACGATTATTTAGAGGTGCCACCTGTTGTATATAACTGACGATCCATTCATAAGGCTTTTTTGTTGAATCAGGCCTGATGACGGAGTTGCGCGCTGTAAAGGTCCTGCTGTCAATCGGGGACATTTCTCCGGCATCCAATAACATGGTCGTTCCGTCGGGGAAAACAAAATACGCACTGCTGCCCCGTCCCGTATTGATATGATGCAGATCAAGATAACCGTTTTGCCAGACTGGTAAAGAAACGCCAACCCTGATCTCCTGCGCGCCGACGAAATTCATATACATCAACGCTGCAACATACAACAGAGATTTTGGCCTGATGCTTAATAAAGTTGTCATCATCATTGAAGATCTTACCATCATTGCTAATCTCATAATCATTGCTAATCTCATAACCATTGCAAATCTCATAACCATTGTAAATCTCATAATAATTTTAATAACTCCATATTTATATCGAGACCATTGCAACGACTGTGGGGTAGTCGTCGCGACTGTTTACGTCCTCCTATGCTTCGGACCCGTTAAAATATAAAGCTATCCCTTTTTGCAATACAATTTTCCTTACCCGTTAGTAGCTGTACCGCTCCAACAGCTTTATTGAATCTTTGCCCCCCTGCGTAATGCTGTCGAGGTAAAATTTCCTTGTCATAGCCGCTAACACGGCATTTGCGGAGGTGGGCCAATGGTATTCTTTATTGTATTTTATTGCAGGCAGTGAAGGCCGATTGTACAAGCAGGCTGTTATGGAAAGACTACATGCATAACATTCCGGCGCTTACCTGATTTTCAACATTTTTCCGTTTTTATAGTATGTTTTGGTCTTAGTAACGAGAATTGCATTGTAATAATATGTTCCATTATGGAGATTAGTCGGATTGAAATCGACGAAATACCTGCCCGGCACTCTGTCTGCATTAAGGGGCAAAGCGATCAATCTTCCTTTCTGGTCGAAGATTGTCATCAACACCCGTCCTTGTTCCGGAACTTCATAGTTAATACGTGCTGACTGCCTGAAAGGGTTCGGGCTAATATCCACAGTAAACAACTTTATGGCCGGCGGATCCTTTTCACAATTGGCAGCCCCTAGTTTATCACCGTGTTTTAGATGAGCTTCTACAGCATGTTTGTCTACGCATAACTCTTTGCCTTTGTGGCAGACCAGTATTTTATTCTTCTGGCACCTCACGTCGATAACGTTTACTTTTACCTGATCGGTGGCAATGTTCCCCGAAGCATCAGTCACCGTAATCGTGTATATCGTGGTTGCCGCAGGGCAGACTTTAAATTCAGGGGCTTTATTGCCACCAGGAGACCACTCGTAGCTATATGGAGGATTCCCCCCGTCTACCTTTACATTTAAGACTATACAATCTGAACTATAGCCGGAATAGATCACCTTGTCATCTCCCGCATCCACTTTCATCGGCAACGATTTGCCATACTTGATTGTCGTAACATCACTCGCAGTGCCTACCCCTTCACTCTCTCCTGACACGTAAATATTTCCTGCAGCATCAGAAGTTATCGAATAGGGAACATCCCAGCCATTCCCAGGACCACCATAAGTATTTAAAGACACCTGATTGCCAGAGGCGTCATATCCCAACGTAACTATTTCATTGTTATTATTTAATCCGCTCGTTGTGCCGGTAACATATACGTTACCACCAGTCGTAGCAATCGCCTGCGCATTGTCTACAGAGTTCAGGGGTCCATTAAATCTTCTTACCCAAAGCTCAGTTCCATCTTCACTATATTTTATTGTAGCGTAATCGAAAAAACTTCCGGAGCCCGTGCTCCACCCTGTGACATATACGTTACCCGCGGCATCAAGTGCCAGCATAGTCGCATAATCGTTGTAGCTGGCAGGACCGTCATACAACCGGGTCCAAAGCATATTTCCCGACGGATCGTATTTGATCGTAAGATAGTCTGTAATTAGTCCATTAACTGTCGCAGAGCCAGTAATGTAGCTGTTACCCTGTGCATCGACCTTAACGAACCTTGCGTCATCAACATCATTAGACGCCCCATTGTAAGTCCTGACCCAGATCTGATTGCCGTCTGAATCATATTTTATGAGAGTAGCATCCGAATTTGTTCCCGTATTTGTGGTTCTACCGGATATAAATACATGCGTTGAATTACTTACCGCAATGGAGACAGCTGCATCTGTTCCTCCCGCAGTACCCCCGTGGGACCTTATCCATAACTGATTTCCATTACCATCATATTTAATCGTAGCAATATCTGTATTATTTTCACTTGTTGTGATAATCCCGGTAACATAAATATTGCCTGAACCATCCAAAGCAATAGCTGTTGCCACATCATAAGAGTTGACAGGACCGTTATACTTTCTTACCCACTGCTCAGTTCCATTTCCATCGTATTTTATAGTAACAAAGTCATTGGATGTTCCTGCACCCATACTGCTTCCGGAAACATAAACATTTCCTGTTTTATCCACGGCAATTGATAAACCTATATCCTCCAAAGCAGCGTTGCCATCATATGTCTTTGTCCATAATACTTTACCCGAGGCATCATACTTAATGGTTACAAAATCCGCGTCTGTACCGCTTATTATGGCCTGACCCGTCACATACACATTTGCTTTTTCGTCTGCAACAACAGCTCTACCGATATCCTGGTTGTTTGGAACGCCGTTATACCGGGCCACCCATTGTTCAGTGAACTGACACAAAGCCACAGACTGAAACAATAACAAAGCTAAAACGAACACGGCCCACTTAGGAATGTAATGTTTTGACATAAAACGGTTTTTAAGTAAGAGAATTAAAGCAGGAATTTCATGGGAAGTTTGGCTGATTGCAGACGGGGTGGAACATCTCCCCTGTAATTTAACAAAGCCCTGCACCTAATTATATGATCTACGTCATGAGTTCTAAAAATATTCATTGCGTCGCGCTAAGTGACTACTTTTGTGCTGTTCTCCACTTTCATAATTATCTCACCTCACAAAAAACAGGAGCGTATATCATGTCTATCAACACATTCATGCGTTTCTTCGACAAAGCCGAAGGAGAGTCCATTCAAAGAGGCAAAGAGAAATGGATAGAGATCCAGGATTGGGACTGGGAAGTAGAAGCAGAATCCAGTTGGACCATAGGTGGCGGGGCCAGTGTGGGCAAGCCCAATCCCGGTAAACTGAATTTTCAGCACCGCTTCAACACAGCGTCTATCGTTCTCCTCGGCTATATTTGTTCAGGAAAAGCCTTTCCAAAATGCGAGCTACAGATATTGAAAGAGAGTGGCAAAGGTAACCCCCGACCTTATTTTACAATGGTGTTGGAAGAAGTCTACATTACGAAGGTGTCGAATGCCGGGACGGAAGAAGGCAGTGTGTTGCAGCGCGTCGAAATGGTTTTCAAGACCATAAAGATTGAATACAAGCTCCAGGATAATACAGGAAAGCCAGGTGATGCCCGGACCTATAACTGGGATATACCTGCAGGTACTGCTTCTCCATCTGCATGAGTTGACAGGATAGGCCAACGATTGCCTCAGCTGATTTCAGATGTTGGCACCCCACCGTCGCAAGTCAAAATATGGTATTTAAAATGCCGACTAATATGAGTATATTTAATTAGCATAATCGTGCTCCCCATCTTTCTATCCGTCATATCGATTTAAGCTATCCCCGGAGCCAATCCATATCAGGCCATATTTATCTTGCGTAATTTTCCATACCCTGTTTATTTTTAGCTACCCAACACGTCAATTGATCAATCGAATATTGTATTGTACAAATGGTGGATGATGAAGAGGGGCACAACAACTATCTTATTTTTCCGATGCACCGGTGTCAGTGAGTGTTTTCAGAAATGCGATCAGGGCTTGTTTTGATAACTGATCCAGTCCAAGGCTATCGGGAGGCAAAGTCTGGTATGGCAGGGTAAAACCAAGGCCCACACCACCTCCCCTGTTGTAGAATTCAACAACTTCTTCCAGAGTACTATAGACACCATTATGCATGTATGGAGCAGTCAGCGCTACATTTCTTAATCCAGGCGTCTTGAAGGCAAATTCGTAATTGGGAATTTTATGTATTTCGAAGCGCCCGGGATCCGGATCAAGTTTTTTTTCGTCAGCGGCTTGCGGAACACCAATCACTTCGCTTTCGGTTAACACAAATGCGGGTGGCACGGTCCCATTGAATGTGGGCATGAAGTGACAAATACCGCATTTCGCTTTACCCATAAACAGATTGAACCCTTTTATCTCCTCTGAATTCATTGCCTCGCTTCGTCCGCGCATATACTGGTCGAATCTTGAATTCAAAGAAGTTTTTGAACGTATATAGGATGCCAGCGCAACCTGCACCTGTCTCTGATTCAAACTATCATTAACCTTGGGGAATGCGTCTTTAAATAACCGGATATAACAAGTGTCTTTTTTCAGCTTAACCACTGCTGTTTCCAGAGAGCCATGAATCTCATCTTTATTGCTGATAACATCTCGTACCTGGTCCTCGAGGTATGTTGACCGCATATCATAAAACTGCCTCTTCTGAAGACCAGCGTTGATAATGGTAGGTGTATTCCTTCGAAGAAATCCCTGGCCACCCAATGCGGCGCTTTTTGGAAGTCCGTCGGTGAACGCGAACTCCGGTTTGTGACAAGAGGCGCAACTGATCTGGTTGTTGTCTGATAACAACGATTCATGAAAAAGCTTCCGGCCAAGTGCAATTTTTTCCCGGCTAAGGTGAGCGTTGGCATCAGGACTGAAGAAATCAGGATTGAAGGCCGACGAATCGAATAATGTTTTCAGATCACCCCTGAGTGCGTAGACATTAGTCAGCACATCTATTTCAAGCGATTTCTGCAACCCGAGTAGAGCGGTAGTAGCCGGGTTAACGTATTGCATGATGAAACTCATCCTGTCAAATGAATTAAAATCAGGGTTAGCCTTTGCATAACTAATAGCACCTGAGAGATCGCTTTGAGTCTTCTCGCGCAGCGGCTGGTCGCCTTTGTAAAAATTTAGTATATCAATGATCGATTGCAGCGACGCGGGAAGCTCATTGATACTATTGAGTGCCAGTGGTGAATCAAAGCCGCTGATCCCAAGCGCAAGGATCCTGAAGCATTCCTGCCTTAATGCATCAAATACCTGGTCGTCCCGGAACTTTGTTTCCGGCCACAATTGCATGAGGCGGGTGAACACGCTTCTTAGTTTGAGCGTCTCACGAATGAGTTCTTTCTGTTGAGAAGTGTCGTAGGTTGGGTATAAAAATTCTTCAATCACCTGGAAGCCGCCCGGCTCAATAACAGTATGTTCCTCCGGTTCTATTTCCGGCAAGGCGGGTCCATTGATGTTCCTGGATGCATTAGGGAAAAAGTATTCAACCGCAAATTCTACATTCTTGTAGATTCTCCGGCCTTCGAGGAAGCCTTGCCGGATGCGGACCGAATCGCCCGTCTCAATAACTGTAATGAAGTCATCGCTTACCCATTGATCGAGGGAGTCAAAGCCTTTTCCGACGAAGTAATGGACCAGGGACACAGCAGGCTTGTTTTCGGGTATACTACACAGTGACAATGTAACTATGATCCCGGAAAGGATCACGAACGCCAGGTATCTTGATTTCATATAGGTGCTGTTAAATATCAATGCAGGCTGAAACGCGATTTCGCGTACAGCCTGCACGATTTGTTATGGTTGTTCCTGCTAAGCGACTGCAATTAATTCGGTACCCCTCTTAAAATTAAAACCTGGCCCCCTTCTTTGTTTGGACTTAATCCGGATCCGTCTACATTTAAGAACTTATCCTCCTGCCATGTATGCGGATGAATATTTAACAGGAATGTGCCTGGCACACCTATGGTCTTTGAAATGTCGTACATGGCACCAAACTCCCACGAGCCGAAATTGTTGACCTTAACCGTGTTGTATTTGGCACTGAACGCAGGATCAGTTCTGCGATGGTCCATTGTCAGGAACGGTTTGTATTTTTTTGTTTTGATATCCATGATCCATACATAAGAATCATGTTTGGAACCCGGATAATAGGAATCACCATCTTCCTGGATATAAACATAATTGTCCGTGACACAGATATTGTCCGGGTTGATAAGATCGTTTCCGGGATTTGTACCGCCATCAGCGACTACTTCAATCTTTCCCTTTAATGGATTGTTTTTATCCAACTGAAGCCTATATACTCTGCCCCACATCGTTTTGCCAATGGTATTAGCTACTCCTGTTGCAGTAAAGTACAATTCGCGGCCATTAGCCCCGCCGCCTTTGCGGTAATCAAGGTCTTCTACCCTTGCGAATTGTATACATTTTTTATCTATAGATTGCTGTGCGATCTCTGCCCCGGTTACTGTGGCAGCATTATCAATCTCTACCAGCTCTACGTCGTAGTTTTTGCCCAGTTCAATATTTGTTTCTACCGGGTCCTGGTTGGTACGTCTGAGAAAGTACAGCTTGCCACCAGTGAGGTCACCTAATCTTTCTGCAACATAAAGAATGAACTGCCCATTTGAATCATCTTCGCCAATCATAATTACCGTTTTTGCGGGATAGGCGTCTTTTGGAAGGGGAACCGCGTTCTCCATACTATGCCTGCCGAGAGCCGGGAGTATCCGGTCTGTGCGCGATCTTTCGCTGGCAGGAGCGAGAGGATTAATGGCGTGAACGCGTGAGTCGGCTCCGGACTCACCCGCTGTAAGAAAGATCGGACCGAAACCGTGTTCTTCAGGAGTTGCCAGCGTAGCGGAACAAAGGCGCCACTGACCACCGGCAAAATCGACGATATACTCACCTTTGGTCGGCTTGAAGTTTTTATCAAGATAAACGCGTGAAACAGATCGGTGGATCTCATGATTATTGATCATGATATATCCTTTACCATTCGGGTTCTTCATGAGAGCCGCACCATCCGGCTGTGCTCCGAACACAAAACCGGGTGACTCGGGAAGAACATCCTCACTGCCTATAAGTGTCAACACATCAACACCTTTGTATTCATCAAACATTTTGATGAGCGAGGGAGTGACAGAATAATTTTTGAGCTTTACCGATGATTCGTCATCACCGCCTCCTTTGTATTGTTCCCAGATTTTCTGACATCCGGTGAACAACATAGCACCAGAGATAAAACATGCACCCAGGGCAACTGATCGTAAAACAGATTTCATGGTTTGTAATTTCGCTCAAGCTATCTGTTTAGTATTACGGGAAGGTTAAGCGAATATTATCATAACTTTTATCTCCATTGAAAAGTATACAGTGTTTGAGCATTGTTAACATTCAGGTCATCTTAGAATATTATATTAGCCGGGCAGAGCAAATTGCATGGCTGCTGTTTAACATCAATCAAGGATCAAACCTGAGTAATAAATGGAAATCTTTTTAAGTGTATTAGCCGGTCTTTGCTTGTTTTTGTTTGCCGTATCCAATTTGTCGGAAACGCTCAAAGATTTGTTAGGTAACCAGGCCCGTCATTGGATTGGCATTTTCACGAAAAACACCTTTACCGGAATCCTCACCGGCACGGTTATTACCATCTTACTGGATTCCTCATCCGCGGTGATCATCCTTACTATTGTACTTGTAAATTCAAAGGTTCTCACATTCCAACAGTCTCTTGGTATTGTTCTTGGAGCGAATATCGGAACAACTTTTTCAAGTCAGCTTATCGCGCTTGATATTGGAAAGTATTCACCGGTACCTATATTCATAGGTCTCGTATTGAGTTTTGTGAGCAAGCGTGAGTCGATCTCAAAATCGGGCAGGTCCCTGTTATATTTTGGAATTATGTTCTTCGGACTTTACACGATGGAACGGGCAGTTGAGCCATTACGTGACGCACCGGGCTTTTTGGAATTGATGACCCGCCTGGAACATCCGCTGAAAGGAGCAGGTGTTGGCGCAGCGGTTACATTAATTCTTCAATCGTCCTCTGCCACAGTGGGAATGGTTATCACCCTGGCTAAAAAGGAGTTGATCTCACTTAGTGCGGGCATTGCAGTGATGCTAGGCGCTGAACTCGGCACCTGTTCAGACACCCTGCTTGCAACATTAAAGTCAAACAGACACGCAGTGAAAACAGGGATATTTCATCTCGTCTTTAATCTTGCATCCATTGTTGTCGGAATCTTACTGTTTCCCTTATTTGTGCAATTTATTGATCGTATCTCTGGCACAGCAGGAATCGAACAACGAATTGCAAATGCACACATGATATTTAATATCAGTGGGGTGCTGATTTTCTACCCCTTCATTCCGCTGTTAACGAAGGTCCTTAATAAAATTATCCCTGAAAAAGCGGGTAAGGTTGACTCGCCGGTGGCATTAAGTTAACGTCAAAAGTATCAACCCAGAAGTTGTTGACGCTGTGCTGCCTTCCGGGTTGATAAAATCTATCCTAGCTTTTGCTCAAAATTTTCTTGCTGCCGGACTTCTTTGTCAACAGCATTATACCACCGGTTATCAGCAGAGCCGTAATGGCTGCCCTGCCTATAAAAGACTTGCGGTTATGCTTCCATTCGGCCCTCCAGCCCCTTTCGATCCAGGGGTTGGGAATAACGCCATGAACCAGGTCATCCAGCTTGCCCTGGATCACGTCGATACGGTCTGCCAATATCAGCGTCATCCAATGTGCAGCGTTGGCTTCGCTATACTTAAATGCAATGCGACGGATCGCGCCGCTCAGGCCTGAAGGAGGTGTGGAAGTTCCAAAGACGCGGGTAATGCCCGGGCGCTCTATGGAATGCAAGACCTCAATGTCGACCTCCTGTTGGGGCGCCCTTTCATAATTAAAACGCTGGTGGTCCGCACCATTGTAGTGTTTCATGGGGTAAGTCGGATCATTTTCGGGATCTGCGTCCATACCCCAACCGGGGATGTTTTTAGTAAGATCAGCCATATTCCGATCGGCAATAACCCTATCCTGAAACTCGTCTATTTTGTTTTCTAATGCATTTTTCATAATAAAGTTTTTAGGCCACGTTAGCTCGTGGAGGTATTAACACTGGTTTAATCATGTTGTCAAGTTTCCTGGAGAACATGCGGTAAGCGTCCGGCACTTCTTCAAGAGGCAGCCTGTGTGTAATGAGTTCCTTAGGATTAATTCTGCCGCTCATTACATGATCGATCAGCTTGGGCAGCAGCCGTTTTACTGATGCCTGATTCGCCCTGATGGTAATGCCTTTGTTCATGATGCTGCCGATAGGTGCGAGGTTCCAGGGTGGTCCATATACACCTATGATCGATACTATGCCTCCTTTCTTTACAGAATTGATGGCCCAGTGCAGGGCGATGGCATTGCCAGCCTGGAGAAGTAATTTTTTGCCTGTTATATTTTGAAGTGTATTGCCACTGGCATCACAGCCCACCGCATCAATACAAACATCAGCTCCAAAGTAGTCGGTGGCCTTTTTTATGAATACAACGGGATCATTCATCTCCTTAAAATTGTAAACCTCGGCAAAGGCAAACTTGCGGGCAAACTCGAGGCGGTAATCCAGGTGGTCAATAACAATGACCCTTGCAGCTCCAAAAAACCAGGCAAACCGGGCCGTCATAAGGCCCACGGGCCCTGCTCCAAACACTACCACGGTATCACCTTTCTGGATTCCGCCCTGCTCCGCAGCCTGGTAGCCGGTGGGTACAACATCAGTAAGCAGCACCGCATTTTCCAGGTCCATGCCTTCGGGAATTTTGGTAGGGCTCACATCAGCATAAGGTACCCGCACATATTCAGCCTGTCCGCCATCATAACCCCCGGCAAGATGGGCATATCCGAAAAATCCACCTGAAGCCGTCGCGGCCGGATTGGATTCATGGCAATTGCCATAGAGTTCCTGTTTGCAAAAAGGACATGCGCCGCAGGCGATGTTGAAAGGGACCAGCACATGATCGCCCACTTTCAACTTCTGCACCCCTGACCCAACAGCTTCCACTACGCCCGTGAATTCATGGCCGAATGTCATACCAACCCGGGTATCGGGCACCATACCATGATACAGGTGCAGGTCCGAACCGCAAACCAGGGATCGTGTAACGCGAACAATGGCATCACCAGGATGTTTAATCTCCGGCTCGGGCCGGTGACGGTCTGCCCTTATTTGATAAGGACCGCGAAAATTCATTGCTAACATAAATGTGTTTTTTAGTGAACAATAAAAAATGGAGCAGGGTTAAAAGGCTGGAAACTAGGGACCAATAATTAAAGAAGTTGCACCAAAAAACAGACCTCACGAGGTTTCCAGACAACAAGGACAATGGCTGGTTAAAATCTGCAATTAGCGATCGAATTATAGTGTACTGGAAAATAATAAGTTGATCATCTTATTTAAGCATATATAAGATTGGCACCGATACATGTAGCGGCATACCATCCAACATTTTGGTGATGTTAAGCATCAACTACGGATCAACATGATGTGGTTGTAGCTAAATTGACACAGCAGATTTTAAATGCCAACACTTTTTACACGAAATAGACTTGGGCAAAAACCAGCAGGAGCAAGGCTTTCAACCATCTCTCGAAAATAAAAAAGAGTCTTAAGAAAAATAATGATTGAGGAGCGAAAATTCAGGAAAGCTGAGGAACACTGATCATACTATGTGGAAACGTTCATGTGTGGCACCACATTTTTAATTTCGGTTTGAAATAATCAAGCGGACTTATCTTGCTTTATCTGACGTCAGTTTTATCTGACGGCAGTGGTACCGGATCCCAACCGCCAAGGACATTGCTTATATTGAATTTCTTTGCTTCTTTGTCCATTAATTGTTTCGACCATCTCACTCTGGCTGCAGGGTTGGCCCCCGCCCCGGAGCTTTTGTACTCTGCATAATAAACTGTTTTTTCATTTTCTGCATTGCCCCAGTTGTTCCAGCCCTCCGGTACTATATGACTGCCCATCTCCGTATTCATAAAAACAACACTTGCATAAGGTCGCCATGGCCTCCCGAGGAAACATTTTGTAGCTGCAGTGTCCGCAATAAGTTTGCAATCATAAAATACATAGCCAAACTTTTGCTTCGGCCCGGTGGCCGCCGCCGTGATATAAGAGTTTACCAGGCTCTTGATGATACAATTCCGGAACACGCATGTCGCTTCACCAAAAATAAAATCTGTTGTACCTTCAATGTAACAATCTTCATAAAACTGCCGGCTACCTTCCGTTGCTGCATATACCGTATCCTGGTTGCCAAGGAGGCGACAGTTCTTTATTACTGCCCTGTCTCCTTCAACATGAAGCGCCACGGCCTGCCCCACTCTCCCCGAACTATTTTCAATCGTTATATTCTCAGCCATAAAATCATCGCCCTGTACCAAAACAGTATAAGAGGTATAGGTGCTGTACTTACTCCTGCCAAACGCATCCTTTCCCCCGGGATAATCTTTCCCTGAATAATCATTATTGGTGATGATGGTATTTGTGTTGCTTTCACCTACCAGGGACACTTTTTTCTTCCATGAAGGGATAACCAGTTTCTCATGATAAATGCCTGGCCTTATTCTGATGGTCACCTGCTCCTGTGATAAATCCCGCACCGCATTGACGGCCTCCTGGATCGTCTTATAGTCGCCACTCTCGTCCTGTGCAACAATTAAGATCTTTGGATATGGTGGAACCGGGACCTGGCCCCTTTGCCGGGCTTTCAATTTCCAGGTGGTATCTGTGCTCGTTTGCTGTGCCTGGGCTATGAGCGATACAGAACAGATAAACAGAACAAGAAGACATCCTGTTTTGACTGTAAGTGTGAAATGCTGTAACGACATTTTGTAATTCATAAAACTTTATTGTTTCATCATTAAAACCGGTAACCCAGGTTGAGATTCGGGCGCACTGTTCCATCCTGGTCGCAGTACATGGCAGAAATTTCAATAGGGCCCAAAGGCGTCATCATGCCCGCTGTTAATGAGTACCCGGACAGAAAGTTTTTGTTAGCCGCAAAGTCATTAAGCTTCATCTTGTAGAAATCATAAACTGCAATGTTCACTCTTCCCGTGAGATAAACGGACCCCAACAGCTTCCACTGCAGTCCCAACTGGCCGGTTATAATGCTGCCGGTTTTTACCTGTGACTCGTTCAGGCCAGCAAACTGCACCTGGTTCAAAGCATTGTCTGCAATCCCCCCTACCTGGAACACATTTGCTTTGTAAGGATCCTTGCTGGACATATATGCTAATTCAGCCTGGCCAAGCAAGACCAGCTTTTTATCAATCGGAACAAACTGTTGAACACGCAAATGTAACCGCACCTGGTTTTTAAATGTGACTCCAAGTGAATCCGCATTACTTACTATGCCGTCCTGTTCCACAGCCACCTCACCGTTCTGATCATAGATATAACCTGCATCCAATTTTACAGTCCGTCCTCTTGTAGGAAAATATTTACTATTGATATTATTAAAGCGATAGCTAAGATAAGTGTGCCAGAACTTATTTTTTCCGTCAAAGATAACTGCGGGTGATCCGGGAGTATTGATCACTGAACGATTGTATTGCTGGTTCAACCCGACATAACTGGATTGATTGATATTGTACTGACCTCTTAAATTGTATAATGAATAATTGCTCCTTAACGTTTCATACAGTTTGAAATCCTGGTAAAGGGGAAAGTCTACCACTTCCTTATACCAGCTGAAGTCAAATGCAAACTTGCGGTTGGGTCTCAGATATTTAAAATATTCCAGGAAAATACGTGGATTCTCACTAAGGCTTAATGTGGCAAGCGCCCGGGATTCCTTCAAAAACAGGTCGCGGGCAGTGATATTGCCAATCAGGCTCAGCTTAGTGTAATTGTTATAATTCAGCGCGAACTTTACTGCAGTCAGGGGATTTTCTTCGACATTAAAACGCATTTCTGTTTTCCCCGAATCAAGTGGGATAAAGTCATACTTTATCGAGCGATAGTAACGTGAACCATAAATACGCCGGATAGATTCCGCTTCCTTTTTGAGCGAATACGGTTTCCCCGGCTTCAGTCCTGATAAGCCAAAAAAGAATCGCTCCGTTGTTTTCTCCAAACCTGTGATACTATATCTTCCGATTGATATGGATTGGGTTTTCGGCAACCGGTCACGGACAAAAGGCTGGTCGGGCGGATACAAGGCGTTGAGTGAATCTGCAAGGTGTTTGAAGATGGGATAATAGAGCAAGCCGTATTTCCGCCCAATCTCAATGATTGAGTCACTGTTGTCAAAGCTTCCGGCAGTGTTGCCTTCCATGTCAGGAGTGATATAGATATCACACAGCGCGCGATTGGTTTCAAATAACGCAGCATCTTTAAAAAACGCCATCTGCATCAATATATCCAAAGATGTTTTCAGGTCCTCAGCTTTATCAAGACCCTTGTTGAGGTTCACACCGATCACAATATCAGCTCCCATTTTCTTCGCTTCCTGCACGGGAAAGTTGTTGGCTATACCACCATCAACCAGGGTTTTATCTTCGTATTGTACAGGTGTGAACACAGCTGGTATAGCCATGCTTGCCCTTATGCTGGCAACGATGTTTCCGCGGTTCATTACAACCGCATTACCCGTTGAGAGATCAGTGCCGATACAGGCAAATGGGATCGACAGGTTGTTGAAATCGGTGATGTTGTAGACAGGTTGAAACAGCTCAGCAAGCTTTAACCAAAGCTCCTGTCCTTCTATAAAACCTTTGCCCAAGCGGAACCTTCCTTTATGAAAGGGAATTTCAAAGGCATATTTATTGAACTCATCTTTCTCTTCTATACTGATGGAAATGATCTGGGGAGCCTTTGAAAAGATCAGGTCCCAATCGAGGGTGCGGGCTATTGCCTCAATGGTATCCGCGAAATACCCGGCTGCATACAGACCACCAACTACACTGCCCATGCTTGTGCCTGTAATATAGTCTACTTTTAGTCCCGCACTATCCATGGCGGCGAGTATGCCAATATGAGCAAGTCCTTTGGCCCCGCCCCCGCTGAGTGTCACGCCAATTTTAGGCCGGGTGATTTTCGATTGTGCATCGACATTCTGAAATAATAAAATGCACAAAGCAGTTATTGCTGATTTCCAAAAAGTAATTTTCATAAAATCAATTCGGTTGCCATTGTAGGTTGCCGTATATAACTACTTAATCTGCCTTTCGATACTTAATTTGCTTTTGGGTACTTAACCTGCTTTTGAATGCTTAATCTGCGTTTGAATGCTTAATCTTCCTTGGAATGCTTAATCTGCATCATAAATACTCACCTTCTTTACACGCTCAATTGCATGTTAAGCGAGAGCCCGTCACAGATGTTAAAGAAATGACTAACATCATGGCGGGCTCCTGAATTTATATATGTTTAAGTTTCTCCCGGATCAATAACCGGGGTTTTGCATTGCCTGTTTTTCTGCTCCTGTGAGTGCTGATCCATTTGCCTGAATACCGTCAAGAAAAGTTTGAGGTAACGGCCGTAAGTTATGGAAGGTTTTTATGTTTGGTCCACCTTCCAGGTTAAACACCTGCACTCTCTTCACAAGGGTCTGGGTCCTTGCAAGGTCCTCCCAGCGTTTAAACTCACCACATAATTCACGGGACCGCTCATTCAGAACCAGGCACAACATCCGGTCGTAAACACTTGACAACCCAAGGGCAGAAATGATGTATTCGTCCTGCGGAGGAAGTGTAGCGGTATTGGTAATAGCCAGGCTTGCAGAAGCGGCTGTAGTTACGGGGATATTGTTTGATTCATAATAAGAATTGCCCGGATAGAAGGAATTGGTAACACCCGGTGTTTGCAAGGTAGCAGATACCAGCGAGTTACCGCCGTCAGTATATGCCGACCTGTTTTCTCCGTTATTGTATTGTGCCCTGGTCCTTACTGCATTGATATATGGCAGCGCATCATTGTAGCTTCCCTGCCCGGCCTGTGCCAGCCTGATCTTCGCCTCAGCGGCGATCAGGTAAGTTTCGGCGGACCTCGCCAGGTTAAAATCCCTGTGCCCGACAACATCATTGAGTGATTTCCTGGAACCATCAATATGTTTACTCAGGGGTGGAAAACCCTGTCCCGCAGTTGTTAAGTCGGTATAGATTGCACCATCTGTTGTTCTTCCGTTGGGATAGGCAACATATGTTGTAGGTACAGGTCTTCCTGTACCATAAACGTCCGGTACCAGGTTAGTTCCGGATGTGGTCCTGGATATTTTTGATAACGGATAACGGGTATCACCTGGTCTGTTTATAACAAACATCAGTCCGAGATCGCCCTTAATATTGGGCGCAACGGGCGATGCTCCATTGATCGCACTTTTAGTGCGGAACGATTTCCAGAATCTTGAATCATTAACGAGATCATAGATCCGGTATATGTAATAGGTGGTTGCCAATCTGCTGAAAGGTCTGTCACCAGTTAAATCACGTGCCAGCTGATCCTGGACATCATATCTTGAAACAAAATACAGGTGCTGGGTATTTCCATTACCTAGATTACTGTTTACATCACTGGTAAACTGGGCAGAAAGAATCAGTTCAGGTAAAGATTCATTAGCGGCATTGGGCCCGGTAAAGTTCCAGAGATTGGCAAAATTGACAGCCAGCGGATGCCGGGCTATAACCTGGTCGCAAAGCGGTACGATCGCGGCAAGGTCAGCGAGTTTGGTATCGCTGTTCCATGAACTGTTTATTTCGCTTGCCCGGAACAGGTAAGCTTTTGCCAGGTAATGTGCAGCAGCATCCTGCGTAATACGGGAAGGACTACCTCCAACCGGCAACAATTTTAAAGCATTGGTAAGGTCAGCAATGATCTGTGCACATACTTCTTTTGGGGTTGCGCGCGTAAATTCAAGTTCTACTTCGGTAATGGGCTCCAGCTGCAATGGTACTGCTCCATACTGGCTGACCAATCTCAGGTAATTATATGCCCGCATAAAATATCCTTCGCCAAGGGCCGTGTTTTTGATGGCAGTGGAAGAAGAAGTGCTTTCCGTACAATTCTGTATCAGCAGATTTGCATCACCTATCCCTGTATATAATGCGTCCCACTGCAAATTGGCTGCAGCAGTATTAGCGTTGATATTGGCAACTGTTGGATTGAATGTCGCATCATAATTATTCCAGGGTGAGTTAGAAGGGTCCCCACCAATGTGAAACTCATCGGTGCCATAGTTGGTAGCCGCATAATTCCATTCCCCATTGAACGGAACATTAAGCACCTGGTAATAAGTACCCACTGCCAACTGTTGTATGCCGGCATCAGTTTTGAAAAATTCTGTAGTTCTTGCAGTAGTAAGTTCTTCATCCAGGAAATCCTTTTTGCAGGACTGGAATAAAAACAAAGCCGCAATGATCATTATTTTATAATAGAAGTTATTCTGTTTCATATTATGCAAATTGACTGTTATTAAAATGTGGCGTTAACTCCGAAGATGAAACCACGGTTCCAGGTAGGACCACCCACATCCATATTCAGATGTTTTATGTTAGAATATAACATTCCCGGATTGGCCACCTGTGCATACAATTTCAGATTTGAAACTCCTGATTTGCCTAAAGTTTTACTAGTCAATGTATAGCCAAGCGAAATATTTCTGATCATTAAAAAAGAAGCATCCTTATATCCCAGTGCCGTGAAATAAGGATCCACTGGTGCATTACCTGCATTATAAATTGGTTTCTGATATTCTGCGTTCGGATTATTGATAGTGTAGTAATCCACTTCTCTTTGAGTACCGCGTGCAGCGAGTCCCTCACCCCCTGTATTGAAGAGGTAATTGAGTCGTCCATAAATAAAAATGGAAAAATCAAAACCTTTATAGGTAACAGTATTTGTCATACCAACTACCCAACCTGGTCTTGTACGGCCGATGATCCTGCGGTCGTTATTCGGGTCGATCTTTTTATCGCCATTCAGGTCCGCAACGCGTACATTACCCGGGGTAAATGCATTTGATGTGTATCCTTTCATAGCTGCTGAATCACTCACCTGCCATAATCCCTGTTCTACATAACCATAAATCACACCAACAGGCTGCCCGATAAACCAGTTGTTGTTAATATCATCCTGGTTGCCGTTTGCCAATGTCACAATCCGTTCCTTCTGCCAGGCCGCGTTTGTAGTAGTGGTCCACACCAGGTCAGGTTTGTTTATATTAACAGTGGTGAGATTGAAATCTACCCCCTGGTTGGCTGTTTTTCCCACGTTGGCAAAGGTGGTTATGTACCCGGTTACGGTTGGAATGGATCTTCGCATCAATAAATCATCAGTATTAGATGTATAATAGTCCAGGCTACCGGACACCCTCCTGTTGAATAATGAGAAGTCGAGACCAAAATTATATTGTGTTGTCTTTTCCCACCCGATATCCTGGTTTGCAAAAATTGAATTGGGAATCGAGCCTGCTGCATTGGCAGCTACAAAAGGATAAAAAAGTGATATCACGGCGCCCTGTGTGGAATAAGGTGCAATGGCCGAGTTTCCGGTAACACCGGCTCCAACCCGCAACTTCAGATCGTTCACCCAACCCGCATTCATGAAATTTTCTTTGCTGATCCTCCAGGCTAATGCTGCAGAGGGAAACAAAGAAAATTTCTCATCTTCTGCAAGTACCGAAGATCCGTCCTGGCGGGCAGATACGGTCAACAAATACCTGTCCTTATAGCCGTAGTTAAGTCTTGCCATATAAGACAGCAATTGCTGTTTAATGGTATTGGAGCTCGTAGTGAGCTGACCCGTAACCGTTCCCGTTGTCAGTGCATTCCACAGTTGAGAAGGTAAAGGGACACCGTTCCCGATGATCGTACTTGTGTCTCTTGTATAAACGGTCTGGCTCTGTAATAATGTTAAACCAAAAGTATGATCACCTACAGTTTTATCATAAAAAAGGAGGTTATCGAGGGTATATGAAAATGTCTTGTAATCGAGCAGGGCGGCGTAGTTTGTGCTTCCTCCATTTGCCACTGAATTTGCATCGATGTAAACGCCGTCACGGTAATAAGAAATATCCGGTCCAAAGTTCATCCGGTATTTCAGTCCGTTTAAAACAGGGAAGATGTTACCCAGGTTCACCTGGCCATAGAAGCTACCGAATATCCTCGTGGTTATTCTCTGATCACGATTGTAGTTCCACTCATCAACAATGCTCTTGAATGCATTATCGCCACCCGGGAACAAGATCCTTGCCCCGGTGGAGTCATATGGAACAGCATAGGGAAACAATGACCTGGCAGATTCATACAGACCACCCTGTGGTGTACCAATGGTGGAAATGTTAACCTGCGATTGGCCATATTCCTGCTTACTGTATGTACCACTTAAATTTGCTCCGAAAGAAAGCCACTTGGTTGCATTGATATCAACATTCGCTTTAGCAGAAAATCTTTCATATGACTGTCCTTTGATCGTTCCTTTATTATTAAGGTAACCAAACGAACCATAAGCTTTGATCTTGTCAGTTCCACCGCTCACACTGAAAAGATTGTCAGAGGTTACCCCTTGCTGGGTAACCATACCGCGCCAGTCAGTAGTTGCAACCTTTGAGCCGTCCCAGGTACCTGTGGCCCACCCCTTCGCAATATTTGCCCAGGCAGAAGGGTCGCCAGTTGCATTAAAAAAGGTACGGTCGGAAGCAATGGATGGCTGGTCCCCACGGGGATTTGAGCTAATCCCCGTTGTATTGTTCAGGCCAGCATAATAATAAGCCCATCTCTTATAGGTAATGTAATCGCTCGCGTTAAACTGCTCCTGGTCATCTACAAGGTTGTCAAACCTGATTGAACTGTTCAGGTTTACAGATATCTTACCGCTCTTACCTGTTTTGGTAGTCACGATAACAACACCATTTGCACCCCTTGAGCCAAAGATCGCAGTGGCAGAAGCATCCTTCAGTACATCAACGGTTTCAATATCATATGGATTGATATATTCAATACCACCGGTTGTTAATGGAATACCATCTACAACAAATAATGGTGAATTGGAAGCGGTTAATGAACGAACGCCCCGGATATTGATACTACCAAGCGTACCGGGCCTGTCGCTGGATGTTATATCTACACCGGCCACTTTACCCTGCATGGCCTGTAAAGCATCCGCTACCGGTCGTGATTTTATATCATTTTGATCAATACCTGCAACGGCACCCGTCACGTCTTTTCGCTTAACGGTTCCATATCCAATTACCACAATGTCTTCAAGTGATTTTGAAGTTGGTACCATGGTGACGGTAAGGGTGGTCTGGTTCTGCAGAGCGATCTCCTGCTCGGCAAAACCTACATAAGTAAATACCAGTGTTTCTTTACCCGTTGGCACTGAAATGGAAAACGAACCGGAAGTGTCAGTCGCAGTTCCACCGGACTTGTCACCCTTTATGGTGACGGTAACACCTGCCAGTGGTTTGCCATCGTCACCGTTTACAATACCGGAGACCCTGGTTTGTGCTTTCACCGTAAATGAAGAGATCAGGAAGAGAAAAATAATGCAACCCGGAAGAATCGATTGCAGGGAAAGTTTTAGTCGGCGTTTTGGATCGGCAGGACTGTCCGGCTGGGAGTCCCATGACCTGCAGTTGTTCATTTTCATAATTAAGCAATTGTTTAGTATATGTAAGTTCAGACAATTTGAATCTGCCAACTTCTTCGGGGCTGGACATGGTAGCCTTGCGGGAGGGTCAAAAAGTTTGTAGGCAAGGACATCGATGGGTATCAAACCATGAGCGTTCAATTGTGTCCGACCAACGACCTTACAGTGAATATACAAATAAAAAAACAAGACTTGCTGCAGGAGATATAGATATTATACCAGGAATATTTTGCCCGGCCTCGCAGGCTATTCTCCCATGGCGGCAGTGTATTTATGCCGCTATTCTTCTCCTGTTAAAATCAATGAATCCAAGTACCAGGAAGGTTATACTGTATCCCAAAGATGTCCATTCAACCTGGTTGATCTGCGGCCTTAACTTTGGCATCATACTATAGATTTGGAAACTGTAGGGGAAATATTTGCTATAAACCGACTGTAATTCAAACACCATGAAGGTCCCGGCAAACCACAGCGCAAGGCCTATGCCTATTGGGACAATGAAGTTTTTGAATCTTAGCCCCAGCCAGAATTGTATGGCCGCGATGGCCAGCACAGTGATATAGATGTTAGCATTGTTCACGACAATTTTGTGAACGTCTAATGGTTGATTCAGTATGTCTAGTTCCGGCATAATGAAATGTGTGGCAACAACTGCGATAAACATCAACAGGTGATGGACCAACAGGAAAACAATAAACAGTACATGTATCCCAAGAAACTTTGACAGGAACACTGTAGCCTTTGCCTGAGGCGAAGCAAATACCTGTTTCCAGGTATTGTTCTTATACTCAATCTGCGGCATCAATGTACAGATCAATATAACAAACCACGGGAAAAATACAAGTGCGTTCATTTCCCCAGCCAGTTTAAATACGGCATTGAACGGATCGTTTTTAGTTTCAGAGATCCCATCGATAGCAACGTTGAAAAGATAGGTAACGGGAACAATCGCTGCACCTGCAAGGGTGAAATAAAAAGCAGCGGTGCGCTTTGTTTTTAATAGTTCAGATCGGAGTGAAATTAATAAGCTCATAGTTCGTTTGGTTATTGATAAATGATGTATTGGCGTGTACCTGTTCGCTGTATTAAGCATCCATGTGATGAGACCGGCCGGAAAATAGCAGCCTCACTATTGGCTCGAAGTCATGTCGATAAATAATCGTTCGAGATCATTTTCCTTTGGGTGCAGAAGATATACATCCAGGTTATTTTGCGTGAGCTTTCTGTTTATTAAGGCAACCTGGTCCAGGTCCTCGAAAGTAATAGACAGGGTTTCTCCCATCCGCTCAGGTTTGTGATCGCGTAAAATGTGAAGGGCTATATCATTATCAGATGTATTGACCAGCACCTTTGATCCTTTTCGCTGGAACCTGTGCAATTCAGGCAACGAGCCCTGGAAAAGCATTTTTCCTTTGAAAATAATACCGACATGGGTCACCATTTTTTCTACTTCACCAAGAAGATGGCTTGAAATAATAATGGTCATTCCATGATCTTTGTTCAACTTTTTTATCAGTTGGCGGAGCTCGATGATACCGCCCGGATCCAGTCCGTTTGACGGTTCATCAAGTATCAGCAATTCAGGATTTGGGAGCAAAGCCAGGGCAATCGCCAGTCTTTGCTTCATACCCAGTGAAAACCTTTTGGCCGTCTTGTTATTTGTGTCCCCTAAACCAACAATCTTCAGGACCTCCTTTACTCTCGCTTTTGAGGCACCATAAATGGGCCGGTAAATTTCCAGGTTTTCTTTCGCAGTCAGATGCGCATATAATGAGGGAACCTCTATTAATGAGCCGACCTTCTTCAGGATATTGATCCTGTTTGAATGAAGATGCTGACCAAAAATTTCTATACTTCCCTGTTGGTTGTTCAATAAGCCCAGCAACAAACTCAGGGTCGTCGTTTTTCCTGAACCGTTCGGCCCGAGGAATCCATAGACTGTCCCTTGCTGCACATTCAAGTCGATATCAAACAGTGTTTGCACGCCTTTTGAATAATGATAGGAAAGCCCGGCAGTTTTGATTATGGAAGAATTACTCATGTCAGTTGATTTATGGCATTGTGATTTTAGTGTTTCTTACTGTCCTATACGTCCCTGCTCTTCGTTGGAGCTACCTGCTGTCCTTTTGACGGGTGCAATCTTTTTTCCTTTGCTGAAGTTGTATGAAAAGCCGAGGGATACAACCTGTGTTTCCGCAACCTGTCTCAACTCAACATCTACATTGCCATACCGGGTTACACCTTTAAGTTTTTGTGTGTAGAAAATGTCACGCGCTGTAAGGCGGATCGTGCCTTTGTTTTTCAGGATCTGCTGGCTGATGCCGGCACCTATAAAACCTATAGCCTTAACTTTCATGATCCCTTCGAGCCAACCGTTTCTAAACCTTCCATTGAGTTCAGCTGTAAGCGTTTTTGTCAATTTGAATTGCTGGGTACCATTGATCACAAAACTTGTTGCTGCCAGGTCGATAGGCGTATTACTGATAACACCTTTGTAACGGTCGTTATACACGTTGATGTTGATGTTACTGGTCCACCATTTGTTGATCGGCGTGTTTGCGGTTACCGCTATGCCAAACTGGTTAAGCGAAGAAACATTCGAAGGCATATTGTAGGCCTCTTCTCCTTTCTGCTGAATGATCTCCTGGATGATGCCCTGAACGTTGGTATAGTTCAGCGTAGTAGTGATCTGGTTCTTCCATGTATGAGACAATTCAATATTATTACTTATTGAAGGTTTAAGGTTTGGATTACCCTGGCTAAAAGTATACCTGTCAATAAACCGGATAAAAGGGTTCAGGCTTTGATAGCTCGGGCGACTCACTCTTCTTCCGAAATTTGCCCCGAAATTATTTTTTTCATTAGCCTTATACTGAAAAAAGGCTGTGGGAAAAAGTTGGGTATAGTGCCTCTCAAAATTTTCCCCGGTTGTTACCTGGGTACCCTTTGCATTTGTATTCTCGAGCCGAAGTCCGAATTGTGCGCTTATCTTTTTTGATAAAGGGGTGCTGAGATTAACATAGGCAGCATTGATGTTCTCTTCATAAATAAAATGATTGCTGCGGGTAACATCATGAACCACGTTGCCATATTGAATACTGTCGTAGCTGGCGTTATTATCAGTCCTGACTACACTGCTTTTGATACCGGCTTCAAACCTTGCGCCCTTTTTGATCGGATGCAGATAATCTACCCGGGCGCTGTAAACATCAATATCCTGCGGCAGCAGGCCGGTAAGCGTATCTGATTTTGTATAAGGATTACCTGCAGCGTCTGTATATGAGTTTACCATGTAAAGATCATTGTCCGTTCCATATTTAAAGTAATCGACATCGGCCGTTATCTCTTTTCCCTTTTTGTCAAGGATGGTACGGAAATTAAAATTTGTATTCAGGCTTTGCCAGTCACTCTGATTTTCAACAGCGGCATTGGTAATGCTTTGAAAAACTTTTGAGCCCGTAGAAATCCTTGTGATATTTGGATTGACTGATGCCATATCCCTGGTATTGAGATTAACTACCGCTCCAAAAGTTGTTTTTTTCGTTGCAAAGAAATCTACACCGACCTTAGCACTATAGGAGTTGCCTGTTGACACCCTGTCAGAACGCTGATTAAAAATTTTGTCAACAGAAGTTCCGTTTGCGCTCCAGATGTTTCTGTCAATCATTATTGTTGAGAACCGTTTCTGGTAATTGTGACTGAGATTGGTAAACAGGTTTACCTTTCCTTCCCGGTAGTTGAAATTGAAGGCCTCGTTTGTTTTGGGATATTTCCCCTGGGAATAGGTAATGCTTGCTGAGCCATTGAGCCCCGCTTTGACTGCTTTTTTTGTTTTGATATTTATTATACCTGCGCTTCCCGCAGCCTCATAACGCGCTGGTGGGTTTGTCATGATCTCAATCTGATCGAGTTGATTGGAACTCATGCTGCGCAGCAGGTTTACAAGATCTGCTCCACCGAGCTGAGTTGGCCGGCCATCGACCATGATCAACACGCCTTCTTTTCCTTTCAGGCTGATATTACCGTCACGGTCAACCGAAATACCGGGTGATTTTTCCAGGACTTCGAGTGCAGTGGTGCCAACATTTGTTATTGAAGCATCTACATTAACAATGGTCCGGTCTATACGCTGTTCGATCAGCGGTCTTTTTGCACTGACCGTTACACTGGCGAGATCACCGCTGAGAGGAATCATCCTGAAATCAGGCACCTTCGCAGATGGTTGTTGAGAACTTATTGCGATGACGGGAGAAATGGCTTTTTTATGGCCGACAACTGTTACCGCCACGAGGTAGCTTCCTTCAGCAAGGTTATCGAATGAGTAGGTTCCGGCCTTGTCTGAGGCGGATAATTTTATGGTAGCGGAGTCTTTGGCCCTTAGCAAACTAACTGTTGCTCCCTCTACTGGTTTTTCAATTTTGGTAACTACCCCGGATAATTTTCCGGCATGTTGAGCCACCACTCCGGGTAGAATGAACCCGATTAACAACGTCATCAAAAAGCAGATCTTCATAAATTAAGTTTTAGTTGTTGAATTATCGCGCTAAATCATTTTTTGGCCAGCCTTTTAGAGGGAACTTATCTTGCTCATTTTCTACTTGCACACCTCCGTAAACTTGTTATTATTTATTTTAAGATATTCTATCCGTTGATGTTCAGGTATGTAAACATCAGATGGGCGCCGGTATGATTGTGATTTAGTGCACTACTTCATTAGTACACTACGAAGATAGTGCTAAAATTCATTTAACAAAATCTTTTCAGGGATTTATGATGGACGGAGCAAAATGACTATGAGTGTTTGGAGAATAATTAGACGGTTATCACACCAAAAGACTGATCTATTTCTCTTAACCGATGCGGGGGACATCGCCATATAGAAGTAATCGAAGGACATCAGAATCCCTGAGGTGCCAGCTGCCCCAGGAGATGGGGGAATCGCCGTTTGAATCTTTTACAGAAGGATCGGCACCAGCATCGAGTAATAGCCGGATGATGTCAGTGTTAGCATAAGCAGCCGCACGATGAAGCGGTGTCTCACCTTTGAGGAAGGCGTCTCTCATAAAGCAAAGCGTAGTGGCGCGAGGGATTGTCCTTTGATGTACATCAGTACCTGCTTCCAGAAGTAGTTTGACAATCTCCGTTCTTTCTTCCATTTCACTGCTCTTGCTGATCGTATAATGTAGTGCGTTCTCACCGGTGTCAGGGAAACTAAAGTTGGCACTCGCTCCTTTTTGAAGGAGCCATCGTACCGATGCGGACTTTCCGTTGAAGGCGGCATTACACAGCGGGTTGTTACTTCCCAGGAGGTCAACGAGCGCACCCAGGCGGAAATAAAGGTCAAGCGCTTCTGTATCCCCTTCCCACGCAGCTGTGAATACGGCACAGTTTCCCCAGGGATCAATGTAATTGATGTTCGCTCCCTGCGAAACCAGTAGCTCAACCTTTGCCAGATCACGATCTACAACGGCATCTATTAATTGCGGGTCTGAATTTGCCATAGCTGCCAATAAAGGTCCGAAAATTATGATGATTTTCGATGAGGCTGTATGGGTATACTGGTTTGCGTTCAGAGCATGTTGAATGAATCCATTCACGGGTTTTGATGGCAAACGATTGGGTTGTAGTTTTACAACCTATGCTGCTTCACCCTGGCAACTTCCCAAACTGGCTTAGCATTTTTATTCCGGTCATTCAAAAGATTGTAAGATTCACTATTAATTCCAGTAATGAAAAAAACATTATTGTTTTGCGTAGTGCTGCTGATCACACATGTCAGCGCATATGCTCAACACAGATTATCCGTCGCCATCAGTAATGCAGAGACAAAAGAACCGTTGCCGGGTGCTACCATATCGATAAGTACGCTGAAAAGATCCGCTGCAGGAGACAGCACCGGTGCGGCAGTGATCAATGATTTACCCGCCGGCAAATTTGAACTACAGGTATCTTTTGTCGGCTTCAACGAACAGATGGTATCTATCGAACTGCCACAGCAAACAGCGGGGCCTCTGGCGATTTTTCTTATCGAAGCCACCGAAGAGGAAGAAGAGGAAGTGATTGTGGAGGCAACGCGTACCAGCCGGACGATAACAAATACACCTACCAGGATTGAAGTAATTTCGGGCGAAGAGCTTGCTGAAAAAGCCAACATGAAACCCGGTGATATCCGGATGATGCTCAGCGAAAGCACAGGCATTCAGACCCAACAAACTTCCGCCACTTCTTATAATTCAAGCATTCGTATACAGGGCCTTGATGGCCGGTATACGCAGGTGCTGAAAGATGGATACCCGATTTATGGTGGCTTTTCAGGGGGCTTAAGCATCATGCAGATCTCGCCGCTGGATCTGCGCCAGGTAGAAGTTATCAAAGGATCCAGCAGCACCCTTTATGGTGGTGGGGCGATTGCCGGGCTCGTTAACCTTGTTTCAAAAACACCAACTGATGAGCGGGAACTATCGTTCCTTGCGAATGCCACGTCTGCAAAAGGATTGGACCTGAGCACCTTTTATAGTCAGCGTTTCGGCACACTGGGAGTAACGTTTTATGGCTCACGGAATTCGGCCAGTGCATATGATCCGGCGGAAATTGGCCTGACCGCTATTCCGAAGTTTGAACGCTACACAATCAATCCAAGACTTTTTGTGTATGGAAAAAATACGACTGCTAACCTCGGCTTAAGTTATATAACCGAGGAACGCACCGGTGGAAGTATGGACTATATCGAAAAAGGTATACCCGGGTATTTCGAAGAAAATAACACGGACCGGTTGACGGCCCAGGGAGGTGTTACACATAGATTCGCTGAGCACTCCACCTTAACTTTCAAGAGCAGTTATACAAGGTTTAACCGTGGTCTTTCGATACCATCTTACCTGTTTGAGGGTATGCAACAATCGACATTTTCTGAACTGTCCTATAACAAAAAAAACGCAAAGGCAGACTGGATCATCGGCGCCAATATTCTCACCGATAATTTTAAGGAAGAACCCCATAGCACCAACCCGCTACGTGATTATCAATTCACAACTTTTGGTGCCTTTGTACAAAATGCATGGACGACCGGAGATCTTCTGACCATTGAATCCGGACTGCGTGCAGATTATGTGAGTGAGTACGGAATAGAATTTCTTCCAAGGTTATCTGCCATGGTTCGTTTTTCTCCAAAAATAACGGTCCGCATCGGCGGTGGCATGGGTTATAAAACGCCAACGGTATTCACCGAAGAATCTGAACGTTACCAGATGCAGGGTATTCTGCCGATTGATATCGACAAGACGGAAAACGAACGATCTGTCGGTGGCAACCTGGACTTCAACTACCGCACAAATTTTGGGGATCTTGGATTCAGCGTTAACCAGTTGTTCTTTTATACCAACCTCCGGCAACCACTATTGTTAAGTGCTACTGGTAATGGAGATTTTGAATTTCTCAATGCTAACGGTCATATAGATACGAAGGGATTTGAAACGAATGTCAAACTAACCTATGGAGACTTTAAACTGTTTGTCGGATATACCTATGCGGATGTAAATAATAACTTCGATGGTGTGAAGACACGCTATCCACTCACGGCCCGGCACCGCCTCAACAATGTGTTAATGTATGAAGTGGAAGATAAGTGGAAGCTTGGACTCGAGGGATACTATGTTTCCAAACAATTATTGAATGATGGTGAAACGGGTAAATCATACTGGATGACAGGTTTCATGGCAGAAAAGCTATGGGAGAATTTTTCCATATTTATCAATTTTGAAAACTTCACAGACACACGCCAGACCCGTTTTGATACAATCTACACAGGTTCAGTTTTGGATCCCACTTTCAGAGACATTTACGCCCCGGTGGACGGCTTTGTAATAAATGGGGGAATCAAGGTGAGGCTGTAGTAAATGTATGGAAGATTCCGACTTCATGGATCATTTCAATACCCGCAGATATTCGATCCAGGGACCGACTTCTTCTTTGTACTGTTTGGCCATAACCCGTGATACCTGTGCAAGATGGTTGAGGTCATGTACGACCCAACAAGACAGCAATTGGGATAAGGTTACTTCCCCAAACGCAGGATGAATGCCCGTTTTTGACAAATCGTTTTCTGAGATATTCAGCTGAATGAGTTTTTGTATGTTGACATATCTCAGTTCTTTAAACTCAGCAAGTAGTTGCGGCAGGGATTTCCCTTTACTCTCTTCAAATTGTGCGAACCGGTCAAAGGGGGCAAATTTCCTCTCTGGACTACCGGACAAAATTAATTCGGCCCTCGGCAACCAATCAGTACGATCGCCATGAATGAGATGTCCAACGATATCAAAGGCACTCCAGGTATCAGCGCCTTCATTGCATTGTGTCCAGTTGTCGGAAAGACCACTGAGCTGTGTCATCAACACTGCAGGCGTCCTTTCAAGAATTTCGATTGACTTGTCAATGGAATATTGCATCTGTGTTCCTGAGTTTGTTTATTAAAATCAAATGTAGCCGTTAATGCTAACGATGCAAATTGCTTTTTTCACAGCACTTCGCATGTAATTTCGGGTGATGAACCATTGAACCAGGTTGCATGAGCGATTCTCCTAATTATAGGCTTCCTGCAGGCGTTTTACATAAGTGGGGTAATCCCTTAGCATAAGTGCTTCGTCCGAAGTGCGCCTGGACAGGATCATTTGCCGCATTTTCCCGTTCCAGGTTGTGCCCATTTGGTCCAGGCGTTTTCTTAGTTCTTCAAGGTTCATGTCCCTGCAATAGACCGACGAACCAGGTTGTTGTTTCCAGGATTGATCAAGGCGTCCAACGTCACAGGGATCAAAACCTAATGCATCAACCAGGTCAAAAATTACATCTTTGGCTTTTTTATCATCACCGGATACCGCCATTGCGATGCGGTCAGCTGATCCCGGCAATTTGCCAGGATCGTTTATACTGGTTGCGAGAATTGAATTGAACACTTTTACAACCGGCCTGCGTAGTTGTTGCTTAACCCATAGGCTATCAATGCCGGTTTGTTCAATGGCTTCTATCTTCCCATCACGCAGGGTTGGATAATAGTTGCCGGTATCCGCAACAACCACATCTGCCGGCAGGTTTGCAAAAAGATCTGCGTCCAGGTCCGGGATATTTTTTTGTGGGATGGAAACAATGATTACATGCTGGTCCTTTATTGCCGCTTCCACCGTAGCAGCGACAGCCCCGATCTTCCCGGCGATCGCTTGCAGTGAAGCCGGACCACGTGAATTGGCTATGGACACTGTATGTCCGAGTTTGGCTAACCTGGTAGCCAGGCAGCCACCCATTTCACCTGATCCGATAATTCCTATTTTCATATACTCTTTTTAGGTTTTCGAATATCCTTCCCATCAAAAGGTGTTTCAGCCCGGTGCCATGCTGACTATTTCAATTTTGTAGTTTCTTGTTCAATAACGTTTCCAGCTTCTTAAGTTTAGACGTCCAGAATTTGTCAAAATGTGAAATCCATTCCTGCAATTCTTCGAAGCCTTCTTTTTTCAGGGTGCAATATCTTTCCCTGCCGATGTCCGTGATCGTAATGAATCCTGCTTCATGCAGGATCTTTACATGTTTGGAAACAGCGGGCCGGCTCATGTTGAAGTTTTCAGCAAGACTATTGATGGTCAGACTATCCTCTGAAAGCAACATCAGCATTTTTCTCCGGCCCGCATCACCGATCACCTGGAACGCATCAAGCGTTGACTTTGACATGTGCATCCACTTTTAACAGGCCAGCAATGTTGTCGAACTTTTCCAGCCAGCCGTGAAGCAGACGATTGTAGAACTCCAGGTTTTCCTTCCTGTTGAAACCACTATGTTCAAGGTGAAGACTGGTGCCCTTCTCTTTTCGTTCCAGGCTCCAGGTTACAACAGATTCCATCGTGATGTCCCCACCCCCGGGCCCGGCATTCCATGAATAAGACAGTTTCTTATTCGGTACAATTTCCAGTACCCTGCAATGAAAGATGCCGTCGAAATCAAGCGTCGGGACAGGGCCGGTCCTGAATGTAAATTCGAGTCCGATCACAGGCTGAAAATCATTTTTCATCAGCCATTGCTCCATCAGGTCCGACCTGGTGAGATATTCCCAAACCACCTCTGGTGGATGAGGATAGAAAAATTCGTGTTTGATGTTCCGTGTCATAATAGGTAACTTTTAGGTTACCCAAATATATGAGTAACTTTTGAGTTACCTAATTTTTTTTTTAATCATCCCCGGAATTGCCATCACCGATCACTATGCGGACGATGCTTCCAGACCTTCACGACCATCTCTTAACGGTTTAAATAAGGGCACAAGTCAGCTCTCCCCATTTTCGGTCATGAGCTCAAATGAGCAACCCGCATCATTTTTGAGTAGCGCGTAAAATTTGCTGTGGCCAGGTACAGCGTCTATGTTTTGTGGAACAGGGATCAGAAATTAATGTCCCGTAATCGCAGGGTAAATGAAGTCAGTCAATAATTCATACGACGCTTTTTTGACATCCCATTTATTGTAATTGCCTGAGGTGACAACAACAACCAGTTTATTTTTACGATCGATAAATATCCTTTGATCACCATTGCCAACTGCTGCAGGAAGCGGATTTTGTGCACCATCACCCGGCGTTTTGAATATCCAGAACTGGTATCCATAACCCCCATCGTTGTCTCTTTTAATATGACTGCTGAGTGACTTTTGTACCCAGTCTTTGTTCAGCAATTGTTTCCCGTTTAACATCCCGTTATTTAGTAACAATGTGCCGATCTTCAGAATATCCGGGGAACGCAATCGTAGTCCTGATGCTGCCGCGGGCACCTTACTATCATCGGCAATAGTGTACCAGTAATAATGTTTTATGCGGAGTGGGTCAAAGAGATATTTTTTAATAAACTGATCCAGCGGCATCGCACAAGCGGACTCGACGATAGCCCCCAGCAACTGGGTGTTGCCTCCATTATAACTAAAAGTATTGCCAGGCTGCTCCACAATTGACCGGCTAAGGATAAACCTGATCGGGTCTTTACTGGCTGACATAGCGAGTTCCGAATTCAGTGTATCCGTATAAGGTAAGTTTTCGTTCCATTCCATCCCCGACGACATGGTAAGCAGGTGTTTGATCGTCAGCTCAGA
The DNA here is from genome assembly GCF_054461535.1 of Flavitalea antarctica. Lineage (NCBI taxonomy): Bacteria > Pseudomonadati > Bacteroidota > Chitinophagia > Chitinophagales > Chitinophagaceae > Flavitalea > Flavitalea antarctica. The sequence goes on from NZ_JBTLQG010000010.1 coordinate 84,119, forward strand.
CCGCACCCCGGTATCGAGGTCCTTACAGGCAGGAAAAAACTTCATTACCTTCTCGTCTTCGCTTTTGATCTTACCCTGTTGAATGGCCAGGCCAACCGCGATGGATACAATACTCTTTGTAACGCTGCGCAGGTCGTGGAGGGTTTCAGCTGAATGCTTCACCGGGCCGAGATCTTTTCCCAGGGCCTCGTCGTTTGCGGTATAATACTTTTCATAGATAAGCTTGTCGCTATGCATCACTAATACACTGTGAATATTGGGATATTCGCCACTTCTGATAGCCTTATCCATTTGTTCAAATGATGGCCTGGCTGAAGCTTCACTCTGAACATTCTTATTGGACTGGGCAAGCAGTTGTTCAGCACTTAATACCGTAAACAAAAGCAGTAAAATCTTTGACAACGTAGACATAGATGATGTATTGATAACTGGTTTTAATGACCGTGGCCTAATGTACATCATCAAATCTATGGCTGTTGACGTTTAACAAAGGGGTGTGAAACTGCCTTAAGCAGGGGGGCAATGCGACTTTGGCATAGGATCAGCCGTTATTCAGCTGCACCTTTATTCCTTTACCCGCGCTTTCATAGATTGCAAGCACTATAGCGACTGACTTTCGTCCTTCAATTGCATCTATCATTGGCTTCTTGTCGAGCAGGATGGAACTTATCATATCCTCCAATTGTTTCTGATGCCCATAGAAACTAATATCTGCGGGGTTGGACACACCACCGTGTGAGACATTACCAACTGATTTACTCCGGATAATATCATCATCCGGAGATTCATTTTCAAATTGCCATTTGATAATATTGCTCTCTTCCAAAATAGCGGTACCGGTGGTGCCCATTATTTCAATGCGTTTCAAAGACCCGGGAAAAACAGCCGTTGAACATTGGATCACACCAAGTGCCCCGTTTACAAATTCCAGCGTAGATACAACGGTATCTTCGACCTCAATTGTTTTGTGTTTGATATTCCCTGCGACGGACTGCACCGATGCAACATCACCCATATACCATTGTAACAGGTCAACAGAATGTATGCCCTGGTTCATTAAAGCGCCGCCTCCGTCAAGCTTCCATGTACCACGCCAGGCGGCTGACTGATAGTAAGCTTCACTCCTGCTCCATTTCACATAGGCATCACCAAATACCAGGTTTCCAAATCTTTTTTCATCAATAGCATTTTTTATCTTGAGGCTACCTTCATAAAATCTTGACGGAAAGATAACCGCTGTTTTCACCCCCGCTTTTTCAGCGGCTTCTATGATAGCGTCGCATCTTTTCAGCGTAACCTCCAGCGGCTTTTCTATCACTACATGTTTGCCGGCTTCAATGCATGTTATCGCGGGGTCAAGATGAACTCCCGAAGGCGTGCAGATACACACAATGTCAATTGCGGGGTCAGACGCGAGTGCCTCCAGCGAATCGTATGATTTGCAACCATGTTTATCAGCGAATACCTTTGACTTTTCTTTATTCGGGGTAAACAATCCCTGCAAACTTGCATTGGGGATCGCCTTGATAGCCTGTGCATGAATATCCGAAATGGTTCCACCCCCGACAATTCCAAATCCAAAGTTTTTTTCAGCCATTATTGTGCATTTTTGATTGATTAAAAGCTGATTTATCAGCCAGGCATCCCTTTAAATATTCATTTACATTAGATTTTCCGCTCTCACTATTTGGCCCATTTCCGGGAGGAACACAGGCGCAATTTAGTTGTGCGCATTGGTTTTCTAAGAAAAAAATCAAAGAACCTGACCCGGGAACCAAATGTGCAGTTATTGTGGGCTGTGCAGCTACCTGGGCAGACTTGCTGTTGACTAAGTTTTTACAGACAGGCGGCTGAAACTCTGAAACAAACCTGTAAGTTTTGTTTACCTCATTTACTATACAAATAGTACCTTTGGGTCGCTAACAACACGCTCTTTTTTCATGTCTAATATCCTGGTTATGGCAAACGTAATCTTAGACAACCGCGTCATCAGCCAACCCAATTTTTATACCATTTTGCGGATCGCAGGTGGTATAGTATTGCTCTACAAATCATATATCTTTATTCGCAATTCGGTCACTGCTTCAAGTCAGATAGAAGAAACGGGGATCACCATGTTCAGTGAGAATGCTGAGGTGCTTGCACTGGTAATAACCTGCCTCAGTTTATTATGCGGCTTCTTTATATTAGTCGGGCTTTTTACAAGATTGGCTGCAATCATTCAGATCCCGATACTTGCCGTCGCTGTGTTTGTGATCAACATCAAACAACTTGGGAATAACAGCTTTGAATTCGCCCTCTCGATGGTCATGCTCGTATTATTGATCCTGTTTGCAATAAAAGGCAGCGGACCTTTTTCTGCTGAAGAGTATTTCCGCAGAGGTGCAGAGATAGACCGGAATCCCAACCGTTACTGACGATATTCAATTCTCCCCCCTGTTTTCCATCTCCGGTTACCAGGGAATCCATAGATTTTGTCTTAACACTGCTGTCCATCAGATTAGCGCAAGAATCGGGTTTTCGAAGAGGCATGAATACAACAATTTTGTATCAATGTATTCTTCAAAATCCCAGACAGATCATGCACAAAGTAAGTCACACACCTATCCTGTATTTTGGAACGCCGGTTTTGCTGATAAGCACGTTAAATGAGAATGGAAGCTTTAACCTGGCCCCGATGTCCTCAGCATTCTGGCTGGGATGGAGATGTATTATCGGGTTGTCAGCTTTTTCGAAAACAACCGAGAACCTGTTGCGCGCGCAGGAATGTGTTTTAAACCTTCCGTCTGTGAACCAGGTCGATGCCGTAAACCGACTGGCGCTAACAACAGGTTCAAACCCCGTACCGGAAGGGAAGGTCATCAAAGGATATCGGTATGAACCTTCCAAATTCGAAATCTCTGGTTTGACTCCCGTGGCCGCAGATCTTGTAGAAGCGCCGAAAGTGGATGAATGCCCCGTACAAATGGAAGCAAAGTTGATACAGGTTCACCGTGTTGGTGATGATGAACCGCTGCAGCGGGGCAGGATTCTTACTTTCGAATTAAAGATCATCAGGGTTCATCTTGAAGAGAGCATACTTAGCCACGGATCTCCACAACGTATAGATCCTGATGCATGGCGACCACTGATCACGAGTTTTCAGCAATTTTATGGATTAAGTGAACGTCTTCATTACTCGAAGCTTTCCTGTATTCCGGAAGAACTTTATAAAACAAAGGATGTAGAATCAGCTAAAATGTAAAGATTCGGAGAATTCAGGGTGGTGGCCCCGTTTAACTAAAAAAAAAAGGGTCCTCTGTAGAAACAGACGACCTCTAACGATTGCTTGCCATATGAAAAAATTCTAAAAATTGTTGTTGTAGAAAGCCGCCCTTTTCACTCTACCTGTCCCCTGGTCTGCACAAAATCTGATCACTTTCTTATCCGGGGGGCTCCCTGCTTACTTTCTTATTCAAAGATACGCCGGTTATTTACCCGGCGTCTTACAAGTTATTCAGGGTTTCATGATCACTGACGCAACTTTCGATTTGCCGAACCCTTTCTGGTGCCGGGTTCCGGCGATTTTTTGCCATGATGCCCAAAACTTTTCGGGTCACATTCTTTGTTTAAAACAATTGGCGTTAATCCAGGAAATTGGCCAATTTCCAGCTTTAAATTTTGATGAGTTCATTGATCATATATCCTTATATTAACACTTCGTTAAATTTTTACCGGTAACAGCTGACAACCTCCCTGTCTGAACCAGCCATCTAAAAATTAATCTGAGCATCCATACCAAGTCATTTAATTCATTAATTTGATCATCCAAAACAAAATTGCACCATATGTCAAAAGAAAGCCGGTCATCCCGCAGAAGATTTTTACAGCAAATAGGCGCCACGGGTATGTTGGCCGCAGTTTCACCGTTGAGTACACTGGCGGGGCAGGAAAAAGCAGAGCAGAGAACCCTGTTTTATGAAAGGAAGATTGCCAACGCAGATAAGATAAGGCTTGGCGTAATCGGGTACGGGGTCCAGGGCCATTTCGATCTTACTACTGCGTTGAAAGTTCCGGGCGTTGAACTTGCAGGTATTTGTGATCTCTATCCCGGTAGATTGGTTAATGCCAAAGAGCAATACGGCAATGAACTCTATACTACGAGGAACTACAAAGAACTCCTGGACAGATCGGACATTGATGCTGTGATCGTTGCTACTACAGATGTCTGGCACTCACGCATCACAAAGGATGCATTGGCCAAAGGCAAAGCTGTGTACATCGAGAAGCCAATGATCTATAAGATAAGTGAAGGCCCCGGCATTATTGAAGCCCAGAAAAAGACCGGTAAGGTTTTACAGGTAGGCAGTCAACGTGTAAGCAGTATTGCCCTTGCAAAAGCAAAGGAACTTTTGGCTGCGGGTGAGATTGGCAAATTGAATATGGTAAACGCTGCTTACGATCGTCAAAGTTCGATCGGGGCATGGCAGTATACGATTCCAAAAGACGCCAATGCCGAAACTACAGACTGGGATAAGTTTATCGAGGTAACTGAAAAGATGGCCTACGATTCCAAGAAATTTTTCTGGTGGCGCGCATTTAAAGAAGTAGGTACCGGCGTAGCTGGTGATCTGTTTATCCACCTGTTAAGCGGCACACATTTTATCACCAATTCAATGGGTCCAAAAACAATCTATAGTACCGGCCAGTTCAGTTATTGGAAGGATGGTCGCAACCTCCCTGATGTTATGGCCGGTGTAATGCAATATGGTGATACGCCGGAACATCCGGCCTTCCAGTTGACGCTCCAGGTTAATTTTATCAGTGGCACAGGCGGACAGGAATTAATAAGGTTCACCGGGTCAGAAGGTGTGATGGAAGTGCGTGGTAATAACCTGAATATCAAACATAGCCTTATGCCGGAAGCGCCCGGCTTTGGCGGATATGATTCCGTGTTCACTTTTTCTAAAAGTATGCAGGAAGAAATGACTAAGGAATACAATGCCAAGTGGACCGAGGCACAAAGAAAAAAACCTACAAAGCCAGATGTGGAATTTAAAGCACCGCAAGGCTACAGCGATCACCTGGATCATTTTACCAACTTCTTTGATGCAGTGAGAACAGGGAAAACCGTGGTTGAAGATGCGACATTTGGTTTCAGGGCGGCGGCCCCGGCATTATCCTGTAACGATAGTTACTTTAAAAAGAAAGTGATAAACTGGGATCCCGTTAAGATGAAGCTGGTTTAAGCTTATCATCATTGTTAATTCCGGCATGGATCAGATCGTGATTTCTGCCGGAATTATTTTTTTGTGGCTGGGATCATTCTTGAAGATAAAAAAGTCAGCAAAGAAGAAACAGATGAAATTTTTGCCAATTTAAAGGGCTTAAAACACTTGAAGATCTATCAAACGGCCGGTCATGAAAATTATCTGAACAAGTACCGGGATGAATGGATAAATGATATCAGGATGTTTGTCACCGCGCACGATACAATGGGGCTTAATTGTCTGTAACTTCGGGTTAGGAAAACATCGTATCCAGCCGATCCACAAAACTTTAAAGCAGCTGACTGCAATGGCTGACCAGACTGATCATTTTTTTTCTAACCTCCCTGTCAACGATCTCCCGATCGCTGAGCTGCTGCTTGCAGAAGATCTGTTTTATGACATTCCATCGGATTGGTCCATCATCATCACAGACATAAAAAGCTCTACTGCCGCAGTTCAGAAAGGTTTACATGAAAATGTCAACCTTATTGCAACCGGGAGTATTGTTTCCTTACTGAATCTCGCTTTCAAACTCGATATCACCGTCCCGTTCTTTTTCGGTGGCGACGGGGCCACATTTATTGTTCCACCGTTACTGGTAAACAAAGCTATCCCTGCTTTGATTTTACATAAAGAAAACACACAAAGAATTTTTGATCTTGAACTGCGGATCGGGACGATGCCTGTTCGAACTATTTATGAGATGGGACATCGTCTCAGAATCTGCAAAGTAAGCCTGTCAAAGTTTTTTCCGATACCGGTATTGATCGGTGACGGCCTAAGTCATGCCGAGAAAATAATTAAGGGAAAAGATTATCTGCTGGCAGAGCGGCCCGGTGAAGATGATGAACTTGACCTTTCCGGCATGCAGTGTCGCTGGGACCGGATACCACCACCGGAAAACAAAGATGAAGTTGTAACACTCCTTGTAATATCAAGGGATGGTTTCAATCAACAAAAGATCTTCAGCGAAGTAATCAGGAAAATAGACGAGATCTATGGTAATCCAAACACAAGGCAGCCGATCTCCGTATCAAAACTGAAGTTGAATGCTACGATGACCAGGCTAAAAAATGAAATGCAGGCGAGCCTGGGAAAAGTTAAATCGCTCAAGCTCTTCCAGGAATGGTTTCTTACCCAGTTGGGCACTTTATACTTCCGCACGAATATAGGCAAGGGTTACCTGCGCCGGCTGGTAGAGATGTCTGATACATTGGTTATAGATGGCAGGATAAATACGGTGATGTCCGGCACCCTGGGCCAGAGAACTGCCCTGGAAGCTGAGCTAAATGGAATGGAATCGAATGGTAAAATTCTTTATGGTTTACATGTTAGTAATTCGTCCATCATGTCCTGTTATGTCAGGGATCGTGAAGACGGTCATATTCATTTCGTAGATGGATCAGAAGGCGGCTATACCCGCGCAGCCATGGAACTGAAACGAAAATTGTCAAATTCGCAATCCACCATCCAGGCATCCTGATCTCACCGGCCTGGTAAAACGCGTGATGCAAATGGCTATCTCTTTTCGTTTGTGATATAAAATCAAAATAAAGGCAACCCCATCAGTGCCTGGATCAGTATTGCAAATACAATGACCACATAAACTGAGGCAAATACGATAACAGATTTATTTGTTGAAGCAACAAAATAGCCGAACAAAGGCAGCGCCTGCAAGGCATGCATGCCGAAGAAATGCGCAATCCGCAGATCACCATGTTTACGGTTCCAGTTGACCACGGGTAGTCCGTTGCCTGCATCATCGCCACCAATCGTGTGTCTGAACATCGCCCCCATTATACCTCCTTCCAGCGCGAACAATACAAATAAGGCAATCCCCAACCGGATGCCCCAAACATATTTCATGGGGATACTCCAGTCTTTTTTGCGGAAGAACAGAATACCGATGTACCCGGTCCACAGCGTAAGCACTACAATAGCTACTCCCATCAGCTGGTATAATGCGAGATAAACAAAACTGGTGCTGTTGAAATGAGATAGCCTTCCATTTGCAGCCTGCCAGGTAATCACAAAGCTTTCATAAGCAAAAACAATAACGGCCATGATATTATAAGCTCTCACTTTGGAGGGCCGATCCAGGTAAAACATGAGCCAGCCCATGGTCATACAAAAAATACCGATAGACAGAAAGAATTTAAAGGGCTTGATAAACGCATTTATCCCGTTAACATAAACATCGGTTGTCACACATAACACAACACAAACCAATGCGCCGGCAAAATTGAGCATGCTGTACCAGAAGAGAACGGCGTTCCTCCTTTTCAATTCATTAATAAAATACATATGATAAGATTGAATCGTTAAAAATCAGAAAAGTATTTTCGGGTCATCGCCCATCTCAACAGAAAATATAGAAGCAATCCGAATGGACCGAATAAAAAAGTAAGCAGCAACGTTGGTACGGTGAGCCAGTGATTGATGTTATTTTTTTCAGCATTCCTGATAATATAGATGCCTGCTAAAAGATCAAAGGCCAGGTAATGAATCCAGCCCGCAAGCAAGGCTTGCTTATTTTGGAAAAGAATACTGACCCCTGACAGTGTGCCGAAATTTTCAAAGACATCTTTATCTATCGAGGAAAGAATCAGCCAGGAGTAAATTACGGCAAGGAGTATGATGATAATGCCAAAAACGTACTGATCACGCTTTTTCCAGAACCTGAGAAAAATAAGAATGATCCAGCCTGATAATGCCAGGGTATTACAGATCGAAAAGATTTGATCGGGGTTCATGTTTGCTGTTTGACAACAAATCTCAGCAATCCTGACCCGGTTTCAATTGATAAATGTTAAGAAGATGATTTTTCTAACAAAGAAATATTTCAAACGCGGCTTATCTTTTTACGGATGCGGCTCAAATGTTCCGGGGTAACCCCTATAAATGAAGCAAGCATATATTGAGGAACCTGCTGCAACAAGGCTGGCTGGTCCGCGATCATATGACGATAGCGTTCTTCAGGACTCATGGCGAGGAGGGCAGTGGTGCGCTGGTTCAGATAGATAAAAAGCATTTCGGCTATCTTCCTGCCAAACTCCTGGTAGGCAGGGAAGTCTTTATACAAACGCTGCATGTCATTATAACCAAGATCAATCACTTCGAGATCGGTTAAGGCATCGATACTCTGACCAGCGGGTTTTTGAGTCAGGAAACTTTCATATTCTGAGGTATACTGTCCAGGTAAAACAAATCCGATAGAGATATCTTTCCCTTCAAGGTTGTAATACAGCCTTGCCAGTCCGCTGTTCAGGAAAGAAACAAACCGGCAGACCTGGCCGGCTTTAACCAGGAAATCACCCTTTTGGATGCGACGTACAACCAGGCATTTATCAAGCGCTTCGAGGTCGGCTTTGCTGAGCCGGGGCACGAGGTTAAGATAATAGGCATGAATCGCTTCAAACATTTCTTTTGTTGTTTTACAGTCAGTCACACTAAGCCCTAATTCCGAAAAACGGACCTAAACTGTACTTAATCCGGGCTTACCGGACATCAACATGAAGGCAAAAAACCGGGTTCGAAATTTCAGTTTTTAATACTTTTACAGAAACCTAAAAATATGGAAAACATTGTTATAAAGGCTTACAGCGAAGAGCTTAAAGCCGAATCGACTTCCACAAGAAAGTGTCTTGAAAGAATTCCTGACAACCTTTACAAATATAAACCACATGAAAAGTCGATGGAGCTGGGGTACCTTGCTTTACTGGTCGCTGAAATCCCTAAATGGATCGCGTTGATGATAACAGACTCGGTCATCGATTTTGCTACCTACAAGAACTTCGCATTGAGCGACACCAAAGCCCTGCTGGAACATTATGAGAGAAACTTGCAGAGTGCTCAGGATGCCCTTGCCAACTTTACTGACGAGCAATTGAAGACTGATTTCGAGCTTAAGAACCACGGACAATTGTTATACGCTTCTCCTAAGCTGAAAGCAATCAGCGAAACGCTGAACCATTGGGTACATCATCGCGGACAGTTAACGGTTTATATGCGTATGAACGACATTGCGGTCCCATCAATCTATGGCCCCTCTGCAGACGAGAAAACATTTTGACCGGTCACCCAATAAAAGTAATTTAGGCTAAACAATTACATGCCTCCAATTACTCCACTACCCTTCTACGCAAAACTCAGCTTCAACCTCATAAGCATAGCTCTCATCAGCCTCCTCATCTACCTGGGGCAGGATATACTGATGCCTATCTGCTTTGCTATCGTATTGGCATTCCTGTTACTGCCCGTATCCGGGTGGCTTACCCGCAAAGGGCTCCCCGAAGTCGTGGCTATGTTACTCGCAATACTGCTGGCATTGCTGGTAATAATAGCGATAGGATATTTTTTATCTTCTCAGATAGCAGGTTTCGTGGATGACATACCAAAAATTAAAAGGAATCTCACCCAGCACCTGGAAACCGTACAGGAATGGATCAGGGATAACTTCAAATTTACAAAGCGGGAGCAGGAGAAAGCGGTTAAGGATGCTACTAAAAATATGCAGGGCAGTGGGCCCGGTGTACTTGGAACCACGGTGCTTAGTGCTGCTTCAGTACTGATATATATTTTCCTTCTTCCTATCTATACTTTCCTCATCATGTATTACAGGAACCTGATCCGTAAGTTCCTGGTAAGTTCGTTCGATGAAACACATAAAGAAAAAGTTGAGGGAGTTTTGCATGAGTCGCGCGGTATCATCCAGAGTTATATGGTGGGGCTATTGATCGAGATGGCCATTGTGACCGGGCTGAATGCTGCAGGCTTCCTGGCCATTGGCATTGAGTATCCCATTTTTCTCGCAGTTATGGCTGCGATCTTAAATATGATACCGTATGTAGGGATGTTGATAGCGACAGTAATTGCCATGGTAATAACGCTTACCACGGCACAAAATCTTAGTGATATCATCTGGGTTGGTGCGGTGCTCCTGGTGGTTCAGTTTATCGACAATAACTTCCTGATGCCTTATGTAGTAAGTTCAAAAGTAAAAATCAATGCGCTGGTAAGTATAGTGGGTGTACTCGTAGGAGGCGCGCTGGCCGGTGTTTCGGGCATGTTTTTATCGATCCCCGGAATAGCCATTATAAAAGCAATATTCGACCGGGTTGATGGTCTTAAACCCTGGGGCATGGTACTTGGCGACGATCGTTATGCGACCCGGACAAGTAAACTCCGGCTAAAGAAAAAATCAAAGGCGTAGTCATCACCAATACGTTACTCAAATAACCTATAGCCGCAACACAGTAAACTTATTCCAGATGCAAACTAAAGTTATGCCGCTAAGAAAGTAAGTTTAATCCATCATTGTATTTGCCTCAATAAGTAAAAAGTACCATAAAACGATTTAATTCCACCACCCTGGAAGGCCGTAGTTAGGTAATTTCGTAATCAATGGCAAAGTCAATAAAGAAGGCGAAAATTCCGGTTTATGACATCCGTTCTATTGAACGTGGCGCACGACACAACCTGATGGTCCAACGGTTTGACAGCTATCTCGAAGAGCATTATGAACATCTTCACCGGCCGCACCGTCATTCTTTTTTTCACCTGGTACTTTTCACCGGAGGAAGTGGCACACACACTATCGATTTCCGTAACTATAAGGTTAAGCCTTTCCAGATGTATTTTATGGCGCCAGGACAAGTGCACAGCTGGCATTTCGATAACAATATCAAAGGTTATGTTGTCCATTTCGAGGAGAATTTATTCACACCCTTCCTGGCGCATCCACGGTACCTGGAAAGATTTGGATTTTTAAGAGGCAATCCGGAATCTGTAGTCTGCAACCTGCCCGAAGCGGCACACAAGCTAATGATTGGATTGTTCGAATCGCTTTTGCAGGAAACTACCGGTGAGACAGAACATCACCTTGACATGGTACGCATTCGCCTGCTGGAGATTTTCATAATGGCGGAACGATACTGCGGACACAAGCCAGTTAAACCAGGCGCTGAACACAAGATGACGCTTTTGAGAAGTTACCAGGAGCTGATCGAACAACACTACCGTGATTTGAAGCTTCCAAAACAGTATGCAGATCTGTTGTATATAACCCCCAATCACCTGAATGCGCTTTGCCAGGATCTGTTGGGAAAAACAGCCGGTGATCTTATCAGGGACAGGGTATTGTTAGAATCGAAAAGACTGCTCACGAATGCCGATATGACTATAACAGAAATTGCGTACGATCTCAATTTCAAAGACAATTCTTATTTCAACAGGTTTTTTAAAAAAGAAACAGGAATCACGCCAGATGAGTTCAGAAAATCTTTCCTGGATTCGTGATCACTCTACTCAACTATCAATACTCACAAATTTACTTAAAGACTTCAATGAATCATGAACACTAAGGCAGTTATAGAAGCAAAAAAAAACCAGGTAAGCGATAGTCCGGAAAACGGGATAGTCAGCCTGTTTTCCTGCAAATGCCCCAGATGCCGCCAGGGAAAGATGTTTATTTCAGATAATCCCTGGATGTTAAAAACAACTATGAAAATGAATCAGACCTGCCCGGTGTGTGCCCAACCATTTAACCTTGAGCCAGGATTTTATTACGGATCAAGTTATGTTTCCTATGCATTGTCAATTGCGATTTCCGTAGCTACCTTAGCGGCCTGGTCGCTCACGATAGGTATCTCAACAACAGATAACCGGTTTTTCTATTGGATGATAATAAATATCATCCTGCTTATTTTTATCCAGCCTTACCTGATGCGGGTAGCAAGAACTGGATGGCTCGCTTTCTTTGTCCGTTACGATCGTGACTGGCAAACTAACCCCGTTGAACAACCGGAGCGTGTTAACCGCGAACAGGAAAATAATTGGTAAGAAACTGTGTTTCTACAAAAAATTATGTAGCACAATGTATGCAGCCATGTCATGAAAAAAATCTGTTAAATCATACCCTCAATATTAAATAGGCGCGTGCTGATGTCTTATTATCAGCTTAGTTTATTATCTTAGCCATATGCAGTATAGCATTACACATAAAATGACCTTTGAATCGAACAAGCTCCCGCTTGCGATGAGGTCATTGTATGCCTGCGTTGATTCAGTTTTTGATAAAAGGCTTGACTACTTCCCAACATCCAAGGACTTTCAGTCTTAATTCCCAGCCGCACCTATAACGGAGGCTGGGCCACCGGTCTTAATTCCATATTGGTTTTTAGCGAGATTATGTTTTCCGGATAAACGCTGGTTAACATAACAACTGCAGCCGTGTTTAAGTACCGGTTACCGTTCATTTTCGGCAACATAATATTCAGTTACACACCAGGTGTTGAAACCGGTTGCCGGTTAGATATTACCTGGTCAGGACAAGGCATTGCTGTGTCCATCGGCATCGCTATGCCTACCCAAAATTCAAATCTCAGCTATGATACTTAATAATAAAGAAGTCTCAGCGAAGAGGATTGTGATCCTGTTCCTGGTATTGCTAAGCGCGATCTCGATACGAAATGGTTATACTGATAACACTGATTGGTATTGGGTTTCAGCACTGTCATTCCCCCTACTGGTGCTATTTGCCAGTAAGAAACGGAACGCTAACCAACCTTACAGAAGAACATTTCGCCGTCATAAGTTTCAAAGAACCAGAAGACAAGCTTCAGAAATGAGCATTTAATCATTAAAGAAAAAGTTACCATGCAAAAGAACAAAAATCAACTTATTGTGGCAGAAGATGATTACTATATTATTAACGCTTTGCTGTATGCAGGCTCAGATAAACCTGTATTTGACCGGCGCAATGCGGATTTGCTACAGGCAGAATTAAGAAAAGCAAAATTAGTAAACAAAGAAGACCTGCCGACTGATGTCGTGAGATTAAATTCCAGAGTTAAATTGAAGTCGGATCAAAAGGATGATATAATGGAGATTACTTTGGTGACCCCCGACAGGGCAAATATCAAAGAGAAGAAAATTTCCATTATGGCACCGATAGGCACAGCGCTTATCGGCTTCCGGCAGGGTCAGCAGGTTAAATGGCAGGTACCCGCCGGAAAAAAAACCTTTACCATAGTTGAAGTAATTAACGAACAGAAAAACCACTGATCCTGCCTTAAGGATCACTCATGCTACATCAACACATTATTGACTGACTGTATCGGTTGGGGTAAACTCGATTCCCCCAACTGTTGCAGCAGGTCAATCTCGATGTTCCGGCAAATAGATAACATGGGTACATCATTTTCAAGTCCTTCAAAAGGATTTTCCGAATAGTCACCAACCAGCTCCATCAGTATGTACACCCAGCTGATCACAATTATAAATGGTATGGCAAGCCAGATTCCGTAGTTGCCGATCTTATTAAATTCAGAGAAAAATCCAAACGGAAGTATCACAATAAACAGGCAGATCATAATAAAACCGTAGCTACCAAACTGGCGGGGAAAGGGCGTTTTTTTTATTCGCTCTGCTTTACCCTGGTGATCATAGAAATCATCAAGGACTCCCTGCAGTTTGACGTGTTCAAACTCAGTGATATATCCAAGTCGCCTTACTGTGGCAAGTTCCTGCGACTGTTTATCGATCATTTGCGCTGCGGCATTTTTAAATGAAGATAATGTTGAGTATTCAACGGCGGGCAGGTAATGACGGACCTGTGAGTCGGTGATATCATCGCCGTATAAACCAAGGCCCGACCTTTTCATTTTCTCGCGTCCATCCCTTCCAAACGCCCCACGGAGACTTACATGCTCCCATGATGTTGGTTCCAGCAACTGGCTGCGCAACTTATATAACCATGCGATATGACGATGAAGAAATAACTTTTTTATCTCAGTTAACTCATCCTCAGTCTTACCATTATCATAATTGACTATAAATGCTCTCACATTCGAACCCCAGATCCTGCTGCTGTTTACTATACCACCCCATACGATTCGTGCCTCCCAGATACGATCGTAAGCCTGGTTGTTTTTAAAGCCAACATAAAACGCAACTGCTGTACCGATGAGTGATAGCGGCAACCATGGTATATTAAAATCGCGCAAGGGAGTAAAGCGATACAAAACCGCGATGATAACTACATAGGGTACCAGCCAGGCAAAATGTTTCCCGGTGTGCAGATATATTTCCCTGACGGTATAATTCTTTTTAATGTGCATGCCTGATTAAATTATACTTCCCTGGTCAAATCATATATCTCCTGGATAGAAGCCAGTATTTTATTGAAATTTATGTTCAGGTCAGTAAGTTTACCGGTGGATATATCGAAAACCCAACCGTGTATCTGCGGATACCCTGTCCTTAGATACGCTTTCTGAACAACCGCCATTTTGATGACGTTCACGCACTGTTCCTCGACGTTAATCTCTACCAGCCGGTTATACCTTTCATTTTCGTTTGTGATGTTATTCAGTTCATCCTTGTGGAGCCGATAAACATCACGGATGTTTCTAAGCCAGGGGTTCAACATTCCCAGGTCCTTGTTTTGCATAGCTGCTTTGACACCGCCACAAAAATAATGACCACATACCACTATCTGCTTTACCCTGAGATGAGCCACAGCATATTCGATAACGGCTGTTGAACTGCCATCATTATTTGGAACGAGATTGGCTATATTCCTGTGTACAAACATTTGACCTGGTTGAGTGCCGGTAATTTCTTCGGCAGTAACCCTGCTATCACTGCAACCAATATATAAGATGTCCGGCGACTGGCCATGCGAAAGTTGCTCAAAAAAATCGGGTTGACTTGCTTTTTTTTCAGCAACCCATTTGCTGTTATTTTCGAAAATCTGTTTATATAGGTCCATATCACAACAATTAGAGGGTGTAATTCAAATATAAATAATTATCACGTTGATATCGGGGCTGATATTCATTCAGAAGATCCAGGTATCTGACTTTTCCATTGTGAGTATGTTGTTCCTTCAGTTATTGGTGTCGGACTTTCGAAGCACAAATTGTAACCATCAGGGTCCGTACATTGAACAACCCATAAGTTATTGCCGACAAAAGGTTCGGGCACTTCCAGTCCTTGTGAAGTGAGCCTGCTGTAGATAGTAAGCGCGTCGTCACACATAAAACATATACTGATGCCTTTCCCCCTTGCCTCACCCGGTACTTGCTCACGGTATTCCTGTAACATAATTGCTGCCTCCCCGATCTGAAGCCAGCACCACTCGATCCGGCCATTCGGTTCCCACTTGATTTTGATTTCGAAGCGCAGTTTGTCTATGTAATAACGAAGTGATCTTTCCATGTCCACGACCATGAAAAAAGGGACAGCCTGCTTTACATTCATTGTTTTATTTTCCTGTTCCATAACAAGCGAATTTGGATAAATAAAGAGCGGGACTATTACTCTCAAAGCTAGCAATATTGCATCAACCCTGCTTAGCCGGTTATCAACGGTTACAGGGTGTGCATCACGCTGAGCAAACGCCGATAAATTGATTTGGCTACATACGTTTTTCAAACCAAAATATTACTGTGCGATAAGAGTAAATTCTTAGTTCAGGCTAATTCCGAATACTTATTTTTTTCCTGAGATCTGGAGCTATCTATCAGACTTGTGAATTATCTTTAATAAAAGCCAAATAGCTTAATTTCGTCACTCTTTTTTCCCGGATTTCCGATCGCATTTATCCCGGATAGGTTGTCCATATTCAGAAATTCAGACCTTACCAGATGAAGGTAAAAAATCCATTGATGCCCGCAGGTGATTCCTCCGCTGAGCAACTCCCTATGTTAGATCTTCGCGTTTTTGAAGCAATGCCCTGTAACAGCATTCTGGTTGCCATTGATAAACCAGAATACACCATCCTGGCAGTTACTGATGGTATGTGCAAAAGGGCAGGATTATCACGGGAAGACATGATCAATAAGCCATTCTTCGCGCCCTTTCCTTTGAACCCCTCAAACCCGGATGATCCAAATTCAGCCGGACAGAATCTTGTTGCCGCATCGTTTGAACAGGTGATAAAAACGAGGGCGATACATCAGCTACCGGTTGTCAGGTATGATCTCGAAAACACTCCCGGCACTTTTACCGAGCTATACTGGAAAATATATAATAAGCCTGTATTGGATGCAGGGGGAAACGTGATATATATCCTGCACACGTCAGAAGATGTTTCCGCACAGGTTAAAACGGAACTCCGAAGTAATGAACTAAAAGATATTGAGAAACAGCACCGCCTGTTTATGCAGGCTCCCATAGCCATACAGATACTGAGAGGTCCCGAGCTTAAGATCGAACTGGCGAATGAACCCACCTTCGCGGTCTGGGGAAAGGGCAGGGATGTTGTAGGAAAACCACTCAGTGAAGTAATGCCGGAACTTGTCACTGCCGGCTACATTGAAGTGCTGCATCATGTAAGAGATAGCGGCGATAGTTATGAAGCTTATGAACATCCGGTCAAACTAAATATAGAAGGAAAAGAAGAAATCAAGTATTTCAATCTTTTTTGTCAGCCTTACTACGACTCTGACAAAACGAACGCAGCTGGTGTATTAGCGTTCGCAAATGATGTTACGGATAAAATGAAAGCAAAAAAAGCGCTTCGGGAAAGTAACGAGCGATTTGAAGCAGCCATTGAAGCGATACAAGGCGTGCTATGGACAAACAGTGCAGAAGGAGAAATGGTCGGTGAGCAGAAGGGATGGGCAAAGTTGACCGGGCAGTCATTCGAGGAATACCAGCACTACGGTTGGGCGCAGGCGGTGCATCCGGAAGATGCGGCAGCTTCAATAAATGCGTGGAACGAAGCCGTACGTGAACGAAAAACATTTATCTATGAGCACAGGGTGCGGATGAAAGATGCGTCCTGGGGAACATTTTCTGTAAGGGCGATACCGCTGAAAAATGAGGATGGCTCGATCCGTGAATGGGTTGGCGTTCACACCAACGTTACCGAACAACAAAAAATAGAACAGCAACTAAGGGAAAGCGAGAAAAGGTTTCGTTACCTGGCAGATGATAGTCCCATTTTTGTGTTTATCATTCAGCCCGATTCTTTTGCGAAGGTCAGCTATTGGAACAAAACCTGGCTTAATTATACGGGGCAAACCAACGCAGAAGCCCTTGGCCGTGCCTGGGATGGCATAATCCATCCTGACGATGTATCCGTTGTGATGGAACATTACACCGAAGCATTCAGCAAAGGCCAATCTTATTTTATACCAGCAGTTCGGGTGAGAAGACACGATAATAAATATCGCTGGCATGCATTCAAGGGCAACCCGCGCTATTTACCCAATGGTGAGTTCAACGGATACCTCGGGGTGGGCTTCGATATCCATGAACAAAAGTTAGCGGAAGAAGCCCTAAAGCAAAGTGAAGAACGAACGCGGCTTGCAGTGGAGACTGCGAGGATGGGCACTTTTGAAATAAACATGACGGAACAAACATTGATTTATTCAGCCCGTGCAGCGGAGATATTTCAACTTGATCCAAGTAAAGTCTGGCCGTACAATGTGTTCACTGATGCCATTCATCCGGAGGACCAGCACATCAGGAATAAAGCACATGAGGAAGCTAAAGTGACTGGTGAACTTTTTTACGAAAGCCGGATCGTTCTTCCGGATGGCCCGGTCCGCTTCGTGCGTTTGAATGGTAAATATTATTATCGTGATCTAACACCATTCCTTATTGGCACCGTCATTGACATAACAGATGAAAAGAGAACTGCTGACCTGCTTGAACAGAAAATCAATGAACGCACCCGTGAGTTGAAGCAGGTCAACGACAAACTGAGCCAGTTTGCCTATTCAGCTTCCCATGATCTGCAGGAACCATTAAGAAAGATCCATATCCTCCTGGATCGTTTGCTGATCACGCTTGGCCAGCAGGTGACAGAAGAAAATAAAACGATTGCAAAACGTATACAGCATACCACCGCCAGGATGCGTCACCTGATAGATGATCTTTTGGCATATTCCAATACCACCCTTGGAGCTACCGGGCTTAACGATGTAGACCTTGCGGAAGTAATCAATGAGGTGTTGGAAGATATGGAGATAAGTCTCACGGAAATTAAAGGCAGGGTACATATAAACCGCCTTTCAACAGTAACGGGCGACAAACGTCAATTACGGCAATTGTTCCAGAACTTAATTGACAATGCGCTTAAATATCGTAAGAAGAATGTTCCACCTGAAATTGCTATAGATGCAGATCTTGTTGAAGGCCGGGATATCAGGCAATATATTCCTGATGCATTACCCGGTGAAATCTACCATGAGATAACGGTAAGGGACAACGGAATCGGCTTTGATCCTGAAGATGGAGAAAGAATCTTTAACCTCTTTTACAGGTTGCATGGAAGAGAAGAATACCAGGGCACCGGGGTCGGGCTGGCCATAGTTCAGAAAGTTGTTGAAAATCACAAAGGCTATATCCGTGCCGATGGTGTTACAGGAGTTGGCGCTGTATTTAAAATCTACTTTCCAACAAGGCTTACACATTGAGTGACTTAACACGGGCAGAAACTGTATGGATCTTATCATCACTTTATCAGTGATAAAAGCAAAAGAAAAGCTGCCCAAAAAGATGGACAGCTTTTGATCTGGGTTCCGGTCTTCTTATTTTAAAAGTTCATCAAGTTTTTTTTCGAGCTCTTCTCCGTGTATGTTCCTGGCTACTATTTTACCAGACTTATCTAACAACACGTTGCCAGGTATGCCGCGGATTCCATAAAGCTTCGCCGGTTCACTATCCCAGAACCTGAGATCAGAAACCTGTGTCCAGCGCAGGTTATCTTTTTCAATTGCTTTTACCCAGGCTTCTTTTTTGCTGTCCAGCGAGACACCGAAAACATCAAAGCCTTTTTCCTTATACTTATTATGGATTCGAACAATGTTTGGATTTTCACGCCTGCATGGCCCGCACCAGGCTGCCCAGAAATCGACCAACAGCACTTTTCCAAAATGTTCGGAAAGTTTTACTGTTTTCCCACCAGGATCCGGCAGTTGAAAATCCGGTGCCTGTGATCCAACAGAGACTGATTTCAATGCGACCGGAAGCTCATTCAACAATTTCACATATTGTGTTTGCGATAATGATTTGTCAAGAAGCGCTGTGTATCTTATAAGATCATCTGCAGACAATGAAGGGGAATAATACCTATAAAGAACAAATGCAGACACGATGGAAGACGGATCTTCCCGGATAAACTTTTCGATATCGGTCGCTCGGGCATTTTTCTGATAAATCCTGAAACGGTCAGTAGCGGCCGAGCCACTAATGGAAGTTTTTCTGCCATTAGCGGAGGTGTCCAGTTTAACAGTGATTTCTTTGGTTTCATCGATAAAGAGATAAACCGGGGATATCAGGCTGGTATCAACAGCGAGGCCATAAAGTTCGGGAAGTTCAAGTTTCGTTGAAAAAGAAAAGCGGCCGTTTTTGATGACTGAAGAGTCAATTACGAAGAACATTTTGTTGAAGTAGCGCTGCAGGTAAACCTTTTTCTGATCTGCGATGCCCACCACTTCGCCTCGTATTTGTATATTTTCCTTCACCGGGTTGGCATAGAGACCGGTTGTAAAAATTCCTAAAAAGATGGTAAACAGGATGAGAACAGGATACCTCTTTTTCAAGGTTGTCGATATGATCATTTTCTGTATTTTTTATTTGATGAGATTAGTTAGATTCGAATTCCCAGACGAGGTGTTATTCTGAAGATTTCCAGCCCTCATCGGAGGCTGTGGCCGTTTCTCCATTGCTCCCCTTCTCGCCAAAAAATCCCTTGCCCCCGAATGTGTACACGGTATTCTTGGTCAGTTCCAGTTGTAGTTGCGGAAGCGGATATTCAGTGGGAGTGCCGCCTATAAGAAGATTATTCCTTCTCATAAAGGTGAATGGTACAAAAGCTCCGCCTGCACCATCAATTTCAATGGCATACTCATAATGAAGGGCTTTCTTCACGCCTTCCTCCGTTGCAATAACCGGTGGTAATTTCCCTTTACTAATGCGTGAAGCTGTTGCAGCATTCAGTTCGGCAGCTGCACCCGGAAAATCCTTCAGCCAGAATCTGGATTCCGCTTTCAGAAGCCTTATTTCTTCCAGCAGGAAAAATGGATTTATAGCACCCGGTGTGTTTAATGTATTCCTTGTATTGAACCAGCGAACGCGGAAATAATTTGTAAACAAACCCCTTCCCCTGGATTCCAGCATGATACCAAAACTTGGGGTGTATCCGAAATATTGGTAAAACCTGGCATCATCTGAAATGATTGCCGGTAACACACCAGTCGACGGATAATATGAAGGGGTTTTACCCGTCTTATCTGCCAGGTAAGCAATTTTTATATCCGGTGCCAGCCATCCTGAACCGTCAGTATTTCTTTGAACAAGCAGCGAAACGAGTTGATTGTAATATCCGCCAGTAACCGTAGCAATGGTGAAGTCAGTTGAAAATCCTTTCTGTGCATAGGCTAAGACACTATTCCAATGGCCAGTCCCGAGCGCGGCCGCTTCTGCCCTGTCTCTCGGTAGTGAAGCCAGTATGCGCGCAGCAAGCGAATTCGAGAGTTTGATAAAATCTGATTTTGTAATAGTCGTACCACTTAGGAAATCAAACTTCAACGCGGATGATGCCTCGGCAAGCTCAATCGCCCTATCAATGTGTTTGAGGCCGTTCGTAAGAAGTTCCTTGTATGAATTCGGAAAATCGCGCGTTGTCAGATCAGGGTCATCAACTATAATTCCCTTATCGAATATTACCCCGAGATAACCCTGGGATACGCCTTTGGAAAAGTAAGCGGCAATGCGACAATCGTTTGTGCGGTCATTGCCCTGGTTATCAACAATCGCTTTTTTCTGCACCTCGATGATATCGAGCGCAATAGTAGCATCTAGGTTGGCCTGGTAAAAGTTATTATAGAATGTGTTCCAGGTAACAGCACCGCGATATGAAGCGTTGTTGTTTAACCTGAGCCTGGGCTCATTTGCAAAATCCCACCACGAAGAGTTACCGTTTGTATTGGTGGTTTGATCGGCCAGCAGGCTAAAGTGTACACCCGCAGAACTGGTGGTGGTATTGAATGTTGTTTGCACACTACTGGTTACAAGCTTATATCCCAGGTCCCTGATAAGATCATTTGCTTCCTTGTTCGTGAACGAAGATGGATCATCAAAATCCGTTTTTTTGCAGGAGCTAATAAAGCTTACCGCTATGAGCAGATAAATAATTTGTTTCATGTTGAACGTTTAAAAATTTAAGGTTAGCCTGCCACTGAAAGTCCGGTAGATTGGATAGGCATAAAAATCAATATCAAACCCTTCTGGTGTAACCCCGGTGAAATCTGTCCAGGTATAAAGATTTCGACCAATGAAGGATAGTTTAGCATTCCTGATAACCCGGGACACACCTAAACTCTTAACCGGAAGGCTATAGCTGAGGGAGACTTCTCTCAGTGACACATAGCCGCTGGGTTCCATCCAGTAATCGGTTGTCTGCTGTGCATTAAATACAGCAGTAACAAATGGAAGCGGTAATCCCGCAGCTACTGCCCTGTCAGTAAATTCAGAGCGGTACTGGTAAGTGAGATAGTTCACGGTTTCATTATATTTCTGACCACCCTGTTTCCAGTCGAGCACCGTGTATAGCGAGAATGGTCCCCAGCTGATGGTGTTTGAATAGCCTACCTGGAAGTCAGCCTGTGCGTCACCAATCACCTTCGTATTTCCCGTGGCTGCATTTTCATAAAAAACAGGTGCTTCATTAGCAGTGCCGACCCGGTCCTTACGTACCACAAATCCAATACTATTAACAGTGAAATCTTCCGGCTTTAAGACGCCGCCCGCAGCATTTGATACGAAACCCTTTTCATCAGTTTCTAACTGGTCAAGACTTGTAAGGATACTGTATCCGTAATATGCATAAGGACTGATACCTGCAGCTTTGCGGAAATCCTGTGAAGTAAATTCAGGGACATCACCGAGGGACGTAATCAAACTACGTACACGGCTGAACGTTAGTCCCGCATCCCATTTGAAAGTGCCTTTTGATACGAGGTTTCCGTTGATCTCCAGCTCGATGGAATTTGATTTTACTTCGCCGAGATTATCCCAGATGCCTGCGGTTCCGGTTGTCGGTGGAAAAGCCGGAACGAGTATGAAATCATTTTTGCTGACTGCATTGGCGTAATTAGCCTGGATATTAATCTTATTAAAAAGCACCGCATCAATACCCAGCTCCAGCTCGGAGGTCACTGCTCGTGTTAGTTCAGTATTATCCCTGCGGGTATAACTTACGCCGCCAGAACTGGACAGTGTAACACGGCTATCCTTTGCCCCAAATGGTGGCAGACTTCCTGCCTGTCCGTAAGCAGCCCTGAATTTAAGATCTGTCAGGACTCCAAGGTCCACGTCTTCAGTGAGCCTGTATGCTATAGAAGCTCTCGGGAAGAATGCTGCGTCAACATCTGAACCGAACCTTGAACTGAGATCATAACGACCAAGCAGGTCAACAAAGATTTTATTCCTCCACGCAGTCTTGATGTTCAGAAAATAACCATAGTTTACAAGCTGGTTCCAAAGTGAGGTTGTTGACCTGGTGGATGCCTCAGCTACTTCCAGGCTTTTTACCGGGGCGCTGAGATTATAGCCTGAACCTGAAAGTCCCTTTAGCCTTGATTCTTCGTAAACCGTTTTAAGATTAACTCCAAGGTCAAAGTCACCAAAATGATCATTATAGTTGAATTGTAATTGACCATTTTTTGAAGATACGCGCTCATTCGCCAGGCCGTAATACCCATTGTTCTTTGTGATATCAGGGGTTAAGGTCTGGTAGCCAATGGGATAATAATCTTCGATCTCGCTGTATTCGTTTTGAAATGCACCATTAACCTCTGCTGATAATTTCCTGGAAAATTTATATTTAAGCTTTCCACCTATAAAATAATTATTACTCAGGCTTTCATACTCCCGGTAACTTAACTGGTAGAAGGGATTCCCGACATTGAATTTCTGGATATCAAAGCCATATGGTTTATAGGCATAACGTCCATCCGCCTGCTTTTCGGTAAGATCAATAAATGGCTCGTAGATTAAGGCTGAATATAAGACAGATCCTGCACCACTTGATGAAACCGAAGCTGATGGCGTATTGCGGCTATAATACTGCACGGTTACATCCGCTTCCAGACGTTTATCAGGTTTGAATCCAACGTTAAGCATAGCGGTTCTCCTGGTATCAGGTCCTATTGGTTCAGCGATACCGCCCCTGGACTGATTTTGAAAAGACGCATACAGACTATATTTCTCGCCCGCCGTTGCAACTGAAATAAAGTTTGCAAAATATGGATTGTTACTTAACATGTTGTTTACGTTATCATGATAAGTCGTGTACCTGTGCTGATTCAGCGAAAATCCATTACCCTTAAAATCAAGGGTGCGATTATTACCTGCACCCAGGACGAATGAGCCATCAGGATTCGTTTTATAAAAGTGATGTTGGGAAGTAGGAGGAGTTCTTTGAACATTACTCACTCCATATTCGTTATCCAATGTCACCATGAGTTTGTTAGATGCTCTTCCTTTTTTTGTCAGCACCTGTATTACCCCACCCTCGCCACGGGTTCCATATAAAGCCGAAGCAGCAGCGCCCTTCACAACCTCTATCGATTCGATGTCCTGCGGATTAATATCAGATAATTCAAGGCTGGTCACAAAGCCATCAACAACCAGCAATGGGGCTATATTACCATTGATGGATTTAGCTCCGCGCAGATAAACGGTCGCACCTTCATTACCGGCTGATTGATCAATCTGGATACCGGCAACCTTCCCCCGCAAAGATTGGGAAGCGTCTGAAGCTGGTACAGTGTTTAATTGTTCTGTGGTGACTTTTGTAAGGGCGAATGATAACTTCTTGCGGGTGGTACCCTGCGCAACACCTGTAACAACCACATCCCCAAGCTGGGATGACAGTTCCTCAAGTTTTACAATGATATGATTGGCAGATGCTGTGAGTTCCTGCGATTTATAACCAACATAGCTTACCACAAGCTCATACGGAAGCGTTTGACCTGTCCGGAAATTGAATGTTCCCTTATTGTCTGTCACGATATTGTGAGTAGTTCCTTTGATACTTACACTGGCGCCTTCGAGTGGCGCCCCGGTTTTGATATCGATTACCTGGCCGCTAAGTACGGAATTAATAACGGGCTGAGTGGACTGAGCAAATAGCAGGACCGGCATTATCGCAAGGGCCGATAACCAGGTCCGCAACTTTTGTTTCATCAAACAATAAATTTAATTATGAATAAGATTACGATTCATGTAGGCAAAAGATTTCCCTTATCACTTGGAAACGTGGTGACTAAAATCCAAAACAACGCAGGAAATAGCAATCGATAGTGGGAGGTATCGTTTAACAACGATAGGCGGAACCGTGCTGATTGGGACTTACAAATCCGAAGCAAATTAATGCAGACATTCGATTGTGCATCTTAGTTAGTTTTGGAATGAGATGGTTATTAGTCTACTATTTTGATAGACAAATATAAAAGAATGATTTTGTAACTGCCAAAACTTTTTACAGCAGCATAAAAAAAAAGGACAACTATAGCTGTTACTTTGTTACAAGTAAGTGCTACAGTTGTCCTTCGTGAGATAAATAGAATTTGGAAAAATTGCTGCCTTATCCCACTATGAACACCTCGCCTATCTTCATTTACGCGCTTCCTTGATACGGACGCCTTTTGCTTCAAACATACCCATTGAAACATAGATTAGCCATTAAGCAAAACTTTTCAGAGATTTGATCATCTGAGGATGACGAACATTATACACGCTTAATTCTTAATGATGAAAGATCCCTTAAAATCGATCAGACAACCACTTGTCACAGCAACCGGAATACTATTAGGCTTTCTGTTGAATGTATCCGGTGCCTGGGTGTCCAAAGCATTTGCGAGCGACAGACTGGCGGAGTACTTCGTTGCGGCAAGTGTTACGATTCCAATACCATTGTATGCAATTGTGTTGTTCCGGATATTAAGACTAGATTATCCCGCCGATAAATATGAAGCCTATTATAAGAAAACATTGGTCTTATTCGTCAGTGGGGTAACCATATCCTTCCTGTCACTTGTAGCTATCATGTTGGAAAGCGCCCTGCATGCGTAGCGTTGACCTTTCCAGGTGCAGCGACAAAAATGAGCTAAAACGATACAGAAAGTAAACATCCGGAACACATTCAACAGATAAAAATCAACTCAACGCCAAAATCAAAAGTGCAAAAAAAAACGACGTAATTCCGTCGTTTTTTTTTGCATTAGCTTATAATCAGGGATGTAGATCAAGCTAACAATCAGATATGCGAAGCACTCCACTCCGTTTCCTTTATTTCGTGATGTTCATAAGGCTGTATCATCAGGTCTTCAATTTTTCCTTCCATTTTGCGGCTGAAACGGGCAATCAGCTTATCGAAGATTGCATAGATTACCGGCACAATTATAAGCGTCAGGAAGAGCGATGATAGCAGTCCACCGATGATAACCCAGGCGAGGCCGTTTTTCCATTCCGCACCGGCGCCGCTGGCTAATGCAATCGGTAACATCCCTATCACCATAGCAATTGTCGTCATCAATATTGGCCTTAACCGCGCATGGTTAGCATCTATCAGCGCCTGGTAAGTGCTGGCCCCTTCCGCCTTACGTTGATTGGTAAAGTCAACAAGGATGATCGCATTTTTGGCTACGAGACCGATCAGCATGATCAAACCCAGGATCGTAAATATGTTTAAAGAATTATTGGTAAGTGCCAAAGCCAGGAACGCACCTATGATGGCCATCGGGATAGAAAATAACACCACCAACGGATAAATGAAGCTGTCGTAAAGACCCACCATAATGAGATAGACCAGCACTATCGCTGCCAGCAGGGCGACTCCCATTGATCCAAAACCTTCACTTTGATTTTCCATGTCACCACTCCACACATACCCTACACCGGTTGGCTTAGCCAGGTTATCCAATTGCTTTTGCCATTCTGCCGCCAATGTACCTGATGGTCTGCCCACTACCTGCGACTGCACCGTAACGGATGTACTCTTATCTCTTCTTTCCAGCTGGCTGGGGCCAGAACTTTCGGTTATCGTTGCAAATTGTGACAGCCTTACCTGCTGTCCCTGCTCATTGATGAAAAGCAGGTTGCTGACATCATTGATCTGTTGCCTGTTGAAGGCGTCATACCTCACATTGATATCGTATTCATATTCACCCTGTCTGAACTTGCCATCAGTGTTCCCGCTGAAAGCTGTCTGCATGGTACTCCCAACGGTTGATAAATTGAGACCGAGTGAAGCCATCTTATCCCGGTCAACCTGGACATTAATCTCCGGGTTGCCAGCTTCAACAGATAACTTTACTTCACTCGAACCCTTTATCTTTTTTAGTTCATTCATAGCTGACTTTGCGAAAACCATCACTGAGTCCAGTTGGGGACCAGTCACAACCAATGCAATCGGGGCCTGCTCAGGTGTTCCCAGGATACTCACCGGAACTGTTTTGATTTTTGCACCAACAAGGATCGGGGCCAGCTCCTTTTTTATTTTTGCCGCATAGATATAGGAGTCATCCGTTCTCTCCTTTTTAGGGACGAGCTGCACAGCTATCTCCGCTTTATAGGCAGTGGATTGGGTTGCAGCGTTTCCATCGCTCGACTGGCCAACCGTGGCGATCTGCCTGGTGATTTCTTTTTTATTCCGAAGATATTGCTCGGCCCGCTGTGTCATCTGGTTGGTCTGTTCGATCGAAGCATCTTTGGGCATTTCAATCTGTACCAGGAATTCGCCCCGGTCACTTTTAGCAAAAAATTCAGCACCAATGTATCCCGCACCGACTAGGTAAAAGGAAGCAACTAATAAACTCACAACAAGACCTACGGTAACTTTCTTATGACCAAGACACCATTTCAGCACATTGGTTATCCAAAGGGTAAACGCATGTAAACCCTTTTCGAATCCGAGCAGTATGCGACCAAAAAATGACTTATTGGAAATCTGCTCAAGTTTGCCAAAGCGGGAAGACAACCATGGCACTATGGTAAACGATGAAAGCAATGATAATAACGTAGCCATAGCAACAGTTACACAAAATTCTTTCAGGATATCCGCTGCCAAACCAGAGCTGAGCGCGATAGGAATAAATACAACCACTATAACAAGGGTAATAGCGGTAACAGTGAAGCCGATTTCCTTGGTTGCATCATAAGCAGCCCTCACGCGGTTTTTTCCCATCTCCATGTGACGGTAGATGTTTTCCAACACAACGATAGCATCATCCACAAGGATACCTACCACCAGCGATAGAGCCAGCAGTGACATAAGGTTTAACGAATATCCCAAAAGGCTCATGCCAATAAATGTAGCAATGAGCGAAGCGGGGATGGCAACCATCACAATGGCAGCATTACGCACACTATGTAAAAAGAACAACATCACTATCGCCACCAGTATGATTGCGAGTACAAGATCAAAAATGACGGCGTTGGCAGATGCAAGGGTGTAAGTGGAACTGTCGCTTACAATTTCAAGTGACAAACCGTTGACTGCATAATCTTTTTCTAGTTTTTCGACACTTGCCCGTATACCTTTACTCACAGCCACTGCATTTGCATCAGACTGTTTGGTAACACGCAAGGCTATGGAACTTTGCTGGTTAACCCGGGCGATTTTTTCGACATCTTTTTGAGCATCCTGTACTTCGGCAACGTCTTTGAGACGGATCTCACGACCGGCAGCGGAAACGATAACCAGGTTTCTCAACTCGTCTACTGACTGATATTTTCCCGCGAGTCTTACCAATATATCCTGCTCTCTGGTCTGCACACTACCAGTCGGGAAGTCGAGATTAGAAGCAAGTATCTTGTTCTGAACCTGCGCCAGTGATAAACCAAAGCCCTCGAGTTTTGCTGAATTGATGTTTACCTGGATCTCTCTTTCCTGTCCACCGACGAGGTTAACCTGCGCAACACCCGGCACCCTTGACAACACTGATGAAATCCGCTTGTCCATCAGGTCGAAAAAAGCAGCTTCATCCATTTTTGCAGAGGATGAGATGGTAATGATGGGCAAATCATCAAGGGAAAATTTGTTCAAAGAGGGCGGGTCAACATCTTCCGGAAGATCACCAAGAATGGCATTCACTTTCCTTTGGGCGTCGTTCAATGCAAGATCAACATCGGCCCCACTGTTCAATGTTATCGTGATGGTGGAGAGACTCTCAAAAGATTTTGATTCAAGCTTTTTGATATTCTCCATTGATGATACTGCATCTTCGATTTTCCTTGATACCGTATTCTCAACTTCACCAGGTGATGCACCCGGGTATACGGTCACAACAGAAACCACAGCCGGCGCGAACTTGGGTAACAACTCATAGTTCAAGGAGGTATAACTTAATATGCCACCCAGGGTTAAAATCGTAAACAAGACGATTACGAGGGTGGGCCGTTTTATTGATATTTCAGCGATTTTCATTATTAGTTCTTTTTACTTTTGGGCGACAGTGGTTAATTGATCACGTTAACTTTTGCGCCTTCCGACAGGTTAACCTGGCCGGATACGATTACCATCTCATTTTCCTTCAATCCTTCAAGCACTTCCACCCTGTCTCCGATAACTCGTCCTGCAACCACTGTTCTTAAAGCTGCGGTGCTATCGGGTGTCATTGTATAAACCTGGTTGGAACTTACACTACCTACAAATGCAGTCCTTGGAACCTGGATGACGGGCTTGGCGCCGGTGAAATTAAACACAGCAGTACCGTACATTCCGGCCTTGATCATATTGCCGGGAGTGGACTTAAGTGCAACCTCTATGGGGAAGTTGAGTGCCTCGTCAGCTTTTGCAGCTATGAAGCTCACATGGCCGGTAAATTCCTGGTCCGGGAAGGCACTTGCCCGCACATTGACCCTGTCACCTGTTTTCAGAGCCGCGACCTGGGCTTCGGTTATGCTTACGCGTAATACGATCTCTGATACATCGACCAATTCAAATAGTTTGGTACCTGGCGCCACTATAGCACCCGGCTCGATATACTTCTTATTGACCACGCCACTTATGGACGACCTAATGTTTGCATCGCTGATCCGGATCTTTGAAGTAGACAATCTTGCCTTTGCATTGTTCAACGCAAGAATAGCCTGGTCCAGCTGTTGCCGTGTAACACCGCCGGTAGCGAATGCATTTTCGTAACGCTGCTTATCTTTCAATGCATTCTGGTAATTTACTTCAGCACTGTTTACTTCAACCGACAAATCATCAGCTTCAATGATAGCGATAACTTGTCCCTTTTTAACAATGGATCCTTCATCAACCAGTATACGCGTAATACGACCAGAAGTTTTGGATGATAAATCAATTTGATTTTTCGCCTCGAAGTGACCGTTGGCAGACATACCCGTTGAAAGAGAATCTGCCGCAACTTTGTTCAACCTTACGGCAACACCGTCGTATCCTTGTGCTACTATCGCAGTTTTTGCTTCGTTCTTCTTTTTGTTATTGGTGAGTACGGCGGAAATCAGCATGAAAGTACCTGCGAGTACTACAACTGTTATTATAAGCCTTGTCACTGATCTTTTTGTCATTGTTTTGGGGTTATTAGTTTAATAAAGATTTTAGGTTGCCTTTTGATTTCAGGAGTTGTATCTCTGCTATCTTATAATCAAGCAAAGCGGTTGAATAATTATTCTGAGCCTGCCGGAGCGAAGATTCGGCATCAATCAGGTCGGTAAGCGTTGCGAGACCATTGTTATAGTTATTCTGCGTGTTTGCAAAAACCCCCTGGGCCAGCCTCGCGTTTGCGTCCTGGTTATTAAGAATGATGATGCTGCTGTTCAATTGCGACTTTGCATTTTCAAACTCAAGATCAAGGGACAGGCTTTTATTTGCAATGTCTTCATCCAGTTTCCTGATGCTTACATCCGCCTGCCTGATCCTTGCCTTTGTGGCGCCGCCTTTGAAAATCGGCACGCGCAGGGTAAGACCTATGTTGGCGTAGTCAAACCAGTTAACCCCCTGGCTGGCTCCTTTGCCTACAGGAAAATTATTCCCTAGTCCCTGGTAGGCATAGTTGCTGGTGAGCCCAAGTGTAGGATATCCTTCTGCCTTAGTCGCTTTTTTCTGATAGTTGAGAAGCTGAGACTGTTTTCTCAGCAACTGCATTTCCGTTCTGTCTTCCACCTGGAGAAACTCTGATTGTGAAATAATCTCCGGTTTGATGTTGCTTAGCGTAGCTTCCGGCACTTCGATCTTTGTCCGGATCGGCATACCCATCAGGAATTTAAGTTGGTTCTCGGCCTGCGTTATCCCATTTCTCAATTGTTGCCTTTGAGCTTCGATATTACTGAGGCCGACATCAACCCGGTCCAGGTCTATTTTCTTTGCAAGGCCATTTTCGTACTGGCCGCGCAATACATCCCTCACCCGCGAATTACTTTTATAGTTACTATCCAATACCTGTATTTTTTGCTTTTGAACCTGCAATTGGTAGTAGGTATTAGCGACCATCTCAATAATTTGCTCTTCCGTTAGCTGGGCGTTCAACTGGTAAAACTCTTCCGTCGTTTTTGCAGCTTTAAGACCCGTGAATAATGCCTGGTCAAACAAACTCTGGTTAAGTGACAGACCCGCTGATGAGTTCCATTTCTGTCCGAAAGCTACCAGTAATGGCTGTCCGGGCTGGCCCGCCAGTTCACCCGGCAGCGCTGTTAATTGCAGAATCGGGTTGTAAGTCAGCGAACCGTTGCCGTTTATCTGAGGCAATGCGCTGGCACGTACTTCATCTACCTGGTACTTGCTGTTCTCGACATCTAACTTCGCCTTGCGAACAGTTTGATTTGCTTTCAGGGCATATTGAATCGCGTCTTTCAGCTTCAGTTCGGCTAACTGGGCGTTGCTCCTGATGCTGAGTGCCAGCAAGCAAACCAGGGTAAGAAAGCGTGTGCCCGGGGCCAGGCTATACCGCCTGCTGCCTTTGTTCTTGTTTAAGTGGGAGAAAACCGGAAACCTGTTCATGTTCATGTATTATTTGTAATAGTTTGTAATCGACATTATTATTTAATACTTATGTTTAACATTTATGTCAAATTGATGTCAAAAAAATTGCCGGTGTTTCCGGCCCCTGTTAACAAGTCGATTGTTACTTGCTAAATAGCATCGTTAATATGATCTCCTTCCTGTCTTGTATAAGAAGTTTGTATTGTTTGTCTGAAACATTCAGTATTTTCTTATACATAGTGCTGAAGGTAACCGGGCCAGACATCAGGGCAATAAAATTGATGAAGAACTGTTGCGGTGACATCTGTTTTATATTTCCTTTTTCCATTTCCGATTCTATTTCCAGCATCAACAATTTTATCCGTGCTGCATGATTGCTTTTTGTAAACCCTTCTGCAGCCGCCTCCAGGTTTTCATGCATCCTGGTGATCATATAGGTTTCAATGTAGGGATATTCCAAAGCCTGTTCCATATAAACGTCTATCACATGGGATAACTTCGACCTCAGGTTGGTAGCTTTTGCCAGGAACGTTTCCATTCTTTTGTCCATTGCAGCCCGCGCATCCTTCAGTATCAATGAAAAAAGGATATCCCTTGACCTGAAGTAATAATTCACCAGGGTTCGGTTAACGCCTGCTGCGTCTGCGATTTCCTGTGTAGTAGCATTAAACTTTCCCTCGGCAAAAAACAATCGTTTCGCTGCGTCCTTGATCTGCTGCTCCGTTTTGCTATCCTTAACTGCCATGTTTGACAAAATTGTTAAACAAAGGTATCAAACAATTTGGAATGGCATATTTATTTTAGATTTTTTTATGGGTTTTTAACTAAATAAAAGCCAGGCAACCAGTAGTGTGACCAGGATATTGAATAACTGGGCGGTCAAAAATGCATAAAGTGGCTTCCTGGTTTGGTGTTTGAAAAGGTCCTTTATGTTGGTTTCCAGGCCTATGCTGACAAATGCGAGTACAAACCAGAATCCCTGTATAGCTTTCAGGCTGTCCTTTACGGCTGACACCTTTCCGGCACTCAGTATGAATGAAAATAAAAGCGAAGCCCCAATGAAACCAAGCACAAATTTCGGAAATCGCTCCCATATCACTCTCAATGTCGGCTTTTCCGCAGCCAGCCCGTTTACCGTTTTACGCGTATAGGTCCAGTATAACGAAATTGCGAATGCTGCAAGACCTAATAAAACGTTTTGAGAGAACTTTACGATAGTGCTGATCTTAAGGGCTGTTTCACCTACCAGCGAGCCGGACGCTACCACTGCACCGGTGGTGTCGATGCTGCCACCCAGCCAGGCACCGGTAACCATCTGTGACAGGCCAAGGGCGTTAGCAATCACCGGCATAAAGATCATCATAGGAATTGCGGTGATAAGGACAAGCGATATAACATAAGATAACTTCTTTGAGTCTCCCCGGATTGCTCCGGAAGTAGCGATAGCTGCAGAAACCCCACAGATCGACACGGCACTGGATAACATCATGGACATCTCATCGTCGACCTTTAGCTTTTTACAAACCCAGAACGCAAAATACCATACAGATAATACGACTACCAACGCCTGAACGAGGCCAAGTGAGCCGGCTTTTAAAACGTCAGAAAAGATGACTGACGTTCCCAGCAACACGAGGCCGATTTTCACAAACAATTCACCATTGAGGCTTTCCCTGAACCAGGCCGGTATCCTGACGAGATTTCCAATGACGAGCCCAAATAACAAGCTGAAGATAACAGCCTCGAGGTTAAAAGACTTTATAGATTTATTGCCAGCTACCACAAGTGCGACAATAGCCAGGAGGTATAAGACCGGAAGAATTACCAGGAAAGACCGGACGGGCTTACCCGTCAGAATTACGAGTACCATCGAGATGGATAGAACTAATAAAAACTGCCAGGCGATCAGTTTAATATTGCCCGTACTAAACACTTTTGAAAACAGGTCATCAGGGTTGCTCCAGTTATATTGTGGCACCGGGGCCTGAACTCCTGCCAGCGCGAGGAATATCACCAGGAATCCGGCTATTACAACCGCCCAGTCTTCGTGAATACCAAATCTCTTTTCTAATTGTACCATTATCAGTTTTTATCTTCTAAAATTTATTTCAGCTTTAAATCCTTCAATACTTTATTCGCGGCATGATAACCACACATACCGTGTACCCCGCCACCCGGCGGTGTTGATGCGGAACAAATGTAGATTCCGGCCGCAGATGTTTTATAGGGAGATATTCTTAAAGCGGGCCTGGTAAATAATTGTTTGATATTAAATTCACCGCCATTAATATCTCCACCGATGTAGTTTGGATTGTGTTCCTGCAGTTGAGCCGTATTGTAGGTGTGCCTGCCGAGGATAGTATCCCTGAATCCAGGCGCAAATCTTTCAACCTGCTTCTCAATAATAGTCGTCATGTCTTTGAGCGATCCGTTTGGAACATGGCAATAAGCCCAGGCCGTGTGTTTGCCTGCCGGGGCTCTTGTACTATCAAAAAGACTTTGCTGAGCGAGCAACACAAAAGGATTTTCAGATTCCTTCCCTGACCATGCGGACTGTTCGGAAGCAACTATTTCATTGTATGATCCACCAAGATGTAAGGTGCCTGCATCACGACATGCTGCATTTGTAAATGGTACCGGGGAACTCAATGCCCAATCAATTTTGAAGACGCCCATACCATATTTGTATCGGGACAATTGCCTGGTATATTGTTCGTTGAATTTATGACCCGCAATAGTCAATAGTTGTTTAGGAGAAACATCAAAAAGAATGGCCCTGGAAGAAGGTAATTGCTCCAGTGATTTTACATAGACATTCATTTCAATCTTTCCGCCGAGGCTTAAGAAATGTGCCGCAAGCGCATCAGCAAGAGATTGGGAACCCCCGGCCGGAATCGGCCAACCTTTAATATGAGCAGAGGCCAGCATCACAAGCCCGATGGCAGAGGTAGCAACCTGGTCCAGTGGGAGGATCGAGTGCGCGGCCATGCCGGCAAACAACGACCTGGCCTTTTCCGTCTTAAACCTTTTCGCAAGCAAAGTAGCTGGTTGAATCGCTTTTAATCCAAATGCTGCCATCCTTATAGGATGTCCCGGAAAATGAAAAGGTGCCAAAACATCATCTTCGATCTTTGGCCAGTCATTCACAATAGGTGCTACAAGACTTCTATACGCCGGTTTATCTACATCCAACAAGTCTGATGTTTCCTGCAATGAATGTTTGAGAACAGCAGCAGTTCCGTCATCCAGGGGGTGAGCAGCAGCTATGCCGGGATAGATAAATTTCAAACCAAATTGTTCTAGGGGCAAAGACCTGAAGAAAGGAGAGTTTGCTGCCATGGGATGAATTGCAGAACAAATATCATGTCGGAATCCCGGCAATGTTAACTCGGCTGTACGGAGTCCACCCCCAATAGTGTTCTTTGCCTCCAGTATAAGGACGGACAGTCCAGCCCGCTGTAATACAATTGCTGCAGCAAGACCATTAGGACCAGAGCCAACCACTATCGCATCATAATCGGTCTTTGACATATCGCTTATCTCCAGGTCTCAGGTTTGAATAAAACCGAGCCATCACTTTTTATACGCCATGAAGTAATGGGATTAAGATGATAACCACCCATATCTTTCCCGCGTGCATTTACAAGCTGTGTTAAAGTCGGTTGTACATAACCGGTATCATCGATTGCCCGGCTGGCTATTTCTGTTTCGCCACCGTTCCATTTGAATAAGTGCCTGAAACAGGTATGAGCTTTATCGAGCACGGGATCCTGTAGCCTGGCAGGCATCCAGGTTTTACCTGCATCGGTGGTTACTTCCACTGCATGGACCTTGCCCCGGCCGCTCCAGGCCAGGCCCCTGATCTCGATCCATCCCTTTTCAACATTATTCGGATAAGAGGGAAAGGTAATAATTGATCGTGCATCCATATCAAAACTAAACTGGCGCACTCTATCTCTGACTTGTTCAGTGTATTTAGCAGTTTCTTCCCTGGTCATAAATGGCTGATCAGATAATTCTATACGGCGGATCCATTTGACCTGCGTATTACCCTCCCATCCCGGCAGGAACAATCTTGCCGGGTAACCTTGCTCCGGACGGATTGCTTCACCATTCTGCGCATATGCGATCATAGCGTCATTCCAGCCTTTGCTCACCGGTATGCTGCGGGTCATAACCGCAGCATCAGAGCCTTCTGCAAGGAACCAGGTAGCACCGGATTTCACACCAACCTCCCTGAAAATGGTAGATAACATAACACCCGTCCACTCACTTTGACTGGTTAATCCGCAAATCTCCTGGGCCGTCATCTTTTCTTTGCCGGTACGGAAATTTCCAGAACATTCTATAAACGCGATCCTTGATACAGATGGAAATCTTTTCAACTCTGCCAGGGTAAATTTCAAAGGCTTATTAACCATACCGTGTACAACCAATTCATAACCGGCAGGATCGATGAATGGGACACCTGCATGATGCCTTTCAAAATGCAGATCAGAAGGTGTGATGATCCCATGAAAATCCTGCAACGGGGACCTTGAGGATCCATCCCTTGGTTTTTTTGAAAGTACTTCGAACCGGGATCTTGTGCCTACCAGGGAAGGAGGCTTTCCCGGAATCTTTGTTGGATCATTCTCAACCGGCACCTGGACAGGAACCGATTGCCCGGGGGATACTTTAAATAAAGCGATAGCCGTAGCAGCCGCACCGGCAGCTAAAAAAGCTCTTCGCTTTATTTGCTGACCTGTTTTGTCACCGGCCTGATCAAGACGATTTGTTTGATTCACACTCATGTTTCAATTCCACTTTTGATTTGATTTGCTTTTTTTCAAACCACTTACACCCGTAAGCACTTTATTTAATTTCGTGACCGCCTTTACGGTTATCATTAATAAAAAGTTTATGTGCCGGCATTTTAATTTTTGAAAGATTATCTGCTGTGAGGATTGTTGTTGAATCAATGATCTTGTTTGCAGAAAGAAGGTAAGTCGTAAGATGATACACTTCTGCATCAGTTAGCGAACCTGGCGAGTTTAATGGCATGGCCCTCCGGATATAATCAAACACAGTTGTGGCGTATGGCCAGTAGTTACCAATTGTTTTCTCTTTCGTTGTGTCGTCTTTCAGGCTCACCAGCCTATTGTCGGGGCCTTCCCTTCCACTATTGCCATGGCAGGCCGCACACTTAAGTAAATAAATTTTCCTGCCTTGCGATGCATGGCCTTTGCCAGCGGGTAACCCGCGCCCATCAGGCATTACATCGATGTCAATGCTATCTATGGCTGATTTACTGACAGGTGTGCCTATGCTGAAAGCTGCCGGCCATTTGGACGGATCATTTCCAGCCCATTTGATAACATCATTTTTTGACCATGCCGAAGTATCAATAGCGGGTATCGTAACCTGATCAACAAAGTTTTCGTTATCGGTTCCTGATTGGTGATTGACACAACTTCCAATGAACAGGCAGGTAACAATAATCAAAACAAAAACAGGGTACGGACTAAACTCCGGGAGCCTTGTTAATAATCTTCTCAATATTTTCCGGCTTTAAGACTGCTTTCACTCAGCTTGTAATCACGATGAATCCTGTCAAGTACGACATGTATAGAATCATTATTTTCGTCTATTCCGTCAAGTATGACCCTATTTCCATCAGTCGTCCTATAATTCAGGATCATTTTTTTTCGATGTTCATTTTTTGGTTTTTCCGCAAATTCTCTTTTCCTGCGTGTTGACATTGCACGCTCATCAATCTTATAAACTTCATCCCCTATGTTTTTCAGCGCTTCTTCGGGTATCCAGCTTATAGCTGCCTTGTTCTTTACAGCAGTCTCCGCGTTCTTCGCATGAGTTTCTGCGTTCTTTACAGCAGCCTCTGCGTTCTTTGCAGCAGCTTTTGGGTTCTTTGCATCAGCCTCCGCGTTCTGCGCAATGCCGGCATTCAAACCGGCGAGGTTCTTTTCCGTCCCGCCATCTCCGCCTGCACCAGCCGCCCTGTTGCGAACATCCGGAACGGGTTTAAATTTATCCTGCAGGTATAAGACCTTGTTTTTCTCATCAGCGTAGTAATGAAACACTCTTTGTCCGCCGCCCACACCCGATATTTCAAAAGTCCTGTTGATGTCGCGCTGGGGATCGCCGCCACCATTTGACAGGTCTAGTTGCGTGGGTTTGTTAACCCGGAAGGTTAAACTGGTCCAGTTCTCAAAAGTTGCTTCCTGCCAACGGATGGTATCCAGCGGTGAATATGGTATCAACTGGTTATTCAAACGGAATTCAGTCACGTTATAGTTACCACGCAGATTCCTTACCCCGGCAACGGAGGGTTGTTTGTATGGGTCATACCAGAAATTGATGAGCTGCAGCCAAAAAAACAGCCCAAGAAAAACAACAATGATCAGTGTTTTCAATCCTGCTCTGGTAATTTGTTGCCATCTTTTTTTGAATGAAGGATAGTAATGAACAGGGACAGTATAGCGTTCAAGAATAAACAGGTTATATATTTTCGGAAGGTCATTCACTAATAGAAACGCAGCCAGTAATACAAAATAGCTGCTGTAAACATGCACTCCGCCATCATAGGCGAAATTAACATAGACAATATCACCAAGTGCCCCAAATAACAATATCGCCCCAAGTGTAGTTGTCCGGCGGAATAACAATAAAGTACCTGCAGTAAGTTCCACGATGCCGGCAAATACCTGGTACCACGGTACAATACCTATCGAAAGCCAATAAATTTTTTGTGCTGTAAAATCACCAAAGTCGGTATTTAGTAAGCCCAGTGAGGGATACGGCATCTGCACCGGTAACACTTTTGTAAAGCCGAACCCTATAATTCCTATCCCCGCCCTGTATCTTACAATCACACGGAGCCAGTAATAAAGCTCACGATATTCCTTTCGTTCAGACTTCCGGACCTTCACGACAGCTGTCCACACCAGGCCGCCCAGCACAGCTACTACAAAAGTGATGATCCAGTTGGCGTAGCCCAGCAAAGGATTGCCGAAAATCGTATTGCCAAAAATATTGATCCCGGAACCGAAGCGCGCTATGTCATAGAGATCGCGATAATGCAGACTTGTCCAATCGATATTGGCAACAATCTTATACCACTCTGCACTGTTCGGGATACAAATCGCGACGAAAAAAATAAATGCCATCCGGAACAAAACCCTTTCATAATTTTTCCATTCAGCTCCGTTGATGGTTTCGACCTTAACTGTCTTCCGGAAAGGAGCGGATGCAGCCCTTGGTTGAGTTTGTTGGAGTAATGTTTCAGCTGGGGACATACTATTAAGTTGAGGTTTGAATTAAAGTTTGAAGCTTTTCCTGCGGCCACGGCGTGCGACTTCTTCCAACAGGTATTTCTGATCCTGTTTATGCAGCAAGGCATAAACAGGGATGTTATTCTCGTTTGCACCTGACAGTGAGACGATAGAATCGTTTATCTTTTGGTATGTCAGGATAATCTTCTCATCCCTGTAATGTGAATTACGGTTTTGTAGTGTCAGCGTATTTTTTGTTGAGTCAACAGTATAGCTATAATAATGTCTTCCACCAGTGCCTTGAAACTCGTAAGTACGATCTGCATCGATTCCTGATATTCTATCGACATTACCAGAATCAATGATCACCGGCCTGTTCGATCTTATACTGATCGTATTCCACTTTTCAAACACAAGATCCGACCATCTGACAGGATCTGATTTCGAGTACGGAAGTGTATCATTGTTAATTACGAACTCCTGTACGTTATAAATTCCCGTAAGCCCTGGTATGCCATCCTGGGCGGGATACTGGAATTGGTCGGTTTTATAGCCGGTCCCGGTTTTGAATCCATATAACACAACAAAAACAAGAATAAATAATGTTTTAAGACCGGGTCTTCCATATCGTTTCCAGCCGCTGAAAAATGGCGGATTATACAAATTTGGTGCTGTAGGTTTTTGAAGGATCAACAGGCTGTTTAACCTCTGAAGATCATACACCAGAATTGTTATCGCAAGGCTTACAAGGAAAAGGCTGTACACTGCTTCCCCACCCTCGTAGGCAAGGTTGGACATAAAAACATTGCCGGTAAATACAATGATGATGAAAGCAGATAATGATGCTGTCTTTCTGAAAAGTAAAAGTAATCCCAGAACGATTTCAACACCTCCGAGGAAGGATTGATAGGATGGAACTATACCAAGGCTAAGGCCGAACAATTTCCAGCGGGTAAAGTCTCCATAGTTTGTATTAAGATTGCTGATTGACGGCAACGGCGCCTGTAGTGGGTAAAACTTAATAAAGCCATAAGCTATGATCGCCATCGCCAGCCGGTATCGCAGGATCACGCGGAACCAATAGTATAGGTTGTTGTATTCCTTTGTCCGACCCTTGTCAGCAAAGGTCCAGATGCCTGCGGTTACCAACGCGAATATCAGGTAGTAGATCCAATCGGTGAAGGAAGGTGCATTTGAAAACCAGGCCGGGTAATAATGTGCCAGGTTAAAAATATCCCCGTAGTGCAGACCATCAAATTGTCCATGGTTTAGTTGTCGATAATACCCGGGGTCGATGGGAATAATCTGAATCAGAAAATAAACAAACACAGCACGGAACAAAAACAACAAGGTGCCGGGCCATTGACTCGTATCAGATTTTTGGAACGATAATGACATAAGCTTTCTTATTTAAAAGATTAAATATGGCGGGCGATATTCCATCACTTTTACTGCTAATCCTAGTAACCAGGATTTTGCGCCAGGTTATCATCAAGTATTCGTTGCTGGGCAGGTATCGGCATTAATAGCCTGTTATTGTCTGTGACATTAAGTACCGCGGCGGCACGGCCTGTTCTTACCAGATCAAACCAACGGTGAGGCTCGAAAGCAAATTCGAGACGACGTTCATTTTCTATGTCCAGCAACAAAGCGTCTTTGGTATCGGAGATGCTTGCAGTTAAGCCGGCCCGTTCACGAACAGCATTCAGATCGGCTCTTGCCAATAAAAGTTTATCCTGCCGGGCGCGGGCTTCAGCCCTGATAAGATATAGTTCGGCGGTCCTTATAACATATGAAGGAGCAGCATTTACCGTTCTGTAAAAATTACCGAACCAGCGGTTCTGGTTGTCTTTCGCAACGGTTACATTACGGTTCCCACCTTTCAGGGGATCGTTTATAAGACCAACGAATATGTCGTTCGGTGCCCACTGCCTTGTACCTCCGCTCGTTTGAGCCAGCCACGAGGAACCGTGGCCATTTGTTTCCGTGGTGCCGTTGTAAAAAATCTCAAAAACAGACTCAGCTGTTCCCCTCACAACCTGGTTTGTCTCTGTCGCAAAAAATGCGCGGAATGGTTTAACCAATGAATGGCTGGAAGCGTCCGTAATTAACCTGGTCGCGAATTCTTCAGCCTTTACCGGATCAGAACGATACAGGTAATACCTTGCCTTAAGCGCATACACCGTTTTTTTTGTAACTGTGAAACGACTTGTTCTTGCAGGTAACAAAGCTTCTGCCCGCTCGAGGTCCGATAGCACTTGTGCATATGTCTCATCAAGCGAAGATCTGCCTGTTCCGACATTGTCATTTGGATCCGATGTGGAAGTCAATATCAATGGTACGCCGCCCCATGCCCGTGCAAGATCAAAATATGCCAGGCCCCTTAAAAAGTATGCCTCCCCAAGGATCTTGTTTCTGATTGAATCAGTCAACAGTGCGTCCTCAACTAATGGCACTTTATCTAAAACCTGGTTAACCCTGTTAATCGTCCGGTAAATGGCAACCCAAGCTCCATTGACGGTAGGATTTTCAGACTTTACATTGTGGTTGATAAATTCCTGTATCTGTGATTGTGAACCGGTCCATTGAATGTTGTCTCCGGACAAATAACCAATCATCTGGTAATTGCTCCCATAATATCCCTCGCTGGCTACCGAGCTGTAAACTCCACGCAAGGCGGTTTCCGCTGAGGCCTTATCAAAAATCGTCTGTTGGTCGGAAACAGATTCCTGCGGTGTTACATCCAGGAATTTTTTGCAGGAAAGTGAGCCTGAGACAAGGACAAAGGCTATGATATAGTTAAATAGTTTCATTTTGTTAAGTATTGAAATTGTGTGGTGTTGAATAAAAATTCCGCCCTTATGTTTTAGAATGTGACTGTAAGTCCAACCTGCCCCGCTCTTGGCTGCGGTGGAGTTCCAAGATCTATACCCTGTTGATTGGGATCGCTGCTCGCACTTGATTCCGGATCAAGACCTGTATATTTTGTAAACAGCCAAAGGTTACTACCGGACACATACAACCGAAGAGACTGAATCCGGGCTGCCGCCAATGCTGATCCTGGAAAGGTATAACCGATGGTCAGTGCACGAAGTCTCACGAAGCCCCCGTCTTCCACGAACCTGCCGCTTCCATCCAGGTAATTGTTAACATTAACTCCATCGGTCCTGGGAACATCGGTTATATCACCCGGCTTCTGCCAGCGCGCAAGATTGCTCGCAAATATTACCCGGGCGGCATCCCGTGATCCACCACCTTCCCCAAAGAAGCGGTTATGATTATATGTCTTATTACCGTACTGGAATGAGAAGAAGATATTTGCATCAAAACCTTTATAACTTAAGGTATTTGTAAGTCCTCCAAATAATTTGGGCCAGATACTTCCAATTAGTTGCCTGTCTGCTTCCGTGGTCTTACCGTCTTTGTTTACATCTTCGTAAACCGCATTTCCGGTCTGCGGATCAACATATAACTGGTTGTAAACCCAAAATGAATAAAGAGGTGAGCCCTGTTTTTGTAATATGAGATTTCTGCTTCCATAAGGCAGTGGCGTTTCGAGTTTTTCAATATTATTCACGTTACGACCGAGGTTAAGATTTGTGGTCCAGGTAAAGATTTTATTTTTGATATTAGTGGAGTTGATACC
Source organism: Flavitalea antarctica (assembly GCF_054461535.1). Lineage (NCBI taxonomy): Bacteria > Pseudomonadati > Bacteroidota > Chitinophagia > Chitinophagales > Chitinophagaceae > Flavitalea > Flavitalea antarctica. The sequence goes on from NZ_JBTLQG010000010.1 coordinate 126,254, forward strand.
AAGCTCGAAACCTTTGTTACTGATCTCCGCTGCATTACTCCAGTAGTTGCTGAAACCTGATGTACCTGCAAGGGCAAGTTGCAGTAACCCATCGGTAGTATATTTATCGTAATAGTTAGCATCAAAGGTCAACCTTCCCCCAAAAAATGAAAGATCCAGGCCTATGTTAAATTGTTTCGTCTTTTCCCATTTCAGACCAGGATTCGAAAGCTGTTGCGGCGCTGTACCGGGGCTCCCTTCATAAGGCGCATTACCGGTCCATAAGCCCAGCGCAGCAAAGTCACCAATACCGGTCTGATTCCCGGTTATGCCATAGCTCGCGCGAAGCTTAAGGTCATGAATGAATGTTACATCTTCCAGGAAAGATTCTTCCTTAATTCTCCAGGCCGCACCAACAGCAGGAAAATATCCCCATTTGTTGTCGGCTCCGAACCTTGACGATGCGTCCGCTCTTAAACTAAAATCAATAAGATATCTTTCTTTGAAATTGTAGTCAATCCTGCCAAAAAATGAAGCAAGTGTTGCCTTCGTCCAGTTTTCAGATCCGCTAACAGTCGAAGCGGAAATGATTTTCTTAAATGAATTGTTTGCAAAACCACGACCCTCGGCATAGGTCCGGCTAAGGACGTCACTTTGTAAAGTGTTTCCAACCAGCACACCAATTCTGTGCTCACCGAATTTCTTCCGGTATGTTAATGTCTGTTCATTTAGCCAGCTGGTAAACTGTCGGACACTCGAAGTTGCATATCCACCGGCAGCACCCGTTGTTGGCGGTGCACCAAGCAATAGATTAGTGTTCCAATACTCCGATTCATCATAGTTGTTATAATCTACACCAAAGCTTGACCGGAACTTCAGATCCGGAGTTAATGCCGCTTCCAGATAGATATTACCTATATAACGAAGGCTACCTGAGTTAACATCATAGTTATCTATAAGTAAAGTAAGGTTATCAAACCCGGCCCTGCCAACAAGTACTCCCTGGTCATTGTATGGCGAAAGGTTTGTTGGTGTATGCAATGCTGCCTGTAAAAGACCACCCTGCGGACCATCTCCGGCACGGCCCTGGTTCCGGTATGTCCTGGTAATTGTATTACTGGTCCCTATATGTACCCGTTCACTTATTTTCTGATCAAGATTTACTTTAAATCCTGCTCTTTCGAAATAAACAGGCTTGATGATAGCTTCCTGTTTACTGTAATTTCCACTGATATAATATTTGGTTGATTCAGTACCGCCGGAGAGCGAGAGATCATAACTTTGTAATTTGCCTGTTCTGAAAAGTTCATTCAGGCGATCGTATGTTTTTTGTTCCTCCGGCAGCCCACGACCACCCTGGGATACTGGTCTGAAGGGTCTGTTCGCTTCAGTTCTGTTTAATGAAGGGTTATCCTTCCCCGTATTGATCCACCACTCATTTGTCAACTCCGCATGTTGCTGACCGGTAGTAAGCTCCCAGAGCTCAGGAGCTTTTGCCGCACCGAGTAACACATTAAATACAACTTTCGCCCGTTGATTATAGTTACCCCTTTTTGTAGTTACAATAACAACTCCGTTGGCTCCGCGTGAACCGTATAATGCCGTTGCTTCAGCGTCTTTGAGAATTTCAATGCTTTCGATATCTGAAGGATTGATGTCAGCTATCGGAGACGTAGCTTTTCCCCCACTATTAATCGTTTGAAGGCTATTGCTGTTTATGAATACCCCGTCGATAACGTATAAAGGATCATTATCAGCATTTATGGAAGTTGCACCACGAACCCGAACGTTTACGCTTTCGCCAGGTATGCCGGTATTGCTGGAGATTTGCACCCCGGGCACTTTTCCCTGTAGCTGCGCATCAAAACTTCCTGCCACAATGTTCTTTGTTTCAGCAACATTAACTTTAGAGACAGAACCAATCAGGTTTTTACGGCTTTGGGTGCCGTATCCAACAACTACAACATCATTTAGTTGTGAAATGGATTCTTTCAATGTAACAGTAACAGGCCCTGCATCGGTTACAACATATGTCCGGGTCTGATAACCAACAAAGCTAACCTTGATGGTAATGGGAAATCTTTGCCCGGTCAAAAAACTAAAGCCACCTTTTTTGTCGGTTAAAACCTCATGAGTTGTTCCTTCGATATGTACTGTAGCGCCCTGTAAATTAGTCCTGGTCTTTTCTTCTATCACTATACCGGAGAAGCCAATGTTTTGCTGATGACTTTCCTGGTTAAAAGCAGTAAGCCAGGATAACAACATCACTATTCCGGCCGAAAATAATTTTTTCATTAGTTGGTTGGTTGATCTTAAGCAGTCAGTAAACTGCCATCGTTTTTAATAAGAAATGTTTAGGAAATGGCATAGCAGTGCCCGAAGCAGTCTCTGCTTCTGAAATCATCTTAATTTTTTCTTATTGATACCGAACCTGGATTAATGAACTCAACAACAACAACATGGGAGACAGCGGGATCTCCGGAGTGCCACAACCGGATCTGGCTGTGCAGAATAAACTGAATGATTAGCTGAAAGATAAATTGTAGCCATAGTTTGTCTGGTTATTAATGTCCACGGGAGGAGACATTGTTATGCATCTTTTCAAAGGGCGATTGAAAAAAATCGCCTCACTGAATAAATCATACACAAATATATGTGAATAGTCCACAATTCTAGTAGACTTATATAAAATATTTTTTCTTCCTTCGGGATCGTGATTTTTTTGGGATGAAATTGAGAGCCGGCAGGAACTGACTTATTACTTCAGTATTTTTTCTTTTTTTAGTTGTCCGATTAACGTGGAAGTGTAAGACTTACTGAATTTATCAAGAGAGGATGGATTGAAGATGGTTGACTGTACGGTCCACATCAGTTCTTCTGAAGCGGCATCGTAAAAATTAGTCTGCATATAGTAATTTTTCTCCTGGCTGAAATAGCTCGGCGTATGAACACTCGAATAAGTGTTGCTGTAGTAATTGGTGTATGAATAATAGGTGGTTAATGTGCCTTTGGTGGTGGCCGGGTTATAGTTTACTGCTTCTTCCTGCTTTAATAAGGCACTTGCCAAAACAGCATCACATCCGCTATTCTGTAGTGTCTGGAGAATTTCTTCCCTTGTTGGTTTTTTTGGATCACTGAGTGATGGCGGCATGGCCTCTATACTTTTGACCACTTTGTAACCTTTGTTAATGGCCGCGGTGGCAAGATCACTTTCCAGCTTTGCTCTTGCTTCTATGTCGGCAGTCATTACCACTATGAAGATGTTTCCGTATTTTTTGCCCTGCGCCTTCTCCTTGTTCACCCATACACCAGTAGGCTCTTTAGGCGTTGAACAGGCTCCGTAAACAATCAAACATGATAACAGCAGTAAACGGGCAATTCTTTTCATAGCTTGATTTTTAATTAAGCCACGACCAATATTGGGTTTGCCTGGCTTATATATTTATTTAAGACTTCAATGTAATTCACACTGGAATTTTACAGACAGTGTCGCGGAGATGACAGTCCTCTTTTTTAATACTGTATGCTGATGCTGTCCTGGACGAACTTACGAATAATATCTTGCACCGGTCATTGCCAAAATGCTCATGATTATGATTTTGTGCGCAATCAGGCAGTACATTGCCAGCCGGTTTATTAATGGTAAACCGGGAAAACTTCTCCTGATCAATCTTTTCCTTAAAACAACATTTCCTGCGGTGGTTTTGCGCCAGCCATCCTGATATAAACTGTTGCCTGGCCCCTGTGGTGAGTCTGGTGTTCAAATGCTTTCATTATGGCTGCCTCCTTGGTCATCTCAAAACGACCAAACAACTTGACCTGTTCAGATGCCTGTGCGGGTGTCATCTTTTTGATACTGTTGATTACAAAATCGTAACCGGCCATTACGAGCTTTGTTACATTGGCCTTGGACAGGTCGGTGGTCTTTTCTGATTCACCCGGTGCAACTGGCGGCTTCTCGCCACTCGCCGCTGCAGCAAATGCATAATTGGCATCGGTAAGATGGAGCATCTGTGCAGCAAAGCTCCTCATCTCGGGTTTGGGTTTAAGTGCATACCCGCTTTCCGGCATTGAATCCAGGTACTGTTTTGTAAACGTTTTTGCTCTTTCCCAGTCTTTGACAATACTCTCGGTTGAAATTTGTGAAAAGGAAGTTTGAAATACAAATAAGGAAAATAATAAGGCTACCAAACCATTGATCTTTTTCATGTGCTGTAATGTTTCTATTAATATAGGCATTTTTCGCCTCTCTGAGGTGCCCATTCACGAGAGGTAAATTTTTAGAACTGAAGTGATATACAAAAGAGGTGCAAATCGCTCCTGTCATCTTACCATCACCTATCTTTTTACCTGTTTGTCAGCTTCTCCCCCGCTTCGGAATACCTCGCCCCCCGGACTTCTATCCTGGATGCGGCCTCCTCAATCTGACGCAGATCCTCCGTTGTGAGTTTTACTTCAACTGCACCGAGGTTTTCTTCCAGGCGGTGAAGTTTTGTAGTTCCGGGAATGGGCACGATCCATGGCTTTTGGGCAAGTAACCAGGCTAGTGCCACCTGTGCAGCGGTTGCATTTTTATGCACGGCCATACTGTTCAGTAAGTCGACCATCGCGTGGTTGGCTTTCCTGTTTGCTGCCTGGAAACGAGGGACCGTATTACGGAAGTCCGTTTTGTCAAACTCAGTATTCTCATCGATTTTACCGGTTAGAAATCCCTTGCCAAGAGGGCTGAAGGGAACAAAACCAATACCCAGTTCCTCCAGTGTCGGAATGATTTCTTTTTCCGGGATTCTGTGCCATAACGAATATTCGCTTTGAAGCGCCGCCACGGGTTGAACCGCATGGGCCCGGCGGATTGTTTGCGCTCCCGCTTCTGAAAGGCCAAAGTGTTTTACTTTTCCTTCGCTGATCAGCTCCTTCACCGCACCAGCTACCTCTTCGATAGGTACATTGAGATCCACGCGATGCTGGTAAAGCAAGTCAATCCGATCAGTCTTCAATCTTTTCAAAGAAGCCTCCGTTACTTTTTTAATATGCCCGGGCCTGCTGTCCAGTTCACTCCACTTGCCATCTGCAGCGGCTTTCCAGCCGAACTTGGTTGCAATCACAACTTTGTCACGGAAGGGAGCTAGCGCTTCTCCCAATAACTCTTCATTTGTAAATGGCCCATATACTTCAGCGGTGTCGAAAAAAGTCACGCCCTTTTCAACGGCAGCGCGGATCAAGGCAATCATTTCTTTTTTATCATGAGCCGGGCCGTAGCCAAAGCTCATACCCATGCAACCCAGTCCTATTGCGGAAACTTCCAGGTTACCATTCCCGAGAATTCGTGTTTCCATTTGATGTGGTTTTAAGATTAGAAAAAGTTGGTCTGTTAATCATCCGTGCGGAACGGCGAACCAGGCAGGCCTTCCATATTGTATAAATTCGCGCCGTCAGGATTATCTGCCCAGGCATATCGGACATAAAGCGGATCCACAATAGTATCATTCCAGACAATTACTTTGTCACCCTCGATCTTTGCCTTTGCCCAGATAAATCTTTTATCCCGGCCGGCGATTGCAAACTGGCTGAGCTCTTCGCCGTCAATTGATTTTAATCCACTCCCCGTATGTGTAAAGTTAACAATGATCCTGTTTCCCTCAACAACGAAAGATTTATAGAGTGGGCCCGAAGGCACGATGTTTTGATCCTTATACACGAGATGCTGAGCGGCGAGGGCCAGTCTCACCCCAACATCTTTTTTATTACCGGGATGGATGTCGTTCCATTCACCAAGATCAATTGCGACTGCCATTGCAGTATTTGGAACAACCAATGTTTTCAATTGTGCATCGCGTAACACAGCCCAGTCGCTTTCAGATGGATGGTATTTAGCCTCCATGAAGTTTGGCAGTTGCACATAAAGGAATGGCAGATCACCCTGCTTCCATTTTTCCCGCCAGTTTTTTATCAACGCCGGTAATAACTGTTGGTATGCGGAAGCATTCTCAATATTGGTTTCACCCTGGTACCACAGAAATCCCCTGATCGTGTAATTGATCAAAGGTGCAATCATCGCATTATATAAAGCGGTCGGTTGGTTCTGGGCGGAAAGACCTTGCGTGGGCAGATTTCTTCCACGCTCAAATGCTTCTCCAACTTTGTACTGCCAGTCACCTTTCAGATCCAGGCGCTGATCACCGGCTTTCAGCTCATAAGGTTTGCCCGGAATAAAACCTCCTTTGCCGCTATTGTTAATGACCCGGATAACAACTAAGTTTTTACCGGGTTTTAATACACCCGGAGCAAGCGCATATCTTCTCTGGGGATATTGATAAGTAGTATTTGCAACAAGCTGTCCATTGATATATAAAAAATCGGCATCAACAATTCTTCCGAGATACATTTTTGCCGGTATCCCGGTCATGCCGGCTGGTACATCGATTTCCCTGCGATACCAAACCACACCATCCAGATCGCTGATGCCCTGGTCCTCCCAGAAGCCCGGTATGTTGATGGCGTGCCAGCCTTTAGGAATGTAGCTTGTATCAAACCAGCGTTTCGGACCTGCAAGCCCATTGTCGACCGATTTTGGGCGACTCGCATTTCGCTCAGCTGCCATCCTGTTCATTGTGTTAACATAACCTGTGTCTTTGTTTTTTTCAATCGTTGCAAGTATTGACGGGAAGTTTTTCAAACCATCTTCGCTTGTCCAGGCTTCTATGGGAGTACCACCAACGCTTGCGTTTATCAGGCCGATAGGTACCTTGTACTTATCATAAAGTGTCTTTGCAAAAAAATATGCAACGGCAGAAAACCGGAGTACATCGGCAGGGTTCGCAGATTTCCAATTACCGGATGGCAAATCCTCCGCAGGTTGCCTGAGATCCGTTTTTGTCGCGATTGCAAAGTGGCGTATCTGCGGATACCGGGCTTCTGCTATTTCTTTTTCATATCTCTCTTTGTGGAGCTCAAGCTGATGAACCATGTTTGACTGACCTGAACATATGTATACGTCACCAATAAGAATATCGTGCAGTTTAATGTGATTGCTTGCATCGATCTGCATGGTATAGGGACCGCCCGCCTTCATCGGCGGAAATGTTACAAGCCATCTCCCCGAATCGCCGGTTTTGGTGGAAGAAACCTTACCATTGAACTTCACCGTTATTCTCTCCCCGGGAGAAGCCTGGCCCCAGATGTTTATCCTGGCTTCCCGTTGCAACACCATGCTGTCCCGGATCAGCTGTGGCAGTTTTACCTGGGCACGAATCGTTTTGCAAATTGAAAGCGTGAGAAGAAAAAGAAGGAGGTAACCGGTCCTGAATTTGTTCATGGATTGTAAAATGTCTGAAACGGAATTTACAATTAAATTGAACATTCATCATCCTGTATAGTAGATGTGTGGCAAACCCATCAACTGCACTGATACCTTCCGGGTGGAGGATCGGGTACATTTTCATAATTTCGCCTGATGAAACGGTCCGGTGCTGCTGATCTCCCATTACATTATGGTTCTGTGCCCAGGTGGCTGGCTGAAAGAATGGCCAGGCTCGGACTGGCAATAACAGAATCTGTTATCACGGAATACGGTCACCACGAAATATTGCGGCGGTTATCTGACCCGTTTTGGTTCCAGAGTTTTGGGGCCGTGATGGGTATGGACTGGCACTCTTCCGGCATCACTACATCCGTTATGGGTGCATTAAAAAAAGCAATCAATCCGCATTCAAAATCATTGGGCATTTATGTTTGCGGCGGCAAGGGTAAGTTTTCAAAAGAGACGCCTGCAGAACTATTAAGCATTGCAGATAAAACGGGTTTGAATGGAGATGAGCTGGTACGAAGCAGCAAATTGAGTGCGAAGGTTGACAACACGGCCATCCAGGATGGGTTCCAGTTATATACCCATAATTTCATTTTATGTAAAACCGGCCAATGGACAGTCGTGCAACAGGGCATGCACACCGGCGATAAAACGGCCCGACGATATCATTGGCATTCCGATAACCTGGAATCGTTTGTTGAAGAGCCGCATACCGGTATTTGTGGGTTAAACCAGGGCGAGATCCTGAATCTTACTGATGTTCATGCAAAAAATACAAGAAAGGAAATATTAAACATAGCGCATGAGGAACCGCAACGAATCCTTAAAGACTTTACGCGGCTCATTATGCCCTCGCATCATGACGTGCAGGAGCAGGATGTCAATCTGAAAAGACTCGGCTCCGTATTATGGCTGGCACATGATCAACAGCCGGCAGACTTTGAGGAACTGCTGCTGTTAAAAGGTGTAGGGCCGCGTACCCTGCAGTCCCTTGCGCTTGTGAGCGAAGTGATACATGGCACCCCCTCCCGTTTTAAAGACCCGGCGCGCTTTTCGTTTGCGCATGGAGGTAAGGACGGACATCCTTTCCCGGTTCCGGTAAACGTATATGATGAAACAATAAATGTGTTGCAAAACGCCGTGGAAAAAGCCAGGATTGGTGTAACAGAAAAAAACGAAGCGATAAAAAAACTACATGAAATCGCTGTAAGGAACGAAGAAAATTTTACGCCAAATTCAGGCTTCGAAGCACTCATCCAAAAAGAAAGAGATGAATCCTGGAAACATGGAGGCAAAACAGTTTTTGGTGATGCGAAACCACCGAAGCCTCAAAGCAACCAGCTGAAGCTTTTTTGATTCCTTGTAGGTTACCTGCTAACCCTGTTATCGTCACGAAACTTCAGGTCAGAGAAGCTAAATGTGCTTCAGGCTCCTTAATTCCCTGGTAAAAATAATAGATCTTCTTATCCAAAGGAGCAATCGCATCCAATAGCGCCTGCGAAGGATTCCCATAAATCTCCGCATTGAAATCTGCGATCGCCATGAACCTGCCAAGGTAATCACCAATCACGGATATATGACTCAGCAGTGCGTCGGAATCCGCATACTTCTCCAGTACGATGCACTCCCTTAGTTCATCATTGAAGTACCAATCGTAGTGACGACGATTGGGACTCTTCAGCATCACTGTAGCAAGACATTCTTTTGCAATACTCCTGAATTCTTCAAATTTACCTTCGTGAATTTTCCAACGTGCTGAGATCTTTAACTGCTGCATAAATAAATATTTATTGAGTGAATGAAATAAAACGTGTGATCACAAACAGGAGAAAGTCTGCACAGGTAACAGATGAAAGTATTTGCTCAGTGGGGGCATATAGTCCCTTAGAAATTAGCTACAAACGAGGCCTTAATGGCCCAGGAGGATCAGATAGATTCAAAAGAGTTTATCAGAGCATCGCGTTTCAAACGATCAAGTTTTTTCTTGATCTTGCCAGCAATATAAAACAGGATAAAGGAAGGAATCAGGAAAAGGGCGGATCCGATGAAAATTCCAACAGCGTATGCGATGTCCTGTGAGAGTACGTCAGCAAAGTTTCCGACACAGACCATTAAAATAATAGCAATCCACAGCCATGCAACAAAAAGACAAATGATTCTGATCGCCTTCATTGGTTGATATCAGTAAAAATACAATCTTACCATATATCCGTCAAAGAAATATTAATCATCAGGAACTCCAGTCCGCCTTTGTAATTTTATATTCAAAATGAAGTTGCATGATACCGCCCGACTCAAAATCAATTTCGCGGGATTTTTTTGCTCCAAGTTTAAGGATCGCTTTCTGTGAGCGATAGTTGGTTGCACCGATATGAAACAACACGGTGTCAACAAACCGGAATGCATATTCCAGCATCAGCGATTTCAAAGCTTTATTATATTCCCCGCCCCAATAGGTCCTGGCGAGAAAGGTGTAGCCGACGGCTACTGTCGAGTTTTCAGGTTGAAGATCATAATACCGTGAGGTGCCGATCACGTCACCGGAGGCCTGGTCAATTACAAGAAACGCACTGCCTGAGGCAACAGCTCCCTCAAAAAATTCATGAAAAACTTCTTGCTTGTATCTATCCCTGGATGGATGCACTTCCCAGATCAGCGGGTCTGAAGCAACCTGGTAAAGACTTGCAAAATCATGCTTTTCTAATGGTTGTAACCTTATCAGATCGTTGTAGAGAGAAGCAACCCGGAAATCAAAATTTGCAAACATGATCAATGGAATTAAAACATGTAACTGGCTGTTCAGCCAATCGATTCATCTACCAGGTATAAAATAGATATATAGTTTTCCCTCGTTGCTTCGGACAACGCTATCTCACAGGTTTTGGTAGAAGAATAATACCCATCATACCTGGTCTGGGTTACTTCCTTTGCCTCGGCGTTAGTTGCGGAGGCGGTTAACTCGGGGAAAAGAAAACCGCGATCACCCGCCATTCCACAACAGCCCGCATGATCAGGCACAGTTACCTCTTTTGCGAAATACTTTGCCACTTTGATGAACTTATTTTCTGTTTTCATTTTCTTCAGGGAACAGACCGGATGCAATATGATGTTTTTATGTTTTTGTTTCGGCTCTACAAAAGGCATCACCATGTCGTGCAGGAACTCAACACTGTCCATGATAGTCAGTGCATCATATTTTACTCTCCGCTGCTCATCAAGCACCGGTCGGATCTGGTGTAATGTGTAGGCACATGAACTGACGTCAATCACAACAGGAAGTTTACCTTCGCTGCTCGATTGCCATAATTGATCAACAATTTTATTTGCAGTGAAGCGATAGGCATCATTGAATCCCTTAGAGGCAAAGATCTGGCTACAGCAACTACCATCCAGGTTCTTCAAAACCTGAACCTCAATAGATGCTTTATCGCAGATACTCATAAAAGCCTCCATCAGATTTTTTTCCTGCCCCCGGTAACTACCCATAATGCGTGAAATACAGGCGGGGAAATAGACAATGGCGCTGTCTGCCCGGCTTGTCTTAATAACATTTGACCCGGAACGGTAAACAGCCGCTGGTCGCTGCAGGTGATCCGACCAGAGCGGCATTGCGGGAACAAGCCGTTTAATGGCCCCGGTAAGTTTACTCATTGCCCGCGCACCAAAAAGATTGTTGACACTTATGCCAATGTTTAATCCTGCCCTTGTGAACCATTCAACGGTCCTGAAATTTTTTGCTACCCATAAGGCTGTCTTGTTTGCAGAAGCCGAATGAGATTCCCTGCGCAACCGCTTGATCAAATCACCTGTGTTGATATCAACGGGACAAGCCGTGGCACAAAGACCATCCACGGCACACGTGTCTTTACCATCGTATTGGTATTGGTCAAGGAGAAGTTTATGATTGATGCGATCGCCTGCAGTCTCCAGGTTCTTCAACACCCGGCGGATAACAATTCTTCGCCTGGGCGTGGTAGTCAGGTCTCGGCTTGGACAGACATGTTCGCAGAAACCACATTCAATACACCGATCAACTTCTTCTTCAACTGCAGGCAATTGTTTAAGGTTTTTGATGTGCGCATAGCTGTCACTATTGATTATCACACCAGGGTTCAAGAGGTTTTCCGGATCAATGACCTGTTTGAGCCGTTGCATGATATTGTAGGCATCACCACCCCATTCTGTTTCCACAAAGGGTGCCATGTTGCGGCCGGTGCCATGTTCAGCCTTTAGTGTACCACCGTATTTTTCTACCACCAGGTTCACCACCTGTTTCATGAAACGATCGTAACGGCTGATCTCCTCTGTTGAATTGAACGACTGGGTTACCACAAAATGAATGTTACCATCTTTCGCGTGGCCAAAAATGATCGCATTGAAATATTCATAGATGCGGAAAATCTCCTGCAGATCAAGTATAGCATCCCCCAGTTTTTCGACAGGAAATGCAATATCTTCCAGGACCACCGTAGTGCCGCTCGCTCTTACTGCGCCGACAGCAGGGAACAATCCCTTTCTGACTTTCCACAGGAAAGCCTGTTCTTCCGCGTCATTGGTGAAAACGGGTTCATTGATCAGCGAAAAATCTGTAGTGGATGCCAGGAATTGCCTGACCCGGTTTTCGAGCTCGCCCGGCGAGTTCTCCTGGAACTCTATTAATAATGCAGCAGCAGTTTCAGGAAGCGTTTTTATCAGCGCCGGCATCCCTGCGAGATGCTCAACGGCATGTAATGAAGCACGGTCCATCAGTTCGACCATCATGGCACCCGCATTTGTCAGTGGCACAATTGCCTGGCAGGCTGCATAAATATTCGGGAAGTACAGAAGCGCTGTTGACTTATAAGGATAGTCCGGAACAGTTTCTAAGACGGCTTCTGATATAAAGGCAAGTGTACCCTCCGCCCCTACAAGGAGATGTGCTAATATGTCTAATGGATGTTCAAAGTCTATAAATGCATTCATGGAATATCCAACCGTTGTTTTGGTTTGATATTTTGTCCTGATCTTTTGTTTGAGTACCTGGTCGGAAAGGATCTGGTTCCTGATATCTGCCAGTGTGTGAAAAATTTCGTGGCAGTCTTTTTCAAAGCGGAGATAATCGTCCTTTTGTTCCGTGGAAAAAATCTTCCCGTCTGGCAATACAAAGCGGATATACTTTGTGGTATGATATGAATTAAGCTTTACGCCACAACACATACCACTCGCGTTATTGGAGATAATACCACCCATCATCGCAGAATTGATGCTTGCAGGGTCAGGGCCGATTTTACGGTGGTGCTTTTTTAATCGCGCATTTACCATTCCCCCGGTAATGCCAGGCTGCACCCTTACCAGGTTCCCTGATTCCTCTACCCCGAGTTTGGTCCAGAACTGGCTCAGATCAACAAGTATCCCGTCAGTAATTGCCTGCCCGGAAAGACTTGTACCGCCTGTGCGAAAAACAAGGGGAATTTTATATTGGTGTGAAAATCTGAATAAAGCAACTACTTCTGATTCACCTACGGGTTGCACTACAGCTTTTGGAAGTAAATAATAAAACCCTGCGTCTGCGGCAAACGATACTAAATCTATGTAACGGTCCCTGATCCGGTTCGCGGGTATGATCTTTTTTAATTCTTCATTCATATAAATAGCCTTGTAACTTCGGGTTTTTCCCGGTCATCCGGAAGAATCGCCAAAGTAACAAAGTTTAGAATAATTCCGGGCGGATTTTTGTTATCCTATCTACTTATGAATAAGCTGTTTACCATATCCTTCTTTATCTTAAGTTCATGTGGCTCTTCTTCCGGTCCCATCACTGAAGAAGAAAAAATGCTTATTACCCGCGATGTTAAACAAATGCTTCAAAATTATTACGCCGACATCCGGAAGGCCGGTCTTGAAGCAGAATTTGACTACCTGGATAGTTCTTCTGAATTTTTTTGGGTACCCCCGGGTTTCTCCTCGGCAATCTCATACGATTCGGTTGCCGCCATTCTCAGAAAGAATGCTGGTTTGTTCCGCTCGGTCATAAACGAATTCGATACACTTTCCATCATACCGATCAGTAATCACTTAGCCACCTATACTGCCAGGATAAGCTCTACGATTACAGACACGATGGATAACACGAATTCTACTCTACTCATAGAAACCGGGGTGGTGATAAAACGGGCGGGGGGATGGAAGTTGTTGAACGGCCAGACTTCTGTAATTGATAAACGCGGGCACTGATCTCATCACGCAATTTTCTTATTATTCTCGATCCGGTACATCAGCTTTTGGATAAGCAACTTTAGTCGTGACCGGTAATCTGCCTGCAGCCATTCACGGTAATTTTTTGTTACGTTACCAAGGCACTTGGTGTACTGTTTAACGCGCCAGTCAATTTCTTTATCCAGCTCCCCGGCAAGTGCGATCGCTTCTGCCGTCGTGCCGGCATTGTCAATACACATTAATGCATGTTGCCTGATCGAATCGCGGATAACGGTCATGGGCTTGCGGCCATTTTCCACAGCTGTATGATGTGCGCTTTGGATATCGAACGCTATTTCCAGGGTATTAGGAAACTTTGATCGTAACTCCGATGGAATACCGTGCAGATCCTGTTGTGATTCACTGTTGATCTTTTCCAGATATTCCTGCGGATGCTCAAAAATAAAATTCCAGTCAACGAAGCCATTCCAGTCTCCAAACCTGTCAGTATTGTTGCCAAGATCGATGATATTGAATGATTTTTTTTGAGGCAGGCGCCTCGAACCGCGTCCTATCATCTGGTGATACAAGGTGAGCGAGGTGGTGGCGCGGTTCAGTATAACAGTCCTGACCGTTGGCTCATCGAAACCAGTTGTCAGGATCGAAACAGATGTTAAAATAGCATTCCTGGTTTTCTTGAACCATTTAAGGATTTCTTCTCTTTCGGTTGCAGGTGTATTATTGTCAAGATGTTTGATCGCATAACCTGCATCAGTAAACGCCTGGCAAACATTTTTGGAAGTAAAGATCCCATTGTTAAAAATGAGTGTCTTTTTATTTTTTGAATGAGCTTCATAAGCTTTTATCAACAGCGAAAGCATTGCCGGGGATGAGTACAATTCGTCAGAAGTATTGATAGTGAAATCTCCATGTGTTCCTTTTGAGAGTGAATTCAATTCTACATCATATCTCCAGGTAACAGGTTTTGCCAGGAATCCCTGTTCAATCAGGGCATCTATGCTTTCCCCTACAATGAGTTCATCATAGTTTTCATGTAACGGTTGCTCCACATCAGAACTGAGAGGAGTTGCCGTGACACCAATAACTGATGCATTATTGAACTTGTCCAGCAATTTACGAAAGGAGTTGTGGTGTGCCTCATCAATGATTACAAGCCCGATGTCGTCTGTATTGATAAGTCCTTCCTCTATCCTGTTGTTCAGTGTTTCCACCATGGCTACAAAACAGGGGGTCCGGTCTTTCCTTATCTTTTTTTCGCTGCTGACAATCACCTTGTTTCTTATACCGAAGTCTTTCAAAATCGTGGTGGTTTGTCGGCACAGTTCAATACGGTGGGTAAGGATAATTACCTTCATATTGAATTTCTCAATAAAGCGTTTCGTGATTTCCGAGAAAACAATCGTTTTTCCCCCACCTGTCGGCAACTGATATAGAAGGCGGTGATTGATCGCGGCCTGCTGCAGTTTTTCAAAAAGCTTCTGAATATCTCTTTCCTGGTAATGATACAGTTTGGTCGGACCTTTTTCCCCTGCCTTATCCATATAAATTCAATCGTTGTTTACATCAGTGAATACTTCAGCTATCTCCCGCCTCCACGTAAACCCAAACATCAATCCCGGAAACGGTGGGAGCCAATACGCGCTTATAATCTTCCGATTCGTAATCGTCTGCCCGTAGCAATTCTTCATCTGTAATTTCAAATACCATACCGTCGATCAGGTCATCCGGGCGCCCGGGAATCAGGATCAGATGGTGAGAAAGCCCACTTATGGCGACCACCTCCCCGTCACGGATGGCAACCCGGGACATCCGGTACCCTTTAATAGTATCCTTCCGGCCCTTGAGTGTCCTGTTGAAGACATTCATTTGTACGGCCTCATCCTGTAATGTGCCGTATGAAAAAAGAAAATGAGACATACTTTGATTATTGTTTAATTGCATTAATCAAACCAAAAATACTTCCAATGCAAATCAGGAAGTCGCTGAGCTTTTAAATATCCCCTCTGTTGCCTTAGTTCATTTTCGGAAAGCAGTAGCAAATCTGGTCATGACTGGTTATCTCTTGTTGGATAACAAACAGGCAAATAAATAACACAATGCCTGTTATTGCAAACAAATGTTTTGTCATCAGGATGAATTTGTAATCCTGAACTAAATTAGATTATTTGACGGGATACCCGGTTATGAACCATAATAGCTATCACCACCCCATTCAATCGCAACCCTCCCAGATCAATCATTCTGTATGACCGTGCATTTGCTTATAACCTTTGGCAGGCATCGCAAGAGAAATTTGGTTTCGATATTCCGTGAGCCGTAACTTAAGACTGGCTCTTCATACTTACAGTTTAAGGTCATAAGGAAAACAGGGGGTGTTGAATGTTCTCATTCGGCCCCTCTCCTTCCTCTCAGTAAAAGTTTGATATAAATGATAAAAAAGTCAGGGTACCATTTTTTGTTGTCCCACGGCTTAAAAATAGGCAGAGGTTGCACAAACCTTAATACACAATCAGTTGAAAAAATCAGGCAAATCATTATAAAGATTTGCCGATAACACTTCATAATCGATTTCCTCGAGTGTTTTCGACAGTAACTTCAACGAACTATCACGAAGGTTTCAAATACCGGAATTCATTTATTGCTTTAAAACTAAATTTTATGACCATGAAACTAAAGTATTGGTTCCTTTTAATGTTGCCCGCGCTCGCCGGGTGCTATCCGCAGGGGCCGGAATACACTGATGAGCTTGACCTCGTTTACACAAACTACAGCCCTGAATTCGATTTTGTCTCGAAGAAAACCTATGCGATCCCCGACAGCGTAATCAAAATTACAGGAGACGTCTTCAATGATCCTGATGGGAATGGCAAGCCGAGCTTTATGACACCCGCCTACAGCGTTCCATTGCTCGCCCAGGTCAATCAAAACATGACTGCCAGTGGCTGGACACGCGTACCGCTCAGTGCAAATCCTGATGTGGTTATTTTGCCATCTACAATGACGACAACCAATATTTATTATTATTACGACTGGTGGTATTGGGATTGGTGGTATAGTGGCTGGTACCCGTACTGGGGCTGGTATTATCCGTATTATCCTGCATATATTACCGGTTACCGTTCCGGTTCGATTTTCCTTCAGATGATTGATGCTAAAGCAGCTGTTGGAGCAGAAAATGTACCGGTTGTATGGAGTTGTATTATAAACGGACTGGCAGAAGGTTCATCCGCTGATCTTATTGCAAGAGTTCAGGTCTCAGTTGATGCTGCATTTGCCCAATCACCTTATCTAAAGCACTAAATTATTGTTTATGAAATACATGCTACTTTTAGTCGTGTTCAGCGGCTTAATATCGACCTCAAAAGCGCAGGGAGTAAACTTTATCATCTCTTACCCGATAGCCTTCCCGATGGGAAATACGAGCGACTATGTTGGTAAAACAAGTTTCAGGGGCTTTTCGTTTGAAGTCAACGGGGTTCACGAAGAAAAATGGGAGTACGGACTTGAAACAACATGGAATGTATTCTATCAGAAAGAAGAGTCAAAAGTTTATACGCGGGAGACAGCTTCTATAAAAGGAGTCCAGTTCCGTTATGTAAATTCGGTACCTATCCTGGCGCAGGCAAGGATGTCATTTGGCGATGAAAAAGCAATGGGCAACTTTACTCCTTTTGCCGGATTGGGCATCGGTACCATCTATGTTAACCAGTCTACGGATTTTGGAATGTACCGGTTCACAAACGAAGCCTGGCAGTTTTGTCTGAGACCGGAACTTGGCGTAAAGTTTAATAATTCAAAGGGACCCGGTGGTTTCCTGGGAGTCAGATATTATGCCGGATTCAACTCTGATGACATGGATGGTCAATCTTATCTTTCTGTGAACGTAGGTATTATATTTCCTTCAGGCCGATAATTACTAACCACATCTCAGCGGGGGAAACCGCCGGTACGTTGCCGGTGGTTTTCCTTTTTTTTGCGTATTGTAAGGATGACTGATCCCGGTTGCTTGCCGAAATGCAGAGGGTAGCGAATGAGTAAGACAGGGCTGTGGTTTCTAAGACTGGCTGAATTCTCCCAGGACATCCGGATTATTTTTTTAAGTCCTGGTCTCGCTCACGACCAGGTGATCCTGACTCATTGGAAGATTCCAAATGATATAGATTGACATCCGGTGATTAATGAATCACCCTCATGGCAAGTTGCCCGACCGACACTCACCGGGTAACAATTCAACCACTAATGAAACAATGGTTAATTAACCAAAATGCGGAGATTAATTTGCCTGACCTTGTAGAATGATCACTGGAAGTGTAGCGCTTAAACGATTTCCTTTTGCTTAACCATTTTCAAAAACTCAGAAGGATTACATCCCGTAACTTTTTTAAACGCGGTGGTAAAGGTATTTCTGTTGTTGAAGCCGGACTCTTCAGCGATAGCCTCGAGGGTTTTTGCCCGCCACTCTTCGTTCCTTATTTTAGCCTGGCAATAATGAACACGGTATTCGTTGATAAAATCATTATAATGTACCTGGTAGAACTGGTTAATGAAAGCAGAAAGATGATGCAGCGGAATGGCTGTTTCTTCAGAGAGTTGCCTTAGGTTATAACCACGTTGCAGGAACGGTTTGTTTGTTGAAATGAAATTTCTCAGGTCGTGATCGATCTTCGTCAGTTGAGCTGAGTCAAATTGAATGGAGCCAACCTGGACCTCGCTCACCGTAGCAGTTTTTTCCACGGGTGTCGCTGCAGGAGGCAGATCCGCCGTTTGCTGTAGAGGTTTATTTTTTGCCGCGGAACTGAAAATCGGATACTTGTCCAGGAGCACCTGCATAACGAGAAGAAGATAGATTCCAAGAACGGAATACCCAAACAATTTGTAGAAAAGACCTGCGTCGGATGATTCCGAAAATGAATCACTGGGAGTAAACAAGTGAGGCAAGATAAAAAATAAGGAGTAAATGATCGGGGACGCACAATGAATAAGGTCCTTCATGCCAATTTTTTCACCTGAAAGCTGGTTTCTGACATATAAATAACCAGCCGGGATAATCGTGAAAAGGGACAGGTTTACAACGGAATACAGAATCAGGTATGACCAATGAGCGCCATTTCCAGAAGCTAAGTCCCGCAGAAATGTGTATCCAACAATAAACATCACCACCAGGAAACATTGCAAGTTGAAAAAAGGGAAATGTAAATGCTTGCTCAGGTTAAACTGCCGGTGAGGCATAGCCCAGGATAGGCAAATCAAAACGACGATCGCATACTGAAGTATAAATATCTCCATAACAGTTTGGTTTGGTCTTCATAATGTAGATTAATAACAGAGTAGATTATCAACAGAATGAACTTTTAACACTTGCTGAAATTATCCGGGTTTGAAATGGCCAGCAAATATTTGAGGCCTAACTGCGCTTACATTTATAAACAAACGCATGATTTCAAAAAGAGGGATTGCCAATAATTATGAAATAGCTGATTATCAGTGTCATCTTTTTATTTCACCAGCTTTGATATTGTTCAACTTCTATTTCTTAGTGCTCAGAATTTGTATTTTTATGCACATAAGCTTACTTAATCAGCGAACGAAGTAATCAGCTATTCGAAAACTCCAAACGTTATATACTTAATGATAGTGAACGCTGACGCCAGTATACCAATACTTATAAGAAAAGTTGCCACTTTCCCCGCACGTTTTTTTTCTATCTCAGCCTTACGCCAGGAAATATGAAGCCAGACCCAACCGACAACCCAGATAATGATAGTTGCCCGGGTGGCGAGGTTTAGAAATACGGGTTCGTCAGGTCCGATTATAGGGTCGAAGTCATCGACCATTCCATAAATCAACAATACAATGCCGATAAAAAAACCTGCGACACCAGCAGCGACAACGCCAGCGTAAAATTCGCCTGATTTGAAATCTTTGTACTGCATGTGCATCTGTTATGAAAACGTTCAACTTGAATTATTTCTTCTTATTTCCCTTCTTTATAAGTTGTTTGGCTAATATCGCTATAAGCACTACAGCCAGGACAACGGCAACGAACAAAGAGAACAGCTGTTCCTCAGGAATGTAAATTGTCATACGCTTATTTATGGAAAGGCGGATGAGAAAGATCATGGCCCAATCCGAAAAATGTGATTACCTCTCTGAGTACATTGTCGTAATGTATTCGCGTATCGGAAGTTAAAGTGAGAAGGAAGGCAAACAAAGGAATTTGCCACAATCGTTGCAAAAGATTGTAAGTGTTGGAGCTTTCTTTTAATGAATGTTGAACCTTTGAATGAACCCCGGTCCATTGAATAATCCTGCAACCATTTAATGATCCTTAAAATACTCCGACGGAGTATATCCCGTGACTTTTTTAAACGCTGCGGTAAATGAGTTGCGGTTACTAAAACCGCACCGGTCGGCAAGGCCATAAATGTTGAGATGCTGCGATTTTTTTTCGCGAATCATCCTGACTGCATAATTGATCCTGTACTTATTGATGAGTTCATTAAAATTGGAATCATAAACCTGGTTAATAATGGCCGAAACCTGGTATAGGGGGCGCGATAGTGAGTTCGACATTTCCTGCAAAGAGTAACCATGTTTGAGAAATACTTCCTGCTGTTCGAGCAACATATCAATCTCATCCCTTATACTGTTGATCTGTTCAGGTGTCAGGCTTTTTGTGGGCTTTGGTTGCCTGGGCCCATAACTTACGCGACCTGGGCCAATTTCCCTTTCCTGCCCCTGCGACTCAAAAAAAGCTGATTGCGACGGAATCTGTTTAGGTAAAGCGAATGGCTGATCGCCTACACCCGGGGAATTTTCAGGATGAATAAAAAAGGAACAGCTTATAAAAACAGCATTAATTACTGCGAAAACCCCTGCAACTTCTAACAGGTATGCCTGATTCCCGGATAACAAAATGGCTAGTAGTGGTATCATGATCAGGAACTGCATCAGGAGATAGAAAAAAAACCATTTGATCCAGGGGGAGTTATATATCGCGAACAGGTCCCGCTTTTCTCTTCCATATTTTAGCAGCACAATTAATTCTGCCACCCCGTAAATAACATACGTAAATGTGATAAGGAAAAGGTAAAATTCATGGGTAAGTAAAGCTCCCTGCGAAAAATGCGTGATTACATGAAAGGGCTCAGCCCCTTCGAGCATCGATAGCTTCTGAGCGGTAGAACTTGCATAAAAGGGTATATGATCGAGCAGGAAAATGGCGGCTGGCAGTAAATGAAAGAGATCCCTTCGGTTGGGTGTAATGCCCAGGACCGTAGTTCTCAGATAAATATATGCCAGGGGCATATAGATGAGGGAAAAGGCAAAGCTGACCCGGAAAAAATGAGGAGCACTTTGAATTAACCCTGTCTTAAAAAGGAATAATTCAACGAAACCAAACAAAGAGGCAAAATTGGCAATAGCAAGCCAAAACAGTCCCTCTCTTTTGAAGCGGTAATAAACGATCTGGGTGACGCTGATGATCAGGCCAAAAATCAAGCTGAACATATAGGCCATATCTCCACCAGCGATATGTATAATAAAAAGTGACTTCACTATTGGTCGGTTGTGATGAACGAGATTAAACACAGTCTTTGTTCACATCCAATCAAGAGCGTTAACCATATTTTCGACGGTTATGAAGGGTTTAGGTAAACGGGCGATCGCTGAAAATATCTTAAATGTAATAGCGGCGTGTAGAAGGGCCGTACCTCAAGTTTTTGAGAGGATATCAGATGGGCTACATCAGGAAATAAAATTAGGGTTTTTTTACAAGTATCATGATTTTTTTTAAACTATTCAACGTTTAAACGGTAAGGCTGCCTGCCATCTACAATTGTACCGCTGATAGCATAATTGTACCGAAATGTTGTTGACCTTATAATCCATAACAGCATTGATCATGGGGCAATAGCTATGATATCCTCCGATTAATAAATGATCTTCCCAGGTGCCGCCAATTTGCCTGACTGCAATGATGAATGATGTACGTTATTTCACCCCTGTGACCAGTCAAGAGTTTTTGTACTTTTTTGACATCCGTTTTTAAAGGCCGGGAATAGATACCAATACTGAAATAGAAGCCTGCCACATTGAAAAATCCACAATTGACTTTGTTGATGGCGGAATTTTCCGATGACAAGTGTCCTAATAAGTGATTATGCAGCTTATAGTTGTAAATAGATAAATCCACCTGAGATAGATACACTTGCTGGTCATGGGTAAAAAAGAGTACTTCAATCCAGCTGAAAAAAGAAAATTAATTATATGCAAATCCGGTCCCTGATCGTTTTACTGACCTGTTTCTCATCAACAACTTTTGTAAACTTTTTAAGTGGACAGGAAAAGCATGCTGAAAATGCGGAAGAGCTTGCCAAAAAATTAGCCAACCCTGTTGCCAGCCTGATAAGTGTACCATTACAAAATAACCTCGACTACGGAATAGGCACCTATCAAGGTTCGAAAAACACCCTGAACATTCAACCCGTTATTCCCTTCAGGCTTAGCCCGTCGGTTAATCTCATAACCCGATACATAATCCCTTTGGTTGATCAACACGATATAACCGGCGAAGGCAATAAGGAATTTGGATTGAGTGATGCAACTGTCAGTGCATTCTTTTCGCCAATCGCCAAAGCAGGTGGATTGATATGGGGTGCCGGTCCAGCAATACTGATTCCGATTGGTACAAATGATTTTCTCAGCACCCGTCATTGGGCCGCCGGTCCTACACTCCTTATATTAAAACAATTTTCTGGTTTCACGTATGGCTTTTTGGCAAATCAACTCTGGTCGTTTGCCGGAGACAAGGATCGAAATGACGTCAATCAAATGTTTTTTCAGCCATTTTTTGCATACAATTTTAAAAGCGGTGCTGGTCTTAATTTAAATTCCGAGATGACTTTTGATTGGCAGAACAACACCAGCCTGATATTTCTCAATCCGTTAATTTCGGGAATAACGAAGTTGGGATCACAAACGGTTTCCCTGGGTATAGGTCCGCGTATACCTTTATCTGGTCCTTCAGTCAGCAAGCCAGACTTTGGATTGAGGGCGGTGATCACATTTGTATTCCCTCAATGAACAAGATTAAACCGCTACATGAGAAACGATCTGTTTTTTATACATCTGAGTTTTGTAACGGTGCTGGCATTTCTGTCTGCTGGCCTGGTGTTTAAACTAACACATGGAGAAGTTTCAACCGGCATGGAAGAATGGACCGGGCGGAAGGTTGCTGTTGCCTGCGGGAGGTTAATTGGTAATACGAACAAGTCACCGTTCGCAAATTGGTCAGATGACTACATTCCAATCTCCGGTAGAACCGGAGGTGGAACGTGTACACATAAATCCGGCCCCGGTGTGCTATATATTACCGCTTCGAGGAGACGACGGGCTTCACCGAGCAGGTGATCCGGTAGAGCCATGGTACTGAATACCCAGGTCAAACTGAACGACCTTTAGGGTTCCACCTTTCTATAGGCAGTAAGAAAACAGTTTTTTGGACTGATAATACAATGTGAATGGAAGCAGCTAATCAAAGTGAAGACCACAAACTCAGCAATACGGACCTGGCCTTCGAACGAACGGTTTTAGCCGAGAACCGGACCTTGATGGCCTGGATCAGAACTGCCATTTCACTGATATCATTTGGCTTCACCATTTACAAATTTTTTCATGAGGTCAGTGAAAAACATGGTCCCACTCGCCTACTGTTGACCTCGCGGGAGGTGGGTATGCTGATGATCACACTTGGACTATTGACATTGACCTGGGGATTGATGGAGCACCGGAGAGTAATAAAAAAACTAAAAAAAAGTTATCCTGCGATCGAACCGTCAAAATCGACATGGCTCGCACTTTCTATCTTAGTCTTTGGACTCGGATTATTTCTTGCTGCTTTGTTCCGACAATGAAAACGCTAACCATAAAATATTAAAAACATGATCCAACAGTTAATTTCTTGCCTTTAACCTTGTATAACGCTCTCATAAGAAGTTTGAATAACCACCAACAATAGAACGGCAAGAGATGGTGCCAGGGAACAGGTTGGATCAACGAATCAAGATGAATGCATTAATAGAAAATATTAAGATGGGCATCGCCGGCATCGGGGAATTAATGGAAATATTACTCAACGCCCTGTCGATGATAAGTATCATCGCCGGTGTAGTTTTCGGTTGGATCCGTAGCCTGGAATACCGTAAACGTGTCTCGGGACTGCATCCGTTACACACTAATTTCAGGATGTTGTTCGGGGGTTGGCTGGTAGTTGCCCTGGAATTTCAACTGGCAGCAGATATAGTGGGGACCATCATTTCACCAACCACTGCACAGCTGATTGAACTTGGCGTTATAGCCCTAATACGAACTTTTCTTAACTATTTTCTTAACAAAGAGCTACTGGAAGAAAAGGCAATAATGGACTCAAGGGCAGAGAAAAGTGATGCACCGATGAACAGGGAGAAAGTAACAAATGCACTTGATGGATAAAAATCAGGTTTTCATTATTCATAGTCAACACCATTCACATGGAAAGCGAAAAAAATAAAGAAGCGCTCCCTTCGGGAAAACAGCTTGAAAATGATAAAGTCAGTGAGCTGCAGAAAAAACTGGAGGAGAGAGTTGAGGAAGACGAACGTACGCTCCAGGGAGATGAATTGTCGATCGGACTCTCGAAGGACAGAACACATATGTCTGAACACAGGACGAGGATGTCCGAACATCGGACGGACCTCTCTGAACATCGCACGGATCTTTCGGAACACAGAACGGATCTTTCAGATAAAAGAACTCTCCTGTCTTACCAGCGAACAGCCCTATCCTACGAGCGCACGCTTATGTCCTGGATCCGGACAGCGACATCACTGATAACGTTTGGGTTTACGCTCTATAAATTTTTTGAAGAGGTACAGAAAACCGGGCATCCCACAAGATTTTTTACCCCGAGGCTGGTAGGGATGTGTATGATTGCATTTGGCTTCCTCGGATTATTGCTTGCCCAATATCAGCATAACACAGCATACAGGTTGTTAAAAGCAGAGTACCCCGCTGTGCAGAAATCTTTATCATCAATATTAAGTGCGCTGATCCTGGTCTTTGGCCTGCTCTTGTTTTTCGCAGTGTTATTCCGCCAGTGATATTTACCCGACTACACAATCAACCGGGTCATTTAACCCAGTTCGATCCGAATACGATATAATAACTCCATAACCCCGCCCCTTTGGCAACGTCTATGCCTACGCGAAGTTTGAATTTCCTGGCCAGGAGATAGCGAAATCCGCTGCCGTAAGTCAGTATCCAGTCAGAACTTCCAAATTGCTTCCAGCTGTCAAATGCTTTTCCCGCGCCACCAAAAGCAACTGCGCTCCATCGATGTACAAAGTCGTACCGGAATTCGAGTTCGGACAACAAGGTGGCTTCACCCTGGTAACGATAAGCAGGTACCCCACGCATATTAATCGCCGGTAAAAGAAAAAATGGTGCGTCCCCGATATTCTGCTGACCATCGAGTCTGAGGCCGCCGGTGAATTGCCTTCCCAGCGAGTGATAGAAATAGCCATAATAATTTATGCGCCAGAAGTCGAAGTCGCTGCCAAGAATGTTATCTGACCAATTGAATTCAGTTTTGAACCTGATACCCTTGTCGGGTGTAAAAACGTTATCCCTGTCATCAAATTCGATAATTGCTCCCAGCTGACTTACGGTACTGTTGAATTCAAAAGTTTTGGCCAGGTTGGAAAGAATCGTATCGCCGGCATAGGTAATGTCTGTATTGAGAAACATATACTTCGCACCGGCAAACCAACGGGTGACCCCTATTCTCTTCGTAACCTGCAATAATGCCGGGATGGTTTTGATTGACAGCCTGAACTCCTTTTCACCCAGGCCCGCAAGGTCGCGGTAAAAAGACATGTTTACGTTGGCGTATCCGCCCCCTATCGTGTATTTTATCCTGCTTTTAATAAAGTTTCCGGACCTGAAGGCTGCGAACGCCCAGGTATTATTCGCAGTGTAAGCAGCTAACCCACCGGTTATATCAGGTGCAACAGCCGTTCTTATGCGCCGGCCATCTACTGAATCAATGTATCCCGGCCGCTTTTTTATGAAGACGGGGATAATCGCGCCGCCGAATCCTCCAAGTGCCCGATCAGTGATCAGGTAAGGTATAGGTACAAAGCCGTTGGCATCAATAATGAAATCACTCAGGTCAAAACCATGATCAACAGAGTCTCTTAATGAAATCGGTTTTTTAGTCTTCTGGGCATTTGAATGTTGCCAGTTAATCAGCAATATGAAAAGCATGCTTTGACTGGCCCCCCGCAGCGCATGAAAGAAATGTCTGTGCCTGTTAAAAAAAATGTATTGCAAAAGAAGGCTCATTTAATCACTTGCAGTGACTGTTAATCGTTCAATCGGAGGCCGCCCGGAAATTCAGATTCTTACAACACACCTGAAGCCTATATGTGTCATGCCAGTATCGATCATTTGCGGTTGTCGGGCTGCCGGACGGTAACGCAGGCAATAATTGGGTGCACAGAGATGAGAACCACCTTTCACGACTTTCCTCGGAATTTTTATGTCTGGTTGGGCGAGGTCGAAACTTTCATCCGGAGAGGTCACCCGGGGATTTACAGAAGTCGTACAACAGCTTTTCACTTTCTCCGCACTTTCATCAAGGTGTTTAACATACCAATCGCTGGTCCACTCCCAAACATTACCTGCCATATCAAACAGGCCATAACCGTTAGGCTCAAACGAACCCACCGGTGAAGTTCCTTCATATTTATCTACCAATAAATTCTGATAAGGAAACTCGCCCTGCCAGGTATTCGCCATTGGTTGGGTAAGCTGTGTATCTTCATTGCCCCAGGTAAAATTCATTCCTTCCAGGCCTCCACGGGCCGCGAATTCCCATTCCGCCTCGGTAGGTAATTCCTTGCCTGCCCATTTCGCAAAAGACTCAACATCTTCATAAGCAACGTGGACAACGGGATGATCTTCCATGCCGGAAATGTTACTCTCCGGTCCTTTTGGATGTTTCCAATTTGTTCCCGGCATCCACGCCCACCAGTTATAGTAACTTTTCAGGTTAACCGGACCGTTTGCCTTTTTAAAAATTAAAGCGCCGGGAGCAAGAAGTTCGGGCTTTATCCCGGGAAAATCATCCGCGTTAAGCGGCCTTTCGGCTACGGTAATATAACCGGTTTCATCTACAAATTTTTGGTATTGACGATTTGTGACGGTGTATTTATCGATGTAAAATGAGCTGACCGTTACCTTGTGAATCGGTTTTTCTTCGGGATAAAAACTTTCTGAGCCCATGTTAAAGGAACCACCGGTTATCAAAACCATATCCCGGAGGTCTGTGTGTGTCAGTAGATTTGCTGATTTCATAGTTTACGTTTGTGGAATCTACGGCGGTTAAGTTATTACATATTTGTTTCCAGTCCTGTTCATGCTTACCACTACGACTTCATGGTTAAGTACAACTATGAATGGCTGCGTCCTGGCCCGCTCCGGATTTCCACTGACCATTTGTTTCGCGCATAGAAGGCAAAAAGCTCTTGTATATAGGCTTTTCAGCCCATAACTTGCCATCATGATCAAATGTCGCATGCGGTGAACCAGGGGCACGACAGTATCCGACGAACTATCGGTACATTTCCCGACGAACGTTTTAATTGATTGTTTCACCCGGCCATCACTCCATGATGACAGTGGATCACTACTCTCCCTGGTAGCTCCTGCCTGCCGATTACCGGTTGTCTCCTGCTTACAACCGGTACGAACAATAGACAGGTAAAACAGATATTTCATGTATTGATGCTTAGTCTTGCAAATAGAGCCGGATCTGAACTTAGCCTGGGTAAACACCCCGTACACAGGCGCTTTTGATCCCACGGAAAACTATCCCTTTACCTTGACCAGTGTGCCGTCTGCCTGGTAGTATAAGCGTTTAACCGTTTTTCCCTTTTCAGCAACTATTTCATAGTATTCCTTTGTTTTTGCGTAGTTCTGGTTTCTGTAAAAGGTCTGCTTTTTAATGGTATAACCAGGATGATCCTGGGAGACCGTTTTTATAGAAGCCTGGATAGGTTCTGGTAATGTCTTCACAGACTCTTCAACTTTGGATTGCAGTAGTGTACCATCTTTTTTGTACAGGCCGTAATACTTCAGTCCATCTCTCTTGAAGCTTATGGTGTAATAGTCCACTTCGTCTGAAGAGGTGGTGTTATCCTCTTCGGTGATGGTCCATCCATTCTGCACCCCGCTTGCCGGTGCCTGGAAGTATTCCACCGATTTGGCATCGGGAAACTTTTTGTTGAGGGAATCAATAACCTGTTTAGGTGTAAGTTCTTTTGTTATCTTCTTGGAGCCGGTAATTACGATATCGTTCTGTGAGAACAACATCAATGCAGGAAGGAGGGCGACCATGATTAATATGCACTTTTTCATAATAATGACTGTTTGAGGTTACATGTAATAGAATGATTTTATTGTGGGTTGTATCCATGCTGTTTATTACCGTGCCTGTTATTTACCGTGCCTATTTCTTACCGTGAGAATGATTGTTCCGTTTAAGTTCTTCCTCTCTTTTTTCTAACTCGAGAGCCTGATCAGCGATGATTTTTTTTAATCTGAGGTTCTCTGTTTTGTATTGTTTCAACTCTGATCGCGCACGATAATCGTACACAACGTTCTGCTGTATTGAACTCATCGTCCGGAAATGCTCCCGCCATCTAGAAAACGCGCTATAGGACAGCTGATGATTACGGAGCACAACCGTAATACCTGATTCTTCGGCTTCGCGCAAAATCGCCAGTTTTTGCTCGTCCGTGAATTTTCGTCTTAGGATTGCCATAATAACGCTGTTTTAGTTGATCAGAATAAATAATATTCCCTTCACACCCTGATGACACTTTCCAGGAATAAATTCCGCCAATGTTCAGCAGGAAGATATCATGTCTTTTTATGGTTTCATAAGATATCTCAGTTGGCATTTTGCCTTAATCAGTCAGTCTGTATACTGCAAGCTGTTCCTTCAGAATCCCGTGAACTTTCCTGATTTGTTTCTCCACTGTATTAACAGGCCGGTTAAGCGTACTCGCAATTTTTTTGACCGGGTACCGTTCAGTCTGTCTGAGTTCATAAGCCTCCCTGTAGCGTTTTGGCAACCCTGCAAGAATCTTGTTTATTTTGGCCTCCAACTCTTTGTAACTCAGGCGCTGCTCAACATTATTTTGTGAATGTGATATCTTACCTGAGGCAGTCTGTATATGTCTTCTATAAACCGAGTGGTTCCTGATATGATTGTAAGCCCTGTTCCGGACTGCCGAGTATAAATAAGACGAAACTGAAGACTTCAGATTCAACGGCAGTTTATTAATATGCAGCTGTATAAAAAGTTCCTGGACTATTTCCTTACAAGACTCCCTGTCGTTAAGATATCTCGCCGCAAACTCGAGGAGCCTGTCCCAATAGACCTGGTATAAAGCGGGAAAAGCTCCCGTATCATTATTGTTTATCAATTCAACAATCGCTATTTTTTCAGATTCAGTTTGAGACTGAGCTTGGTCCATAAAATATCGGGTTAATGTTAACGCAGGATAAAATATCAGAGCTGTTATGAAAATGCTACTGTTGATTGTTTAAAGTGGAGGCAATTTAGGGTAGTCAATAAAATGAACCGGGAAAGTGTTGCCAAGGATCTTTAGTGAGATAAGATTTTGTGCAAAGGACGTTAACGGTTGCGTGAGTTCTCTGTGGACAGGCGGCGTTATACTCTCTGTTTCATTTGATTAGAAAATTTACAGCCCGGGTAGTAAAGGCGGATTGGTATTGTAATCGCCGGAGAAAAAGTTGCAAAAAAATATAAAATTGAGCGACGGGGAATGATCCGCCTTCATTACATCATTGACTATTGCTTTAATGAATAGAGTGGCGGGTCGACGGATTCATCTTTAGCTATCTCGTTTTTCGCCCGGAGATCCATAGTCACCCATCCCAGGTTCCATTGGATCGACCCCTTGATAGGGTTGTCCGAGTCTTCGAGTTCCTTAGTAACATCGGCAACCAGCTGCTCAAAATTGCTTCCGGGCCTTGTTTTAAGAATATTAACCACTAATCTTTTGAGCAGTTCATACTTCTCTTTCTCCATCTCGAAGGTTCTCTTGCTCGGATCGGTATGTTGCAATTTAATCAGTTGCATATCAAGTTCAAATGGGAAGCGGTTTTGAATCCAACTGTAATCTACAACTATTGAGGATGGAAAAGCAATATCCTGCCGAAGCTATGAGTTCTCCCGGCAGACGGACACGAAAATACCTGAGATACTCTCGAACTGTGAGTAATTGAGTGGTTTGGTCACAAATGCTGCAGCGCCTATCAGCATGCTCCGGTCAATATCACGTTGGGTTGAAGAGGTAGTAAACATCACCACTGGAATAGCATTGAACTTCTCACTGGCCTTCAGAACCTGTAACGTTTCCACTCCGCTCCATACCGGCATATTTATGTCCAGGATTATGCAGCAGGGAAATTCTTCATCCGGACCCAGTTGCTCCAGGAATAGTAACACTTCCCTTCCATTGAAACAGGTCCTTAGTCCGTAACCCGGCAGGTTGTCGTTGATGATATCAAGAAACAGTGCCTGATCGTCCGGGTCGTCGTCGGCATATAAAAAATATCCCCTGGAATCCGTATTCATACATTCTCTTTAACTAAAGAAAAGAGTATTGGTTCAACAATGAACAGCGCAAATGCTACATTGAAAAAACTTAGGTGTTTTCCCTTATCGGTAATCCAGTATTTCATTAGCCCGAAACAGCCATCACAGCAGGTAGAATCCCGATCGACCCGGTGAAATACCCGGAACAAACGAATTATTTAAGACAGGTCCCGATGAGCGCTTTCCAGGGCCTGCAGATATGTATTTGTTTCCTGGGCCCCTGACACTACATACTTTTTATCAAATACAAAAAACGGTATACTGCGCACGCCGAGCTGCTGGGCTTCCCTGATATCTGCACGAACAGCATCACCATATTGCCCTGATTGCAGCACGCCGGTAAGTTCTTCTGCTTCCAGGCCGATCCGGGTTCCCAATTCCACCAGCGTTGGATAGTCGTCAATGTCCCTCCCATCAGTAAAATACGATTGGAACAAAAGTTCTTCGGCTTCACTTTGCCTGCCCTTTGATTTTGCAAAATGGGAAAAGCGATGGGCGTTGAATGAATTTGCGACAACAACCTTATCAAAATTATAAACCAGGCCCACCCGGGCCGCTAACTGAGCCAGCTGGTTGTTCAGGTCAGTAGCCTGTTCGAGGCTCATGTTTTTATAAGCAGCCAGGAATTGGTGAATATTTTTTGAGTGATCAGTTTTTAAGTCAGGTGAAAGTTGAAAACTTTTCCAGATCAGGGCAATCTCATCTTTGGCCGGAAACTGCAGCAATGCCTGTTCAAATTTCCTTTTACCGATATAGCAGAAAGGACACATGACATCACTCCAGATCTCAATTTTCATATCGCAAAGATAAGTAGCCTGTTTATGAATTTTGGGCGATGAGTTATGAGGGTTTCAGTATAAATTACGATGTTGCTTTTCTTCATTTCAAAAATAAATTATCAGACTACATGCACCGTTCCCCTGGCGAACCAAAACACAACATATGCGTTTCGCTTTTTGTTACCCTGCTGATGCTGCATGCGACAACCGTTATTGGACAGTCCGCAACAATACCGGTTAAGGGCCCGGTACCGGACGTTTCGGATTCTGTAAACCTGGAATATGAGAGACTGGTAAAAAAGTTTGGGGAAAACAAGATAATGCCCGCTGGTCTCGAAAAACAAATCATCTATGCCTTGTCATTTTTTCCTGAGCTGGCCGGCACAAAAATCAAATTCAGGCTTAAAAAAAGCAAAGGCGGAATAATTGCAACCCAGCCGACTATAGGAAGCCTGTTCAGAAAAAGCAGTAAACGAACGTACCTGGTCATCATCAATGACTCAATTGCCGGGAGAAGGCTTCCCTTGTTTGGGCGGGGCGATGTGAACGGCCAGGTAGGTATACTCGGCCATGAGTTATGCCATATTGTTTATTTCAATAACCGAACGGGGTCTCAACTGCTGGGACTTGGCATTGCGCATGTTTCAAAAGACTATATGGACAGGTTTGAACACAATACAGATAGCATGACTATAGAACGTGGATTGGGATACCAGTTAATCGCATGGAACTATTACCTGCATACAAGCTTCCGCGCAATGCGCGAAACCAGTCCTGCCAGCGATATGAAATTTGTTCCCGGCAAAAGATATATGAGCATTGAAGAAATTGAAAGACAAATGGCCAGGAACCGAACGGGCAACCTTTGAAAACGTTATGTCCGTAAACCTTATCTTGTTCTTATGAATCCTGAAATTTTAAATTCCTGGCGCAGCCGGTTTATAACATGGCTGGAGATCAACTGGCTACATTCAGACAGTGCGCATGATATATACCATCTTCACAGGGTGTGGCGAAATTGCCAGAAAATAAGTTCCGGAGAACGCCGTCATGTTGATCCATTGATTCTGCTTACCAGTACTTATTTCCACGACCTGGTCACGTTGCCCAAAAATCATCCGGAGAGAGTAAGTGCCTCACTGTTGAGTGCTGAAAAGACAGTTAACGTAATTCATAACTCATTTAAAGATTTTCCACAGGATAAACTGGATGCGATATATCATGCTATCCATGCCCATAGCTTTTCTGCCAATATCGAAACGCGGACCATTGAAGCTGAGATCTTACAGGATGCTGACAGGCTGGAAGCCCTGGGTGCCATCGGTATTGCGAGATTGTTTTATACCGCCGGAAAAATGAACGGCCTGCTTTACGATCCTGTTGATCCTTTGGGAACACATCGCAGCCTCGATGACAAAAACTTTGCGCTCGATCATATAGAAGTTAAGCTCCTGCAGCTGCCGGGAACTATGAAAACGGCAACCGGCAGGTTGATGGCAGCATCAGAGGCTGAATATATCCGCCGCTTCAGATCCAAACTAATCGCTGAGGTTTCCGGTGATAAATAAACAAGTGAATTCTGTATAATCGTCGCCGGATTTATGATTATTTAATGCTAATTTGTTTGAAAGCTGCCATATGGGAGATATTCAGATCAAGAAGTCTTCAAAACAATACGATGCCGTCATTGTAGGGTCAGGCGCCGGGGGCGGTATGGCTGCATACGTGCTCGCAAGCGCAGGGGTAAAAGTGCTGATGCTTGAAGCCGGCCCATACTTCGATCCGGCCATCCATTCTTCCCAACTAAAATTTCCATACGAATCCCCGAGACGCGGTGCATCAACAAAAGAACGCGCCAATGGGGACTATGATGCTGCTTATGGCGGCTGGGATATTGACGGAGAGCCTTATACAAAAAAGGACAATACGGAATTTGACTGGTTCCGGTCACGAATGCTCGGTGGGCGCACAAACCATTGGGGCCGCATCTCGCTAAGATTCGGACCGAAGGATTTTCAGCCTGATGACGGGATCAGTGAAAGATGGCCCATAACTTATGAGGAGGTTAAACCTTATTATGACCAGGTAGATCGTCTGCTCGGCATTTATGGCACCGTCGAAGGCCTCGAAAACGAACCGGATGGCATTTTTATGACTCCACCGAAGCCCAGGCTACCTGAACTTTTTATCATGAAAGGGGCAAAACGCGCGGGTGTTAAAGTGATTCCCGGACGTGGTTCGGTTCTTACCCAACCGCTTGCCGGCAATAAAGACCGGGGCGTATGTTTCAATTGTGGTCAATGCGGACGTGCCTGTAAGGTATATGCAGATTTTTCCGCTTCATCATGCCTGGTGATTCCGGCTTTGAAAACAGGGAACCTCGAACTGATTTCAAACGCCATGGTGCGTGAAGTGATCACTGATAAAAATGGGCTGGCAACCGGGGTGTCTTATGTAGACAGAAATGATCTGCAGGAACACCAGGTTAATGCAAAAGTTGTAATCCTCGGTGCCAGTTCCTGTGAGTCTGCCAGGATCATGCTTAATTCCAGGTCAACCGTCTACCCGAACGGGGTTGGGAACAGCAGCGGTCTTGTCGGCCGTTACCTGCAGGATTCAACAGGCGCATCTCAATCGGGGTTCCTGCCCCAGCTACTGGATCGCAAACGCATTAATGAGGATGCTACCGGTTGTATCAACATCTATGCACCATGGCTGGCGGATAATAAGAAACTGGATTTCCCAAGGGGCTATCATATTGAATTCGGAGGTGGTATGGGAATGCCTGGTTATGGTTTTGGTTCCTTTGTTCCAAGAATCAATGGAAAAATTCCAGGAAAAGATGGCCAGGCAAAAAAAGCCGGTGGTTTCGGTGCCGCACTGAAGGATGATTATCGACGGTTTTACGGAACAACATTTGGCATGTCCGGCCGCGGGGTCGGAATGGCAAGATTTGACAACTACTGCGAGATTGATCCCAACATCGTTGACAAATTTGGCATTCCCGTGTTACGTTTTCATTATAAGTGGAACAACGATGAGATCAACCAGGCAAAACACATGCAACAAACGTTTGACAGCATCATTCATGAGATGGGTGCAATGCCTCTGACCAAACATGGACCGGAAGACATGTGGGGCCTCGCAAAACCAGGAAGAATCATTCATGAGGTTGGCACAACAAGAATGGGCAATGATGCAAAAAAATCTGTGCTGAACAAATGGTGCCAGGCGCACGATTGTAAAAACCTCTTCGTTGTTGATGGCGGTCCTACTGTACAACAATCTGACAAAAATGCAACATGGACGATACTGGCTCTTTCGATGCGAACCTCGGAATATATACTTCAACAACGCAAGATGCAGAACATCTGATCAAACATTAAATTGTTCCTTATGAACAGGCGTGAATCAATAAAAGCGATAGGCATCGGAACCCTGGCAACAGGTGTTCTCCTGGAAGCCTGTAAGCCGGAAGCAAAGGATGAGAAGCCGGTGGTCAAAGCAAGACCAGACAGGTTACCTGCAGAAATTGACAGGGAAAAAATGCTGATGGCTGATAAGTTCTTTAGTCCTCATGAAATGGCCACTGTTACGGTACTGGCCGATATCATCATACCGAAAGATGAACATTCCGGCAGCGCATCCGATGCCGGGGTTCCGGACTTTATAGAATTTATTGTAAAAGATAAGCCTGAAAACCAGGTGCCCCTACGTGGAGGTTTGCGCTGGCTCGATCTCCAATGCTTCAAGCGGTATAACAATGCTTTTGTAGACTGTAACCCAAAGCAACAATTAGAGATCGTGGAAGAGATTGCGTACCCGGGGACTACCGCACCACATATGCAGCCAGGTGAAGCTTTTTTCAGCCGGTTAAGGGACCTGACCGCAACCGGATTTTTTACAAGCAAGACAGGCATAGAGGATCTTGGTTATCTTGGTAACCGGCCCAATAAATGGGAAGGTGTTCCAGCCGATGTGCTCAGGCAATACGGACTTGAAGATGTCACATTCTGACCAGTAAATCTCATGTCGTCTTGTCCGCAACTTTACTCACCTGTTCCCCCAGGATACCAAGTAACCTGCTTTTATCGATCGTTCCGGAATGGCGCCAGAGTACCTTGCCTCCCTTAAAAATCATAAAGGTCGGGACACTGGTGATCTGGTAATCCCTTGCAGTCTGGGTCTGCTTGTCGATATCAACCTTAACCACCCTGAACTGATCGCTGACCAATTTTGCAACGTCCTTGATAATCGGCTCCATGCCTTTGCAGGGACCGCACCAGTCTGCATAGAAATCAACAAGTACCGGCTTTTCGGATTTTACAAGCTCTGCAAATGTTTCCATGATTGTTATTTAAGAATTAAAGTATAGTACACAAATCTTATACCCTTGATACGACCGCTTTTGACACTTCAATCGAAGCATTTTCCCGCTGAAGTGCGTTTCTGGTACCAGGGATTTTTGTTCTGGCACCCCGGCCCTGGGGCATCCGCTCTTTCCAGGATAAAGGGTTAACTTTAGTAACGATATTTTACAACCGACCTGGCCTCTTAGTGAAGAGGAAAGTTCGTCTTTTATGGGCGGTATGCAAAACCTTATCAATAAATATTGTGAGCGTTGATGTTATCAGTGGGCAAAACCTTATCAACAAAAATTGTAAGCGTAGATGTTATCATTGAGAAAATCGTTACTGATAGTGTTTACATTAGCGTCATTCCATGTTTGCGCGCAGGATGTACAACTTGTGAAGCTCGACGATATTGATAGAAGAGTAAGTGCCGGCAAGGACACAGTTTATGTCATTAACTTTTGGGCTACGTGGTGTGTTCCATGCCTTGATGAGCTTCCATATTTTGAAAAGTTATCCAGTCAGTATAAACGGAAGAACCTTAAAGTTCTACTGGTAAGCATGGATTTCCGTTCAAAACTTGAAAGTACCGTTGTGCCCTTTGTCCGCAAAAGAGCCCTGAAAAATGAGGTATTTTTGTTCGACGAAACAAACCAGCAGGATTATATTGAACGTGTGGATGAGGCGTGGTCCGGGGCTCTGCCTGCTACGATAATTATCTATAAAAGTAAGCGCAGGTTTTTTGAAAAAGAATTTACCTATGAGGAATTGGAAGCTGAATATCAAAAAATTCAAGAGTTATGAAATATTTTCTTTTAGCATTACTAACGGTGAGTTGCATGGTTGCAACATCACAGATCAACACAATTACTCCCGGAACACCCGCTCCCGCGATCAGTTTGCCGGACGTTACCGGGAAGACGGTTTCTTTTGCAGATTATCCGGAAGCTAAAGGCTTTATCGTGGCATTCACCTGCAACACCTGCCCAGTGGCACAGGCGTATGAGCAGCGTATAGCAGACCTCAATAAAAAATATGCTCCACTCGGCTACCCGGTGATTGCAATCAATCCTAATGATCCTGAGGTGGCTAAAGGTGATAATTTCGAGGCAATGAAGGAACGGGCAAAAAACAGGAATTATTCTTTCCCTTACCTGTATGATAAGGGCCAGGTAACGACCAATGCTTACGGTGCAAGAGTCACCCCGCATATTTTTCTTGTTGAGAAGAAAAACAATGTACACACGGTAGTATATACCGGTGCCATCGATAACGATCCCGAGCAGACTAACAGCAGCCGGACCAACTACCTGGACCAGGCGATACAGGCCATATCGACAGGTAAGACACCTGCAACAGCTTCTACAAAAGCACTCGGTTGCAGCGTGAAACGGAAAAGAGCTTAGCTAACCCTTCGGGAATTGGGCAAACATTTATCAAAAATTCCGGCAATACCATTCATGATTAAAGGACATAGAAGCTGAACTTTTGTATGCCCTTATGAATTTTTATGTAAGCCTTCGGAGTCTGGCTCTGCGTTTTGGTGAAAGTGATGCCTTTGACAACGAAGGTCTTACTGGTAGTAAGATCTGTAAAACCTACCAGTGATAAATCAAATGATCCGTTGTTGGTTATTGATTTAAATTCAGCTACAAGGTAATAATCGGTGTTTTCGAGCAGTTGGTCGGCGCGAACGGAATAATTAACGTATGGCTGGTTTTCTGCAAACGGCTCAGGGGCTACTTCCAGGTTGTTGCCTTTATAAAGCTTCAGGGCGATCTGTGCGTCCGCCTGCACATAATTCAACGTGAACCTTATACCTTCCTGCTCAATTATTTCATTCGCAAGCAATGGTTTAGTTGTCTCGTTCTGCAGCTGTTCTTCACGGGCATTAAGCTGCGTCTTTTTTTTGCATGAGGTCAATACGATTCCCATCGCCATTACCAGCGTAAGTTTTCCAATCCAGTTCATAAGTTGTGGTTTTTTAACTACCCATTAGAGAGCGTTCACGGCATCAAAGTACAATGCGATTATGTAAAATGCAAGTGGTTGCAGGAAACGAGAATAATTATTTTTGTTAAAAGAGATTTTGCCACAATAAATTCAGCGGTTCACGTTAGCAACATCCTATAACAGTTTTGAATAACCGAAAATAATAATGTATTTCCACGTCTCCCGGCTGGTTTACACTTTCTTTACCGCGGCTTGAAGGCTGTAAGGTGTACAGTTTCCCGAATCGGGAAAAGCGGGTAAATAAGTCAATAGCTGCAAATTAAAACCCGTTATTAATCCCTAACTTAAAACTGAATTATCGACTTCCGGACTATCAATAAACCAACGACCATTATGAGAAGACAGTATATCGCTTGCATTCTTGCGCTATCGTTTATTTGTAGGGGCACTTCAGCGCAGGACATCTATAATAACAAAAGAACCAAATGGCTGGAAATAGCAGCAGCATCACAGCCAACATTGGTTGCGACTGAAAAACGTGCAATCGGAATAGTAACCATTACCAAGGATGACAAGTCGTTCCAGGGGTTCAAAGTAAGCAGCAGGAGTAACGTCGACAGCTTTTATGTAAAGTCAATGAAAAGTCAGTCAGGAATTATCCTTGACTTCGGCGAACACCTGACCGGATTTGTTACATTCAAAATTGAAGATCTCAGAGCTGTTGCGGATGCAGCGCTTCGCTTGAAATTTACCTTCGCCGAAGTTCCGGCGGAAGCCGTGTTACCATTCGATCCGTATAAGGGTGGACTTAGCCGGGCATGGCTGCAGGATGAGATCGTCACAATATCCGAAGTACCTTCAACAATTACGATTCCCCGGCGCGTGGCCTTCCGGTATGTAAAAATAGAAGTGTTGGGAAGCTCAACTTATTCCGATTTTAAAATCGCAGATCTCAGTCTCAGGGCTACAACTTCAGCCCGGCAGCAACCTCCTCCCCTGGCTGCCGGCACTTCAGAATTAATTAAAAAGATTGACCAGGCCGGGCTCAGGACGTTGAAAGAATGCATGCAGACAGTGTATGAAGACGGACCCAAGCGCGACAGGAGACTTTGGATCGGCGACCTTTACCTGGAATCTTTGGCTAACAGGTATTCTTACAAAAACGACAGCCTTACCAAACATTGTCTTTACCTGCTCGCGGGGTTAAGCTATGAGAATGGTGTGGCCCCATCCAATGTGTTTGAACGACCCCTGCCGCATGCGCAAAATAATCCCTTGTTTGATTATGCCCTCATCTATAATACTGTACTAAAAGAATATCTCGTTGAAACCGGCGACAAAGCGACGGCCAATGATCTTTGGGAAGTAGCAAAGGTCCAGATCCAGATTCCAAAAAAATATATCCGTGATGATGGTATGGTTGATTATGAACTTGCGGGAAAAGAATGGTGGGTGTTTTTCGACTGGAAGGATGGATTGGATAAGCAGGCCGCATTACAGGGCTGTGTGATATGGGCATTCAAAAACACATATGAACTGGCGCGCATGCTTGGGAAGGAAAAGGAAGTAGCAGAATTACCCGCCTTAGCTGAGAAACTGACCAAAGCAGCACGTAAAAACTTATATGACACAAAGCAGGGACTCTTTGTGAGTGGTAAGAACAAACAGATTTCATATGCATCACAGGCCTGGATGGTTCTCAGCGGAGTCACTACAAAATCAGAAGGGGCACGCGCGTTCAAAACCCTGCTTCAGAAAACAGATGTCGTGTATCCCGGCGGACCTTATTTATACCACTATGTGGTGGAAGCGATGATAATGTCCGGACTGAACGCTGAAGCGAAAGATATTGTCACTACGTATTGGGGAGGCATGATCGATAAAGGTGCTGATACCTTTTGGGAAGTTTATGATCCAAAAAATGACTTCACTTCCCCTTATAACTCCTTCCTGGTAAACAGTTATTGCCATGCCTGGAGTTGTACACCGGTATATTTCATAAGAAAATATCCGGAGATTTTTCAGACAAGTGCTCAATAATGCTGATGGGGATCAGGCATTGAGTGATCTGTAGTCAGGAGTATTAACAAAAATGAGTGATGAGCAAGTTATCACCGAACCGGTAGGTTTAACACGCGACCGGAACCTATAACTCACTCAGCACTCATGGGCTTAATTCAGCCAGTTTATTGACTTCAACTCATCAACCTTATCTTTTTGTGTTCACTTAATCAGCTTACCTGTTTGATGTGAGGAATTGATGTCACTTTTATCAGGCCGGCACCTTCCTTGGTTTTTCTCTTTCCCAGAAACGATGCTGTTTAATCGCTTCAATAAATTGTTTGCTCAGTTTGGTTGCATCGCTTCCAACGATGATACCTTCCTGCAAGATGGTTTCATCATCATTTCTCTCTGGTAATTTTCTTCCAAAATAAGTAGCCTGTAATACCTGCAATGCATCAGCATCCGCCGCTATAGCTTTGCAATGTTTAAAAGCTTCGTTCAGGAAATGTACGGCATCGGCGTCCGCCTCAAGTGTAGCGACACTATTTGTACCACCTGGAACATACACTGCATCATAGAACACAGAAGCACTTGTTAGCAGGCTCTTGGACACGGGTATCGGTGTATCTGAATTTATACCTGCAATAAAGCCATAACGCGGGGCGATGATATCCACCAATCCTCCTTCAGCCTTGATCGCTTCCTGAACAGTTTTAAGGCTGTTTTCATTTACACCATCGCAGGCAAGGATAGCTACCTTCCGGGTTTTGATAGAATCTTTTACGGTCTCCGCCATACTTAATGCCTTGCTTCTCGCCAGCGAGCCTTCTTTTACCACTGACCGGTATTCTTCCGGATCAGCATCTGCAGGAACGGTTTGATTTAATGGTATTGACAGTGATTTTGGAACATGCATGCCAATATTATAGGCCACTTCAGCAGCCAGGCTCTCATCAATCTGTGACAGCAGGAACAACACGCGCTCACGGATAAACAAAGTCTCTACCTTGCCAAGTTCAAATGATAATGCGTCGATGATATGATTTTTTTCAGGATCACTCTGGCTGTTAAAAAACAACTTTGCCTGGCTGAAATGATCGAAAAAACTTTGGCTCCTGTTGCGGATCTTTCGCGCATCGATACGCTCGGGATAACTCGTAAATCCACCCTCACTTTTCTTCGCCTGCATAGGTGAATTGCCGGCCATGCCGTTTGGACTATGTGCTGTTTTTCCCTTGTTTATCGTTTGCCGCATATATCCATCGCGTTGATTGTTGTTGATGGGAGCTATCGGGCGGTTGATGGGGATTTCGTGAAAGTTAGGACCTCCAAGCCTTATTAACTGGGTATCTGTGTAGGAGAACAACCGGCCTTGCAACAGCGGATCATTGGTGAAGTCAATACCCGGCACTACATGCCCGATATGGAAAGCTACCTGTTCAGTCTCCGCGAAGAAATTATCGGGGTTACGATTGAGAGTCATTGTTCCTACAGGAATAACAGGCACTAATTCTTCAGGGATGA
Organism: Flavitalea antarctica; assembly: GCF_054461535.1. NCBI lineage: Bacteria > Pseudomonadati > Bacteroidota > Chitinophagia > Chitinophagales > Chitinophagaceae > Flavitalea > Flavitalea antarctica. The sequence continues at coordinate 167,075 of NZ_JBTLQG010000010.1, forward strand.
TCTTCGTTGGATCAAGGAGATCAAATTCAAACTTATGTTCATCCTCTTCCGGAACTATTTGAAGCCCCAGCTGCCATTGAGGAAAATCACCATTTTCTATCGCTTCCCAAAGATCACGTCGATGAAAATCCGGGTCCTTTCCTGATATGTTCTGGGCTTCATCCCAGGCTACAGCATGAACACCAAGTACCGGCTTCCAATGAAACTTCACAAAAACAGATTTATCTTCTTCATTTATCAAGCGGAAGGTATGCACGCCAAATCCCTCCATCATTCGATAGCTTCTCGGAATAGCACGGTCGCTCATCACCCACATGATCATATGAGCGGACTCGGGAGTCTGCCCGATGAAGTCCCAGAAGGTATCGTGTGCAGAAGCCGCCTGTGGTATCTCGTTATGCGGTTCCGGTTTTACCGCATGAACAAGGTCAGGAAACTTAATAGCGTCCTGGATAAAAAACACCGGCATGTTATTGCCTACGAGATCAAAGTTTCCTTCTTCGGTATAAAATTTAACTGCGAACCCTCTTACGTCACGGGCAAGATCAGTAGAACCCCTCGAGCCTGCTACCGTTGAAAACCTCACGAACACCGGCGTTTCAGCACTGGTATCCGTTAAAAATTTTGCTTTTGTATAACGGCTCAGATCCTCATTTACCTTGAATACGCCGTGAGCAGCTGATCCACGTGCATGCACCACACGCTCAGGGATGCGTTCATGATCGAAGTGAGTGATTTTCTCCCGGAGGATAAAATCTTCCAAAAGGCTTGGGCCACGCTCACCGGCTTTGAGCGAGTTCTGGTCATCGTTTACCCGTACGCCCTGGTTGGTAGTCAGAAACTCGCCAAAGGAATTCGCTGTGTGGGGTTTCAGACTTTCAGTCTTTTTATTTTCAATGTTTTCGTCTCCTTTAAAGTCTTTCATGTCTGAATTTTAATTATAGGCTTGTATTATGGTTAATACGTTACTGACAGATCAAACTCAGGGACCTGGGTAACGCATATTATTAATCCGATGTTGTTAAGCTACTCCTGCAAGATCAGCCTCACTGATCTCCGACAGTTTAGCGTCTGAATTTTCTTCTTCCGCCAGCGTTTCAGACAAGATACCTGCAACGTCAGCAAGACCGAGTTTGTTGGCCAGCTTTATCATGCCGGTATAAGAAGCTATTTCGTAATGTTCTACTTTCTGAGAGGCCATCACAATTCCCAGGTTTCGCGCGGGCGTACCGCTGTCAGTAGTTTCAATGATGCCTTCACCTTCCATTGTTAAACCTTCCATAGCATCGCATTTTTTTGCCTGGGGAGATTTTCCAAGTAATTCGAAAACCTGTTCCAGCCTTTGAACATGGGTTTTTGTTTCATCCAGGTGATTCAGGATGGCATCCTGTAATGCAGCCGAAGAAGCGGCTTTTGCCATCTTTGGAAGCGCCTTGACAAGATGATTTTCTGCCCAGTAAAGATCTTTGATGTTATCAGTGAACAGTTTTCGTAAACCATCTGCGGCATCCAGCGGAAGCTCATCCACATCAGTATTTTCAGAAGGCTGATATTTCGAAGCGTTGTCTCTTGCAGGCTGTAAGGAGTCCTGCTCTGCTGTTGCAAATGATGCATTTACTTTTGTGGGATCGGAAGTAGTCGATTTCGACGTACTTTTTTTTATACTTGACTTTGCCATAATGAGTTGAGAATTTTAGTGAATGTTATATTCTCTTCAAATTCTGTGCTCTATCTGTATAAGGCTCAGGGAGGTGTTTGGGGGACAAAATTTCCCCGTTTTCTGGGGCCAGTCTGATTTAAGATCTATTTTTACGTACGTGCCATTCCGGATGAACCGTGGCTTGCTGAACAATAAATATCTTTGTCTCAACGCTAATCTTTGAAAAGTAATCATGGTTTATGAGCGCAGTAATCAATACCAACGCCGGGCGTTTTGATCACGCCGGGGTTCATTTGCCCGTCAAAAATCTGACTGAAACCCTGAATTATTATACCACCGTTCTCGGATTCTATGACGAATGGAGAGAAGGCGACACTGATGGTGGCTTAAGAAGGGATAGTCTCCGTTTACTGTTTGTGGAAGATCCCGAACATCTGCAAAAGATCAATGATACCGGCCACTCCCTAAATCTTATGTGGTTCGTAGAAAATATCAAAGACATCTATGGGGAATACCAGGCGAAGAATATCCATATTGACAAGGAATTGCAATACTATTCATATGGGTTGATGGAGTTTTCATTCAAAGATATCAATGGTTACCTGGTCAGGATCGCTGAGACGGGTGAACCGGATCAATAAACATTCTCAGGCCACACTGCCATGTATGGGGCCCGGGCAATGTCAAGACTGCCCGTTTACAGCCCTTTTTTGGAGATTGTTTCCTGTTTTGGGAATGGTTTCGCATTTAATGTTTGATTAATATGTTGACGGCCACGTCATTAATTTCCGGTGTCAAAGTTGAAATTATGTTGGTCTGAATCATTATTATGAAAACAAATCTACCCGAAACCCGAAAATTTGTCTTCTCACTTATCGTGATGTTAATTGCCGGCTTCTTTTCAACGGGGCTAAAAGCACAGTGTAGCGCTCCGACCCTCAAGTTTCATAGTCCGGTTCTTATTACAGGTACCAATGGACAGGTTGGTGCCGTCTACCTCTTTGCCGAAGTAATACCAGGAGTGGATGCGCATATTGAAATTGCAGGCATATATGGAGGAGCCACATTATATAATATTGACGATAGCGCAGGTATTGGCTATTATGATGCATTTCAACCTTATGTTGGTGCAGCACCAAATGACACTTCTTACCTGGATTGGAAGATCACGTTCAAGATAGGTGGCACCAACACTGATACAGCGCTCGCATGCCTTGCAGTCACAGGTGTGGATGTAGATGGCGACGGAGCACATCTGCAGGAATTTATAGAAGCTGCAACGCCGGGAAGTATAGCTGTTGACCCGGCAACCATTCTAAATATTTCTTTTGACGGAATAAGAAGCAAGGCGATATCAACGGTGTATAATATACCGCTTATTGATTCCGCACACCATGAGGCGATGTTCCAGATGAACTTCGTTAACATTTCTACATTGCTATACCGCAACGGCGCGGTTTCAACCTGGGGTGCAGAACAGATACGTCAGACCTGCATTTACTTCAAACCATTTTTCGATCAGTCGACGTTCATGGTGCTACCTGCAAAAATCCTTTCATTCACAGCTAATGCGGTAAACGGATACAATGAAGTGCGCTGGAGCGCGACAAACGAAAATCATCTTCAACAATATATCGTTCAGAGAAGTACAGATGGACAGAAATGGGCCGACCTGCAGTCGGTGAAACCTGGTGAATCTGCCAATACGAACCACTATCTGGTGAAGGACAATTCCGGGAACGGGGGTGATGTAGTTTATCGTCTGAAAGAAATTACTATAAAGGGATCCGCTGAATATTCCCGGATAATACACGTAAGCGCAACGCAGACTACAAAGCAACGCTTTATTCACAGCACATTTATCAACAGTGATATGCAACTGCAAATTTATGCCAGCAACAATGAGACTTACCTGGTTCAATACTTCAATGCTATGGGCGCAGGAATTCAACAGGAACGTTTTGCTGTAAATAAGGGCTTCAATAGCCGGTCAATCAAATTCGCCTCTTCATTATTGCCCGGTAATTACATCATGGTTGTAAGCAATCAGAAAGGGGAGAGAATATATTCAACCAAATTAATTAAGTAACTGTATGAAGAAGTTTATCAACGGCTGCATAACCGGTCGGATAACTGATATTCTTCAATGAGGCACCTGCTTTGAGCAGAGCGGCGACTGAGTCAGGAGATCGTCTTTCGGTCCAATATGAATGAGTGCAGGCCCGGATAGCAAGAGCGAGAGGTGTTAAACCATTGTTATCGGGCTGGTCAGTATGAGCCCCATGCTCAATCAATAGCTCTACCATATATGGCCGACCCAGCCAGGCAGCCACATGGATTGCCTGGCTGCTTTTTGGAATGCCGAAATAAGCATCTCCCTGCATGTAAGGTGCATTAATATCAATGCCAATTTGCAGTAATTGTTTGACTCCAGGCGCATTACCATTCAACGTAAATCTTGCCAGTAATTCACCACCAAGACTTTTCAGCTCATCCAGGTATTCAGGGGACTGATTGATAATCGATTTAACTGCATCGGAATTTCCTTCAGCACAAGCACTGATGAGTTTATCTACACCTGTGAGTTCGAAAGAAATTTCATAATCGCGGAACAAAGCCAATACATCGCCTCGTCCTTCTCTTGCTGCATGAATAACGGCATTTTGACCGTCCCTGGTAATTCCCGCATCTGCACCATGTTTTAGCAACAGTTCAATTGCCTCCAGTGAATTACTTCTGGACAAAGCATGATGCAGCGCATATGTGTCTTTACCCCAGGGAACATTTGGATCGGCTCTATGTTGCAGCAGATATTCTATCCCTGCTGTATCGTGCCAGTCATGTTTTCGTATGAGCATCAACGAGAGGCTTTGTGGCTTAAGCTTACCGGTTTCTACAAGCGCCCTGAGAACTTCCGGGTCATTGGTTTCGGGAGCATGATACGTTACTTCACCATCATTTGGATCGGCGCCATATTTCAGGAGCAGCGAGGTAAGCCTGGCATTGTGTGCAATTCCTGCTGCTCCATATAACGCTGTCTGGAACTCTGGAAATTCGCCAATTGTCCAAAAGCCTGCATTAGGGTCCGCACCGGCTTCAAGTAAAACAGATGCTGCCAGGATAAAATCTTCATTGTGTTGCTTCTGAAAACGAAGAAATTTCGACATGCAGAGATAAACCAATGCGGTACCTCCGTACGGTTCACCTGTAATCTTTGCATTACCCGGGTCTTCTTCAATAAATCGCTGAACAGCGGCGACGTTGCCGGTTACTGCCGCGGTAAATATATCAGCAGTAGCTAAGCCAGGCTCAATGGTAAGCAATCTCTCCGCTTCATCGGGATCACCATGCCAGGTAGCAGCTTTTATGAATAGTTGAGTATTGATATCACGTGGTTGAAGGGTGATAATGGAAAGTAAAAGTGATCGATGATAATGGAAATTAAAAGTTTGGCCGGATGCGACTGCGCTGGACACACAAAGTATTGATAAAATAAAAACAGGACAGACTTAATCTCTCCTCATGGAAAGATCAAATCTATCCTTTGGTCCTGAAGGACCGAATAAAATCAGAAGTATGGCAACTTATTCCTGACGAAAATCCATTTTGAAATACAAAGTAAGATGCAAGCCAGGAACCGGTTTTGCCTTTTCTAAAAGTCGGTGCTGATCTTGGCCACCGGTCGGTCAACGTCCCGGTTATAATCATCTGATCCTCCGTAAGAGTCGCCTGACTGCATGCCAGCTGCATTCATTTGATCCTTGGCTTCACCTACCAGGTCGTTCAATGCATCAGTTATTTTTTGTCTTGTTCTCGATCCCTTGTCCGGAGCCATAAGCACACCTATTGCGATTCCGGCGAGTACACCTGTAAGAAACTTTGCCATAAATTTATTTTTAGAGTTAAAGTTGATCTATAACAATAAATATTATGCTCGGGCAAAAGAGTGTTATTTGGCAATGAAGCGGATGCCAAATGTGGAAATTTTAGTTTGCATGGGGAAGGAATGATACACAACGGGACCAATCTGGTTTTTTCGGTTTAGCCGTTATTAACCCGGCTATTTACTTCTTTCGGGTAAGCTTTATCTCCATAGTCTTGTATTCCTTACCCGTTTTTGAATCAGGGCCGTACAATTCCATAAGACCGTTGTTGTCATCGATCATGGTGTACACCTCTCTCATGTCACATTCAAGACCGTTGGCCGGGTTTGTCATCTTGCCGGTATAGGTAATTTTCCTGGTAGCTTCATCCATGTCTCCTTCCAATTTCAGGATACCGGTTCCCATATTGTCGATCCAGGTAGTAAAGTATTTCTTTTTACTATTGTCATAACCTCCGATAGACATTCCCTGGAATGGCATACCCATCATATCCCCTTTAAACGTTGAAAGCTGGTAACGCCCGTCCAGGATCATTTTGCTTTCCATGGTAGACTTGCTTTTCATCGGTGGAGCACCATTTGCCATCCAGCTTGTGCTCTCACCTACCCAGTTTCCCGATGTTTTGGCAATTGTTTTGTGGGCTTCACCCGGGGTAGCATATTCCATCCAGGCTTTCATTTCAGTTGCGGAATCAACCGGTATCCAGGCGGCCTCGGTTTTGGATTTAGCAGTGCCCGCACTATCTGATGGTGCCGCACCTATAGGATCAGCTGCTTTCTCATCCTGACAACTGACACCTATTAAAGAGGCCATTACAATGAAGAGTGCTAACTTTTTCATATAGAAATTTTCTTCAAATGTAGAATTTTTCCTTAATCCGGCGGCCTGCGGTTTCTATGTAATGAAATATGTTTCCCTCAAATTCAAAAAGCATCATTTGCTGGCGGTAGCGTTTGATTTGGTGTTTATAGCGCGACCAATTCCGAACTGGTCAGCAATCTTTATCGCTTTGCCGTTTTTTATCTGAATCTCGAGCATCTTTTCACTTGACACATTATTGTAAAATTCATCCTGCAAGGTGTACAGGATTTTCCTGGTCTTTACGTCGATCACTTCCCCGCTGGAAGGATAGGCATATTTTCCATCAAGACTAAAGGTTACCCAGCCTGGCATGTCCTGTAAAGGAATCGTAGTCAGTTGCTGGTATGGAGGGATCGCGCTGAACACATGTAACCTCATATTAAATCCATCACAAACCCAGAGTTCTTTCTCATCCGGCGTCAACCCGATCCCATGACTTGGATTGCCATGTCTTCTTACCGGTCCCATGTTCCATCCTTCTACAACGATCCTTGCCAGCTTCTTACCGGTCTTCAGATCACCAACTTCAAAACCAAGCAAGCTGTCTACCGTAACGAATACCAGTGATTCTGCGCTATTAATCGTGAAAGGACGGATACCGTTTCCAAACGGCCCGACTTTCTTTACAACCTTATGAGTTTTATTGTCTGCAACGTGCAACAGGGGTGAAGCAATATCAGCCAGGTATACCTGTGATCCCGATGGCCCGTACAAAGTATTGTGGGCACGACGCACCACTTCGATCCTGGGTGCAATGATCTCCCCTGTTTCGCAGTCAACGACGTTCCAGAAAGTTTTTTCAAGTGAAGGGAGATACATGATCTTACCGCCAGGTGAGATGGACATCCTGTCTGTACCACCCTCATAGCTTTTTTCCCAGATGATCTTTTCAGTATTGAGATCAATACGTTGCAGCTTATCGAGGGTGCTGATAAAAATGCTGTTGAGGCTTAAACTGACGGCAATTCCCTTAACATTAGAAGGGATTCCATCTTTGTCCAGCCCCTGGGTTCTGATCCGTTTAACAAAACGATGATTGTTAAGGATGTCAAATACAAGGAGGCCATGGCCACCATATCCAAGATAGTTCCTGATACCCGGCACGGCCACATACAGATAGCGGTTAACTGAACTATTTGATTTCGTCGCTTTCATTGCCTGGGACTGTGCACGTCCCTCACCGGGGATATAAACGATGCAGAATATGAAAACGATGATCCGGAGAACAATCATTTTTGAAGTATCTGGTAATTTCATGGTCTGTCGTTTTATTATGGTAATCTGTTTTATTATGGTAATCTTTCTGACTGAGGTATATGTATAGCCATCAACGATGTTGTATTCCAACCTTTGGCCGGTGAGGGCCGCATCCCGTTCCAGGTGATATACAGAATACTGCCATCAGGACTGATTGCACTGCTAAAGGTTCCATCAGGCGTATACTGATATTTTTGTTTGTAAAAACTGCTGAGAAACGCAATGACCTTTCGCTTTTTAGTTTTGAGATCGTATTGTACAACCGGTGTTCCATCTATCTCTGCTCCACCATGAGCACCGGGTATATAATAAACATATCTTTCAGTAACGGGATCAAGATCTACAGAGGTAACATAGCTGTGAACCGCAACCATAGCAGGCCCTATAGTTGTTAGCTTTTCTTTACGGGTATCAAAGGCCCATAAATCATTATTGTCCTGCGTGAATCCGTATACAATCCCGGATTTGGTCTCCTCGGTACAGGCACGAACTACGGGAACTTCCTGTACTCTTGTTATGTTATTTGTTTTGGGATCATATTTATAACCCCGAAGGTCCTGCCCTTTTGTTGGCTGTTTTTCAGCTGCTAACGGTTTCCAATATACGCATCCCGAGCCTGCAGCGAAAATAGCGTAGCGGTCAAATCCATGAGGCGCTTTCTTCAGCATTTTTTTATTTTTCACGTCATAGGCAATAAACCACACTTCTTTATTTTCTGCGTCATTGCCAGGGTTGGTGCCACCATAAAATATCATGCGCCGGGGATCGAGAACAGACGCCGGTATAGTGTGTTTTGGCATAGGGTAAGAAACGACGATCTCTTTTTTCCCGCTCACCGGATCAACCCTGTAAATATGATCCCCCTTGTAACCGCGTGCATCCGTTGTGTTATCATTAGTCGATCCCCTGTGGGTGGAGAAATATACCCAGCCGTCTGAACCCCGGTCTACCCGGCCATGTACCTTACCCGGGATATAATCCATACCTGCCGGCAACCGACCGGACTCCTCTAAAAACTTCCTAACGTTCATCAACAAACGTACTTTCTTCGTTTTTGAATCGTATTCATAGATTTGCCCTTCTCCGCGAGGTGCATCATGATCACCTATACTTGTATAATATTTGGAGCCATAGGTTGATCCATCGCCCCAGACGGACCATAACTTGGCGGGAAAGGTCTGGCCGGGTAAATACAGAAAATCGATCTCGGGGGCAGTTTTGGCGATGGTGACTCCTTCGGAAAGTTTCACATTTCCCGGCTTTGCTAAAAATTGCGCCGAGTTGTCTGTTACTACCGTTTTCCCACCTGGCAGAGCCGGTGGCCATGTAAGCGAATACCGAGTGTCTTTTTTACTGACCAGGTATTGCTGTTCCGCCGATTTCTTTTGTTGTGGTTTTGCATCTCCGGCTTGTTGAGCATAAACGATCCCTACAGGAAAGGAAGAAACGACTAATATTAATAGCTTTATTTTTTTCATGCGCTGTTGTGATTGTATAAATTCTATCAATTTCCAGGCAGATTAAACTTACGATTATTAATTTTATTAAATCGTTACCCGTGATTAAATCATAAACGGAGACATTAGTATTTCATATCTTGAACAAAGATATCTTGTTTCTGTGTTGAAGGCCTTTGCTAGAATTAACCGGCATTTATTTCTATAAACATCTAAAGTGGCGACACAATTATGGCATCATCTTCTTCGATCAGTGTTGGCCTTGTTTCACCACTGATCATCATATTCAGCACCCTGCTCACATCAGCGTGCGCCCAGACGGGCAACAATCCATTCGTATTCAGGGATGCAACAACCAGTGCCGGAATATTGCCTGGAGCAGTAGGAATATACGGTCACGGTGCAGCCTGGGGCGATGCAGATGGTGATGGATGGATCGATCTGTATATCGGGACATTTGACAAGGATGGTAAGCGCAACATGCTGTTCCGGAACAAAAACGGAAGGTTCAGCAAGGATCAACAAACATCATTAAATCTGTCAAGCAGAACAACGGGAATCGTATTCGCAGATCTTGACAATGATGGCGACCTTGATATCTATATCGGGAGTATGCCACAGGAAGACAAAAAAGTACAGGGCAACTCTTTATTCGAAAACACGGGACAAGGAGTGTTCAGGAATATATCGGCAGATAATGCGGCCTGCCCGAAATCATTTGGTGGCCGGAGTGTTACCATACTTGACTATAACGGGGATGGACTACCAGACATACTGGCCGGCGAGGACCCGCTGAAAGGATATAATGGCTCCCCTACCCGAAGTTCAAGACTATTCAAAAACAAGGGGAAACTAAAATTTGAAGATGTGACAGCTTCTGCAGGGTTGCCTGCAGGAATCCCCGGGTACGGCGTTGCTTCCGCTGACCTGAACAATGATAGCTGGCCCGACCTCTTTATTGCTTCAAATGATGGTGGCAACCTGCTTTTTTTAAATGATAAAAAAGGTCGCTTTCGTGAATCAGCTGCAACGAATAAATTATTTCAATGGCCGGGATCAGGCGGTGACAATATGGTATGTGGGGTGAGCCTGGGGGATGTAAACAGGGATGGATTCACTGACATTGTTCTTGGACCCCATTTCGAAGAACCATGGGCGAGTCCCCAACCGCTCAGGCTATTTATTAACAGGCTGAAGGACGGCAACCCTTCATTTGAAGAAGTCACTAAGTCTGCCGGCCTGAATCCTATTCCTTTAAAAGCACCTCATGTGGAGATCCAGGATTTTGACAATGATGGGCTACCGGATATATACACAAGCGTTGTGAAATTCAAAGGAGGGAGGGTTTATCCTCTCATATTCAGGCAAACGAGCCAGGTAAACGGAGTGCCCAGGTTCGCAGAGGAAACAATGGCGGTAAATGATTTCCCTACTGCGGAGGATAAAGGTCTGAAGGGTCAAACCGGGGTATTTTTTGCAAAAGTTTTGAAAGAAAGAAAGATCATATACTCGGCGGCCGGGCCGACAGGGGATTATGATAATGATGGCAGGCTCGACATGTTTCTTCCAAGCTGGTGGCCCGAACTACCTTCTATGCTCCTGCACAACGAAACAAAAGGCGGTAACTGGTTGAAAATCCAGGTAAAAGGTACCAGGAAGGTAAACCGTATGGGGATCGGATCGAAGATCAGGATATACCAGGCAGGTAAATTGGGCCAGGCTGGTGCGCTGCTGGCATGCCAGGATATAAGTGTTGGTTATGGTTATGCTTCCGGGCAGACTGCTTTGGCTCATGTTGGTCTCGGTAAAATAAGTTCTGTTGACATAGAAGTCACTCTTCCTAATGATGCCGGAAAGCTGGTTCAGAAAAATGTGAAAGCAAATCAAAAAATAGTCGTGCAGGAAAGCCAGTATTAGCTGGCAGTGCCCTTGCGGTGCGGAACTTAACCAGCTCGCCAGGGATCGCCTTTATCGTTGTGCGCGCACTGAACGGTCAGCTAAGATTTTGGTGAAGTTTTCGCCCAGGCGATGATTGGTTCTATCCAGACCCTGCGCCCCTTGTAAAAAAATCCATGACTAAGACCGGTGTTGAGTTCGATCTCTTTAAAACTTTTGATGCTCTTTCTTTTTGAGAAGATCATGTTGCATGTTTTATGCGTATCGGTTTTTTCTATAATGGAAAGAAAGTTTCCATACAGTTCCATTGCACTATAATCTTTGTGCGTGTCCGGCCAACATCCACCCATCATTACAAAATTCAAATCGTGATTTTTTAATTTTGAAGCAACTCTCAGCACGATATCCCATCCCGAGGAGGCGCCGAGCAAGATAATATTGTCGGTCGGAACTTGTTTCCTTAACAAGCTATCAACCTGGTGCGCAACTTTGTCGACATAAAACTCATTATCAAGGCCTTTTTTGCGAATCTCGCTGATAACGTGATAACCCTCGTTTTTTAAAGAATCTAAGATATTGGCATATTCGTAGGGCCCCCATTCCGGCGCGCTACTGTTGATTGCATTGTTACCCAATTCGGTAACTACACCTCCGTGGAGGTAAAAAAGATAGCGCTGAGAGTCATTAATATTTAGAGGAAGTGAGCTGGCAACTGTTTGACCCGTTCCACTGAAAATAGCCAGGAGGAAAACGGTAACCATCATGAGATTCATGGTCAGTCCATTTAATTTATCGTCGAATACCGGTGCATTCGGGAGTCTATTCACGCCCCTTGAGCAATGTTGATTCATGTTTTAAGGCCAGCTTCGCCATGGCAAGTTCATTGCGATCGGAATTAACAGGTTCTGAAATACTCAACAACTTTCTGAAGTAATCATCTCGTTTAGCAGGCTGGCCAGCCAATTCCGCTGCATGCCCGGCCGAATACAGGCCATTAAAGCGGTTTGGATGTTCAACCAGGCTTGCTTCGTAAGCTACCAGGGCTTTAGCTGGCTGATTAAGTTCCATCAACAGGTCACCTAACATTTCCCTTGCCGGTAATACCTCGCCTGGGGTTACGGAATGTTTCTGTGTTCTGTCTTCCATGTCCGCAGCTTCGGTCATCAGTGTTAATGCCTCCTCCTTATTACCCGTTTTTAAGGCAATCCAGGCTTCTGCTGATTTCATCTGTATCTGAACCTGGTTTGCTTTATAACCATCTTTTTGTTCCAGCAATTTGTCGTGCAATGTGCTCAGAATTTTTAATTCCGACTTAGCCGCATCCGGATTTGAAGTATGCGCAAAACCCAGTGCCCGGGTAAAATGGTAAATTGATTTTTGCCATGGATACTTTTCCCACTCAAGGGTGGAAGGATGCAATGTAAGAGTGGTTGCTTCTTTCCATAACCTGTTCTCCAGTATATAACGGGAAGGGACAGCTGCAAATGCATATGCCACCTTAAAATTCACCGGTGATACCTTATAAATCGATCCC